>NZ_PUIA01000017.1:0-300000 GCF_002967715.1 Blastopirellula marina
CACGAAGCGAAAGTCCCGCTCAACAAGCTCAGCCCAACTCGCGTGATCGACCTGCTGCAGGCAGCAATGCGTGACCTGCTGTCCGGCAAAACCAGAACCAGACTCGACTTTACAATCTGCCTGAAGGTTGATGAATCCCATCGAATCACAAGTAAACAAAGCCGAAACTATCCAAGAAAGAAACAACCCCCTAGCTGCGGCCCACCCAACGTGAAGACTGCCACTGCAAAGCAAATCGCCCGAGCTAGAGAGTTCTTGTAGAATCGTTACCAGCGTTGCGTGGCACTGGGGGACGGGAACGTTTACCACAGTTTCATGCGTAGGACGTTCAGGATTTCGCTGCGGTTGAAATCGAAGAGCGCTGGCGTTGCCGTTTCTTCGCGCTTCTCGGGGCTGACCCTCTGGAGCATCGTCACGATCTGGGCGACGGGGTAGACGATCGCGATTTCTTCCAAGGGGATCGCGACCAGAGGGATCGGCTTGCCGAGGAACTCGCGGGTCGGCAGGTCGTCTTGCTGCTGGGCATCGTACGCCCCGACGATCTCCAGCAGGAACTCGCGAAAGTCTTCCGCCGCCGGGCGAGCACGATGGGCCTCGGCCTTGAGGTCCATCAGTTGGGCATTCAACACAACCAGCGTTTGAGCAAGGTCGTCGTTCACGTTCCCGTTGTAATGCCCGAAACAGGCATAGCCTGTTTTCAGCAGCAGGGCGACCGGGGCATACTCGACCGGTTCCTGGGAAGCTCCAATGATTTTTCGCAAGTCTTCGGCGTTCACAGCTGACCTTTCCATGAGGTGGGTGTCCATTCAACGTAATCCCGATTTATGCCGGTTGTTTGCTGGCATTTCGTGCAGAGAAGTTGAATTTGGCGTGAATTGCCTTGGGGAGCTTGATTGAATTGGGCGATCACTTTGGTAGATTCTAGGGGTCTTTATCCCACCTCTTCCTACGGGTACGCCAAAATGGATTTGATTGATCGTTTAAAAGAACTCGCCTCGCGAGCAGAAAAGATGGCTTCGCAATTGAAGACGGAGGAGGCGACCAAGAACGCTTTAGTAATGCCATTTATTGGGGCACTCGGTTACGACGTATTTAATCCCCTGGAAGTGGTGCCCGAGTTTACGGCTGATGTTGGTATCAAAAAAGGAGAAAAGGTCGATTATGCGATTATGAAAGACTCGCAAGTAACGATTCTCTTTGAGTGCAAAATGATTGGCACCGACCTAGCGCGAGTCACTCCGTCACAACTCTATCGATACTTCTCCGTTACCGATGCACGGTTCGGGATTCTCACAGACGGAGTTCACTACCAGTTCTACTCTGACCTCGATTCCCCAAACAAAATGGACTCCCGTCCGTTTTTAGACTTTCGTATTACCGACCTAACAGAGAAGGTCGTTGGTGAGATCAAGAAGTTCGCCAAAGAAATCTTCGATCTCGAAGAGATCCTATCAACGGCCAATCAGCTCAAGTACACAAAGGGCATCAAACGTGTCTTTGCCGAAGAGTGGCAGAACCCTTCAGAAGAATTCGTAAAGCTATTTGCTTCTAAAGTTTACGATGGCCGACTGACACAGTCTGCGAAAGAACAATTTACTGGCCTGACAAAGCAAGCATTTCACGAATTCGTACAGGACATGTTCAACCGTCGCCTTAGCTCTGCGTTGAGCGCGGACACTTCGACGTCGGTCAGCCCAGTGGAACCTTACGAAGAAATCGCCGAAGAATTGACTGAAGAAAAAGGCATCGTAACGACGGAAGAAGAGATCGAAGGCTACCATGCCGTCAAATCGATCTTGCGTGAGGTAGTCTCTCCAAGTCGTGTTTTCATGCGAGACACGTTGAGTTATTGCGGTGTCCTTTTAGATGACAATAACCGAAAACCAATCTGTCGGCTCTTCTTCAACACGGCCAAGAAATCAATTGGTCTATTTGACTCGGAGAAGAATATCACCAAGGAGAACATCGATTCCATCGATGACATTTACCGATTTGCAGAGGTGCTGAAAGCAACAGCTATTGGGTACGACCAAGGCCCTCCGGTTGCTTCGGAAGAAACCAGCAGACAGGATACCGGTGCCGATGATGTTTAATTCAGCAAGCTAGAAATCTAGCTGTAACTACTTCGGAGGAAGGTGCGCCCTTTAACGGGACTGGCATCCCTGATAACCTAGGTCTCTTTCCTTCCCAATTTGGTCTCCTCCGGTGGTCGGGTCCGGAGGGTTTTTCCCTACGAGTGCTATGCCTTGGTCTCGGGTACGTGGGTGGTTGCAGCCGGTTCAGGACTGGCTTGCGCTGCATATCAAGCGTGGGACGATCCCTGCGCAGCCGTTGACCATTACGTTGGCTGGGATTGTCGGTATTCTGGCCGGCTATAGTTCGATCTTTCTGTCCATGATGATCCATTGGGTCGAGGATTGGACCATTCGCCCGGCCATGCAACTGGCCCACCACCACTGGTTGGGGCTGATTGCCCTGATCGTCTGTCCGGTTGTGGGTCTGGTGATCGTCTCGTGGTATACCCGTAAGTACTACCCTGAAGCGGTCGGACACGGTGTCCCGGAGGTGATCAAAGCGATTGCCCGCAAGGATGGTGTCATTCGACCGCCGGTGGCGATCGTGAAGCTGTTGGCCAGCGGGCTATGTATTGGCACGGGAAGTTCGATCGGCCGCGAAGGTCCGGTCGTGCAAATTGGTGCCGCGTTTGGTAGTACGGCGGCCCAGATCTTTCAGCTTTCGGCCCGTAATATCAAAGTGCTGGCAGCCGCTGGTGCCGCGGCCGGTATCTCGGCGACCTTTCACGCCCCGATTGCCGGGGTGATTTTTGCCAGCGAGATCATCCTGGCGAACTTCGCGGTGGAAAGCCTCTCGGCAATTGTGATTGCCGCCGTGCTGGCGAATGTCGTGCAGCAGAATCAGGGGGCGCATGGCCTCGCTCCTGAGTTTCCGCATATTCAACACAAGTTCGACGGTGCCTATCACGAACTGCCGTCGTACATCTTTCTGGGCATTGTCTGCGGCTTGATGGCCGTCGGCTTTACCAAGCTGCTGTATTGGTTTGAAGACCAGTCGGAATACTGGATCCCCAAGCACTGGGTCCGCTCGATCGCGTGCGGCTTGCTACTAGGGGTGATTGGCACCACCTACTACGTGCTGTACCCGGTAGCTCCGGCCCAGTCGGTGGCGGCTCAGCAAGAGCTTAGCCAGCACGAAACCCAGCAAGACGCATCGCAGCACGACCGAGAACGCCGCGAACCGATTCCGGCGTTATACGGAACCGGCTACGCGGCCATCAGCCATACGCTGCATTTAGAGAACGCCCAGAAGCTGACCGATGCCGACGAAACCACAGGGGACTCGCATCGAGAATCGATACGGCTTTCTCGCGACCAGATGTGGCAGCACCTGATTTGGCTGCTGCCGCTGGTGCTGGTCAAACCATTTCTGACCAGTGCTTGCCTGGCCGGGGGTGGCTCTGGCGGTATCTTTGCGCCCAGTTTGTTCATCGGTGCGACCACCGGGGCGGTGATCGGGTTGCTGTTTAACCTGTTTGTGCCTGAGTGGTGCGATCATCCCGGGGCGTATGCGCTGGTGGGTATGGGCGCGGTTGTGGCCGGCACCACGCATGGAACGCTCAGCGCGATTGTGGTGGTGTACGAGTTGACCGACGACTATCGCATCATTCTGCCGATCATGGCCGCCGCTGGCATTTCGAGCTTGATCGCTCGCTGGGTCGATCCGGAAAGCATCTATGAAAAGAAGCTGTCGCGTCGCGGCGAATCGATTGCCCGCAGCCACGACCTGCACCATATCGAAAACATCGCCGTGCGCGACGTGATGGTGCGTAAGTTCCCCACCGTAAAGCACACCGACAACGTGATGCAGATCATCAAGATCGCGCGCGAGAATCCTCATATCGAGAGCATTCCGGTGATGAACGAAGATGGCACGCTGCACGGTATCATTCGCCCCGAGGACCTGCACCGCGTGCTCGATACGGATGTCTCTCCGTACCTGGTCAACGCGCATGACATTGCGATGGTCTCGCCGATCGCCGTCTCGCCGGACGAAAACCTGCTGGAAGCGCTGCGCGACTTCGGTACCCGCGACGTGGGTACGCTGCCGGTCGAAATCCAAACCGCTGGCAAACGCGTGCTGATCGGCCTTCTGATTCGCGCCGACGTGATGGCCCGCTACCGCGAAGAATTGCTGAAGAACTAGCCTGGCATCTACTCTGCTAGATAACCACTGGTAATAGTGCGATTGCCCTGGCCGCCGCGCAATCGCTACGACCGGTATGCCCCGGCCAACAAGTTGCTGCAATGTCATGCGCGGAGCAAGCGCTGATCGATTTGCGTCCTACGTTTAGATAAGGCCTTTGGGGTGCCATCACCCCTGGCAAGACTATTTACTGAACCAGAATTGATTCACGATCGCGCGGGATCGTGGGGGCAAATCGATGATGGACTACGAAAAGATCCATATTGCAATCGTTGCAGACGGGTCAGACTCCGCCAGGATTCTGCCGCATCTGCACGCGTGTGGCGTATTGCCACAAAACATTCTGTGCGTCGAGCCCAACGGCTGGCCCGACCTGATTCATGATTCGATTGGCCTGTGCTTTTGGGCCATGGCTTCGCAGGGCAACGCGCATCAGCACTGGCCGGACCCGCAGCAATCGCCGGCGGTCTTAGGGCAGTGCCTGAACGTTTATATCGAAGCGGGCCCTGTCACTTCGCGTTCTCCGTTCGTTATCGACTGGAAAGAGTTCGACGAGCAGCAGATCGACTTCAAGCTGAAGTACTTGATCGAGGAAGCGCAAATCCGCGCAAACCTGCGCCAGCACCAACAGTGGTACCGCCTGGCAATCGTCGAAGGGAATGTTGGGCTGTGGTGGTGGGACCGCCAGATTGACTTTGTGTACCTCTCGCAGCACTTTCAAACGATGCTGGGGATTGCGTCTGACCAATTGCCGCAGAACGTCAATCAGTGGCTCAGCCGCGTTCACGCCGACGACCGATACAAGCTGACCGAAACGATCCATTCGCAGTTCAACGCGAATGCCGACCGGTTTGAGCTTGAGTGCCGCATTCGCCACGCCGATGGTCTCTTTCGCTGGTACTCGCTGAGTGGGCAGCTTCAATCAAGTGGTCCTTGTCGCGGCCGGGTACTGGGGGCCGCGTCCGACATCACCGAGAAGAAAGAAATCGAAATCGCTTTGGCAGCGGCGAACAAGTTGGCCAACTCGGCCGTGCATGCCAAGAGCGAATTCCTGACCAACATGAGCCACAACCTGCGGACCCCGATCACGGCCATTCTGGGGCATGCCGATCTGCTGGGAAATCTTTCAACGGATGAACAAGCGGCGACCTCCCTGGAATCGATCAGCCGCAATAGCCATCAGTTGATGCAGTTGCTGGACGATATCCTGGAACTTTCGTGCATCGAATCGGCGCTTCCCTTGGCCAACATGGGGAAGACATCGATCGCGGCAATCCTGGGTGACGTGCAGGACCTATACGGAGAGAAAGCCAAGCAACAAGGCTTGAAGTTTCACGTTCGTGTACAACCAGAGATTCCGGCAGAGTTTGTTACCGACGCCACGCGAACGCGGCAGATCCTCAAGCGTCTGATCGAGAATGCGATCAAGTTCACGCCGGAGGGGGAAATCACCGTCGAAGCCAGCTTCCAGCGTTTCCCCAAGCCGGCACTACAACTGATCGTTCGCGACACAGGCATCGGCATTCCGGCCAGTCGCCTGGAAACGATCTTCGAGCCGTTCGACCTGGCCGATAACTCACCTTCGCGCAGCCATGGGGGCTCGGGGCTGGGGTTGTCGATCTGCCAGCGGCTGGTCAAAACGCTGCAAGGCGCACTCGATGTCGAAAGCGAAGTGGGGTATGGGACCTCCTTCCTGCTTAGTATTCCCTTGGAAGTCACTTCGAACTCGCTTCCCGCGGACAACACGACGCCAAGCAACGACGACGTCGGGCTCGACGGGTACCGTGTGCTGCTGGTCGAAGATGGCGTCGACAATCAGCTGGTCTTCAATGCGTTCTTGCGAAAAGCAGGTGCCACCGTTACCGTGGCCAACAACGGCCTGGAAGCGGTCGAGTGGATCAGCGCTAACCGCCGCGAGACCGGCGAAACCGGATGCGATAGCGACCCACGAGTCGACGTGATTCTGATGGACATGCAGATGCCGGTCATGGATGGGTACCAGGCCACGCAGATCCTGCGCGACAGCGGGTTTTCCAAACCGATTCTGGCCGTCACCGCCCATGCGCTTCAAGGAGATCGGATGCGCTGCCTGGAAGCTGGCTGCGACGACTATTTCACCAAACCGATCAAGCGGCGTCCGTTTCTTGAATTCGTGCAACGTTATGCCCGGCAAGCCCGACACCTGGCCACAACCTTAGAAGCATCGGAAGGAACCGTTGCTTTGCAGCACAGTGCGTGCGAAGATTGATGAGGTCTCAATCCATTGTTCGCCTGCCCGAGGTTCGCTTGATGCTTCGCTCTGCCCTGCTTCTAACCTGTTTCGTCCTGTTCGCCCTGCCGGCCGTCGCCGAAGAAAAAGGGGACGCGAAGCCCCAGGAAACCAAGTCGAAGGTCCAGAAGCTGTTCGATGGCAAAACCTTGAAAGGGTGGAAACTCAACGACAAAGGCTTCTACGAAGATCACGGCGACGTCTCGGTCAAAGATGGCGAGATTCTGCTGGGCAAAGGAGACCCGGCCACGGGGATCGTGCTGGACGGCAACCCGCCGAAGATGAACTACGAAGTTCGCCTGGAAGCGAAGCGGGTTGAAGGGGGAGACTTCTTCTGCGGTCTGACCTTCCCCGTCGGCGAGGCCCACCAAACGCTGATCATCGGCGGCTGGGGGGGCGGCGTCACCGGCATCACCAGTATCGACGGCATGTCGGCTGTCGAGAACGAAACGACCGGCTACACCGAGTTCGAGAACAACAAGTGGTACAAGATCCGCGTCCGCGTGCAGCCCAAGAGCGTTCAGGTTTGGCTGGATGACGAAGAGATCATTAAGTACAACCCCGAAGGACGAAAGCTCGACATCTGGATCGAGCAAGACACCACCAAGCCGCTGGGTATCGGAACCTGGAATACGGGAGCCGCTTTGCGAAACTTAGAGCTGGAAACACTTTAGCTTCAGCGTGTTAGCATATCCGCGGTCTCTTTCGCGACTTTTACCTATGCACATCCGTACACATGGGTATAATGCTCAGCATGTCGCTCGAGCTATTTCATCCTGTGGTTCAGGCCTGGTTCACCAAGCGGTTTGGCAAGCCCACCGAGGCCCAAAACGCTGGCTGGCCCTCTATTGCCCAGGGGCGCTGCACACTGATCGCCGCTCCGACGGGTTCGGGTAAAACACTCGCGGCATTCATGGTCTGCCTGGATCGGCTCTTCCGCCGCTGGCTGGCCGGCAATCTGCTCGACACCACCTATGTCGTCTATGTCTCGCCGCTGAAGGCGCTCAGTAACGATATCCACCGCAACCTGGACGTGCCGCTGATGGAAATCTGCGACATGGCCGAGAACATGGGGATGCTTCCTCCCCAGATCCGTACGGCCGTGCGAACGGGCGACACGCCGTCGTCCCAGCGGCAAGCGATGACACGGCGGCCACCGCACATTCTGGTGACCACGCCGGAATCGCTGTACCTGATGCTGACCGCCGAACGTAGCCGCAAGACCCTGCGGCACATCGATACGGTCATTGTCGACGAAATCCACGCGTTGGCGCGCGACAAGCGAGGTTCGCACCTGACGCTGACACTGGAACGGCTCGAAGCGCTGTGCATCGAGCCCCCAACCCGCATCGGCTTGTCAGCCACGCAGAAGCCAATCGAAGAAGTGGCCTGCTTCCTGGTCGGTGCCGAGCGGGTCGACGAGAACAACGTGCCAGACTGCGCGATCGTCGACGGAGGGCATCGCCGTCAGCTCGATCTGGAAGTGAGCGTCCCCCCTTCCCCACTGGAAGCCGTATGCTCCAACGAGCAGTGGGGCGAAGTATATGACGAACTGGTCAAGCTGATCCAGTCACATCACAGTACGTTGGTCTTTGTGAACACGCGCCGCATGGCCGAACGAGTGGCCCACCGGCTGACGGAAGTGCTCGGCGATGAAGTGATCACCAGCCATCACGGCAGCCTGGCCAAAGAGATCCGCCACTCGGCCGAACAGCGTCTGAAAGAAGGGAAGCTGAAAGCGATCGTCGCGACCGCCTCGCTCGAGATGGGGATCGACATCGGTTATATCGACCTGGTCGTGCAGATCGGTTCGGCCCGCAGCATTGCCAACTTCCTGCAGCGCGTTGGGCGTTCTGGCCACTCGCTGCATGGCACCCCCAAAGGTCGCTTGTTCCCGCTGACGCGCGACGAACTGATCGAGTGCCTGGCGCTAATGCGGAGCGTCGAGAAGGGGGAACTCGACCGCATCGAAATCCCGGTCGCTCCGCTCGATATCCTCGCCCAACAGGTCGTCGCGGAAGTGTCCGCTGAAGAGCAGGACGAAGCGGAGCTGTACGAACGATTCAAACGTGCCTGGCCTTACCGCGACCTTTCGTATCAGAAGTACCAGGATGTCCTGGAGATGATCAACGAAGGAGTCACGCGTTCGATCAAGACCGGCGCGCATATCCATCGCGATCGGATCAACGGCAAGCTGCGTCCGCGGCGGGGTGCCCGGATCAGCGCGACGACCTCTGGCGGGGCGATCCCCGACATGCCCATCTACCGCGTGGTGATGGATCCAGAGAACCAGGTCGTAGGGACCGTTGACGAACACTTTGCCGTCGACAGCAAGGCCGGCGACGTCTTTCTATTGGGCAACACCTCGTGGCGCGTGCTGGCCATTCGCGGCAGCGACGTAATCGTGCAGGATGCTCAAGGCCAACCGCCGAGTGTTCCTTTCTGGTTTGGCGAATCGCCTGGCCGCACCATCGAGCTTTCCAAGGAAGTGGCCGACCTGCGCGAGGAAATCGCCGACAAGATTGTCGCCGCGGCCGAGGATCCTTCCCGCGAGCGATTCAAGATTCAATCGCAAGAGGGTGACCTGCTGGAGTCATCGTTCGATCAGATCGATGTCGAGACGGTGCAGTGGGTTCAGGCCGAGTGTCACGCGACGGCGTGGGCTGCGATGCAGGCCGTTCGCTACGTGGCCGCCCAGCACGCGGCGATGGGACTGGTGCCGACGCAGAAGAAGATTGTCTTCGAGCGGTTCTTCGACGAAGCCGGCAGCATGCAGTTGGTAGTGCATGCCCCGCTAGGCACGCGGATCAATCGGGCCTGGGGGCTGGCGTTTCGTAAACGGTTCTGCCGCTCGTTCGACTTCGAACTGCAAGCCAGCGCCGACGACGACGGCATCGTCCTTTCGCTCGGTCCGCAGCACAGCTTTCCGTTGGAAGACATGTTCAAGATGTTGAACTCCAACAACGGTCAGGCACTGCTCGAACAAGCCTTGCTGGCGTTTCCCATGTTCGGCATTCGCTGGCGTTGGAACGCGACCCGGGCCCTGGCGATCCTGCGTTTCATGGGAGGCAAGAAGGTCCCGCCCCACATGGTTCGCTTCCGCTCGGACGACCTGCTGGCCGCTGCGTTCCCCGATCAGGTTGGTTGCCTCGAAAACCACAACGAAGACATCAAGTACCCCGACCACCCCCTAGTACAGCAAACCCTGCACGACTGTTTGACGGAAGGAATGGACGTCGAGCGTTGGAAGGAAATGCTGCGGGCCGTCGAAGCGGGCGAAGTGCAGTTCATTGCCCGGCAAACGCGCGAGCCGTCGCCGTTTGCCCATGAACGAATCAACGCGAATCCGTATTCGTTCCTCGACCCGGCCGGACTCGAAGACCGCCGTACGCGAGCCGTTACCACGCGCCGCACACTAGCCCCTGGCGAGATGAAAGAGCTCGGGCAGCTTTCCCCCGAAGCGATCGCCACGGTCCGCCGCGAGGCCTGGCCAACCGCGCGCGATCCGGACGAACTGCACGACGTGCTCAGTTCGCTGGTCGCGCTGCCCGAGTCGCAAGGGCAAGAATGGCAAAGCTTGTTCGATCGCCTGGTGAAGCAAGGCCGCGCGACACGTTACGTGCGTGATGGTCACGAGCCGCTATGGACCGCGACCGAGACCCTTTCGATCGTAGAAGCAGCCCTGCCTGGCGGAACGGCCCAGCCCAGCGTGACGGTGCCGGAGGGGGTCGGAAAGCAGTTGGAATCGCACCAGGCCTGGGTCGAACTGGTGCGCAGCGTGGCCCCGTGCCTGGGCCCCTTCTCGACCGAAGAACTGGCCCAGACCTGGGGACTGAAGCCATCGAGCGTGCATGCCGCCTGCGAAGCGGTCGAAGCGGAAGGGATCATCCTGCGGGGTCATTATTCAACCGCTGGCTCTTCGCACGAAGGAGACCTGCAGTGGTGCGACCGACGGCTGCTGGCTCGTATCCATCGCTTGACCGTCAACGGATTGCGGCAGCAGATTCAACCGGTCGAGCGCGATGTCTTTCTACGTTTCCTCGCGCGGCATCAACTGCTGCAGCGGGAAACGAAGTCGTCGGGGGCTCGCGGCCTCAGCGCGGTAATGAACCTGCTGCAAGGCTTCGAGGCTTCCGCCGGTAGCTGGGAACGAAGCCTGCTCGCGGCGCGCATGGACGATTACGACCCCGACTGGCTGGACGATCAACTGACTTCCGGCGAACTGGTATGGGGGCGACTGCGACCACCGCAAGGTGACGCGGAAGAAGGCCCGAGCATGGCCTCGCTTCGCCGCAGCGTGCCGATGGCGATCGTGCAGCGTGAGAACCTAGGCTGGCTCATCCCAGACGTTCGACAATCGGCCGAAGCCCTCGCACGCGGCAACGCCCAAGAAGTACTGGAAGCTCTCAAGGCGCGTGGAGCGCTGTTTCATCAAGACCTTAAAATTCTTACGAAGCTACTGCCGACCCACTTGGACGAAGCTCTGCGTGAACTGGCCGCTTTAGGTTTGATTACCTGCGACAGCTTTAGCACCGTGCGAAAGATCGTCGACGACTCTGGTACGAAGAAGTCGCGAACGCGTCGCAAGAGCAACGCCACCTCGCGGGCCGGGCGATGGTCGCTCTTCCCTGGCATCGTCGAGGAGGTCTCGGCCGAAGATTACCTGCACCGCTGGTGTTTGCAACTTGTGGCGCGGTACGGGGTGATCTTCCGTGACCTACTGCACCGCGAGACGGCCGCCCCGTCGTGGGCCCAGTTGGTGCCGATGCTGCGGCGGATGGAACGTCGCGGCGAGCTGCGTGGCGGACGCTTTGTGAAGAATGCCGGCGGCGAGCAGTATGGCACCGAACAAGCGATCTACGCTCTACGGAAGCTGCGCGATGCCAAACAGGAAGATCCTTGGGTGGCGGTCAGTGGTACCGACCCATTGAACCTGGCCGGTGTACTGACCGACGAGCATAAGGTTCCGGCGATTCACACCAATGCGCTCATCTGGCAGAACGGCCAGGTCGTGGCCACAAAGCGGGGTGGCGAGATTGAGTTTTTGCGTCCCGTCGCCCCCACCGATCAGATGGAAATGACCCGAGCCCTGCACGCAGGCCGACGATTGCCGCCGCAAACGATCCCGATCGGCTTTCCCCGCCGCCGCTCGACCGCCAGCTAGAGCATCTATTGAGGATGGTTGCATCATTGCGTGCGGCGAACCACAATGGAACGTCCCTCTCCTTGTTTTTCCACCCCCTGTTTACCTGCTGGGAGTTCATCATGCAGCGTCCCCTCGCTCACCTCATTCTGGCCGCATTGCTGGCCGTCGCCGCTCCGCTGCCCCTGTTCGCCGCGGACGACACCAAAACGTACACCACTCAGGAAGAAGCCCCAGCGTCTTACAAGCTTCAAGGCGAATACGTCGGCAAGGTGACCGTCGACGGTGCCGAAGTGAAGTACGGCGTGCAGGTCATTGCCCTGGGCAACGATAAGTTTGAAGCCGTTTCCTACCCAGGCGGTCTGCCCGGCGATGGTTACTCGGGCGGCAACTACGACGATCTGCTCAAGGCCGAAGCCACCGCTAGCGGCGGCAAGGTCGAATTCAAAGGCGAAGGTTTCGTCGCCACGCTGCACGATGGCAAGATCGAAGTGATTGGCGAAGGTGGTGTCGAAGTAGGTACGCTCGAAAAGGTCGAACGCAAGAGCCCGACCCTCGGCGCGAAAGCCCCAGAAGGTGCGATCGTTCTGTTTGACGGTACCAGCGCCGATGCCTGGAACAACGGCAAGATCGTTCAGGAAGACCTGCTGTTGGCCGACTGCGAATCGAAAGAGAAGTTCGGCGATCACACGCTGCACCTCGAATTCCGCACACCGTTCAAGCCAGACGCACGCGGCCAGGCTCGCGGTAACAGCGGTCTGTACGTTCAAAGCCGCTACGAAACCCAGGTCCTCGATTCGTTCGGCCTGTCGGGTGCCGATAACGAATGTGGTGGTATCTACAAGGTTTCCAAGCCGAAGGTGAACATGTGCTACCCACCACTCACCTGGCAAACCTACGACGTCGACTTCACCGCGGCCAAGTACGATGCCGACGGCAAGAAGACCGAAAACGCACGCGTCACGATCAAGCACAATGGTGTCGTTATCCACGATGACCTGGAACTGCCCAGCAACACGCCTGGCCGTCACCAGGAAGGCCCAGGCCCCGATGCGATCTACCTGCAAGGCCACGGCAACCCCGTTGTGTACCGCAACATTTGGGTTGTGAAGAAGTAAGCGTCCCGCACGCCACGAAAGTAAATCGAGACATGGGAACTCGTCGGCCGAGTGGAGTCTTCTCTCCCAAGAACCTCCTGGCCGACTTTCCCCTCTCGGTGCTGTTTTGTCCCTGCCACTGGGTCGATTGACGCCAGTGGCCACCGGTCTTAATCTCCTTCCCTGCGAGCCAACCTGCCATGAATCGCGCTTCGATTTGCCTGCTTTTTGTTTGCCTGTTTGCCGCCAGTGCATTCGCCCAGGACCCGATCAAACCAATCACTCGTCGTTTACCGGCCAAGAGCGACTACACCCTGCCTGAGCCGACCAAGAAGAACCTGGAAGCTCGGATCGCCGAGGTCGACAAGTTCTCGGCCAGTTTGAAGAACAACCCGCTGTTTGCCGATGTCGACGTCTACCGCAAGGCAGTCGAGTTCGCGATCAAGCATGGCGAGTTCTACGGCGAAGGGGACATCAAGAAGGCCCAGGCCTGTTTGACCATGGCCCGCAATCGAGCCGAGAGCCTGGCCAAGAATGAAACTCCCTGGAAAGAACAAAAAGGGCTGGTCGTTCGTGGTTATACCAGCAGCATCGACGGCAGCTCGCAGCCGTACGGCCTGGTGATTCCGGAAGGCCTCGATCTCTCCAAGCCACAGCCGCTGTACATCTGGCTGCATGGCCGAGGCGACAAGGCGACCGACCTGCACTTCATTCATGAACGCTCGACCAAGACCGGTCAGATCTCGCCAGAAGATGCGATCGTGCTGCATCCTTTCGGTCGCCAATGTATCGGCTTCAAGTCGGCTGGCGAAATCGACGTGATGGATGCGATTGCCGCGGTGAAGAAGCAGTACAACATCGACGACAAGCGAATCGTGCTGATGGGCTTCTCGATGGGGGGCGCTGGCTGCTGGCACATCGGTGCTCACTATGCCGAGAACTTTGTCGCGATGAGCCCCGGGGCCGGCTTCGCCGAGACGGCGCGCTATCAGAACCTGAAGAAAGAAGACTACCCGCCGCAGTACGAGCAAACGCTGTGGCAGGTTTACGATGTCCCCTCGTACACGACCAACTTGTTCAATCTGCCGGTCGTGGCATATAGCGGTGAAGAAGACAAGCAGATCCAAGCAGCTCGCGTGATGGAAGAAGCCTTCAAGAAGGAAGGCCAGACGCTAACCCACCTGATCGGCCCGAAGATGGGTCACAAGTACGCTCCGGAAACACTCGAGCAGATCTTGGCGATGGTGAAAGCGGCCCGCGATGAAGGTCAGGCCGAATACCCACTGAACGTCACGATCCAGACGCCCACCTTGCGATACGGCAAGATGCACTGGGTCGAAATGCTGGAGCTGACTCGGCACTGGGAAGATAGCCGCGTTGGCGCGTTGTGGAAGGAAGACGACGAACTCATGGTGGTCACGCGCAACGTTGCCAAGATGAAAATCGATCTGGACAAGGCCAAGAAGTTCACCCTGGATATCGATGGGCAGAAGCTCACCGTGAACGAAGGAGACAAGCCAGCCAACTCGATCATCCTGGCCCGTAGCGGCAACCAGTGGGAAGTCACCGATCAAGCGGCATCGACCGACAAGCTCCACAAGACGCCAGGACTGCAAGGTCCGATCGACGACGCATTCATGGCACCTTTCCTGGTGGTGATGCCATCGGGCAAGTCGGCCAACGCCAACGTGCAGCGTTGGGTCGACTTCGAAGCCAAGCATCTGGCCAGTCGCTGGCAGTCTTTGTTCCGCGGCAAGCTGCGTACCAAGCTCGACAAGGACGTTACGGCCGACGACATCAAGAAGTACAACTTGATCTGCTGGGGCACCCCAGAGACCAACTCGGTGCTGAAGAAGACGATGGGCCAACTACCGCTGGCCTGGGATGAGAAAGAGATCTCGCTGGGCGCGCATAAGGTCGACGCGGCCAATCACGTACCGCTGATGATCTATCCCAATCCTTTGAATACGCAGAAGTACCTGGTGATCAACAGTGGTCCGACGTTCCGCGAGGATCACGATCGTACCAACAGCCTGCAAAACCCGAAGCTGCCGGACTGGACGCTGATCGACATCCGCCAAGATCCGGATGGATCGTCCCCTGGCAAGGTAGTTGCCGCCGACTTCTTCGACGAAGCCTGGCAGCCGTAGTCTCTGGCGTGGCAAACCAAGTGACGGCTATCGCACAAGCAGCGTAGCCGTCGCGCGTGGGAAAGAAGACCCCATTTCCAGTGGGAACTAGTTCAAGAATTCTTCACGTTGATGGGCGAGATCCTGCTCTGGCTGCTCGATATCCTGCGGATCGTCAACGCTGGGATCTTCTTCAGTGAACGATGCCCCAATCTCAAAGCAAAGTTCATTCAAGCGGCGGCAGCGAATGACCGTGCATGTCAGCCGCTGGGCGGAAGTCCAAAGCGTTACCTGTTCGCCTGGGTAAAGCTCGGTATCGTGCAGAAAACGGATGCCGGTCGAAGAAATATCGATCGAGTAGCCTACTACGTACTGATGATTACGCGGTACCGATGGCAACGAAGCGAACGATTCGATCAGCAACTTGCCAGGACAGTACAACCGCGTGGTACGACGCATGTCGAGTGCTTGCGCAGGGAGTACCCCACGGCGGTTTTCCAAGTCCGCAAATTGATCGGGCAATTGAATGCGGCATCGCAGCCGATCCAACAGCAACTTCATTTTTTGCGAATAGACTGTTTCCAGCATTGATACATTTCCTGATCCAAGCCGTCCGACAGGTGTTGATCCATCATGGACAACGCTTCGGTCAACGAATAACGGCCGCGATATGGGCGATTACTGATAAGCGACTCAAACACATTCACCACGCTGCACAAACGTGCCCACGGGTGGATTTCATTTCCGACGGCACTGACCGGGTAGCCTTTGCCGTTGGTGCGTTCATGATGTTGATAGACAACCATCAACTGGGCGAAGGAAACGTCGGTTCGCTTTCCCAATCGTCGGAAGCCTAGGGCTGGGTGTTTTTGGGCGACACGTTGCTCGCGGCGCTGTAGTCGGTCGTTCTTCGTCAGAATGCGTTCGCTCACCGACAGCTTGCCAATGTCGTGCAGAATGCCGGCCGCCGCCACCGCCGGTAGTTCGTCGTTGCCAACCAGGCGCAAGTTGCGGGCCAGGGTCACCATCATGTACGAGACATTCAGCGAGTGGGTGACCGTTTGGTAATCGTGATGCAACAGGGAAATCAAGTCGCCGGCGGTCATGTCGTCGCGGCAAAGCAGACGGACGGCCATCGCGGAAATGCTGTTGGCGCTGCGCATGACTTCATCCGTATCATTCGACTCGAATGCCGACGTGAGAAGCCCTTCGACCACCTGGTTCAGCCGACCAAAGCGATCTCGCAGCGAGAGCGTTTCATCGCGTACTAACAGATCGAGACGGCGGCGAATGAACCGCTGCATCTGATCGTGGTCGATGTCGGTCGCATAGAGCCAATTAGTCTCGGTTTCAGCCAACCGCTGGAGGTCTTCCGGCAGCATCGGCAGATTGGCCGCGCGATACAATCGTAGACGCCCCGTCTCTGCATCTTTGCGATACAGATCTACGGCAGGCACCTCATCGGCAGATAACAATGCTACCGGTATCGGCGTATAGCCGAGGCATTGCGTCGCGATGGTGGAAGAGGATGCCATGATTCAGGAACTGCCCCATGTGTCGTACCAGGGAAACGACACGTACGTTTAGTGATTCGATACTCCTCAAGAATAGGTCATAACGACAGAAGGTCTGACCGCTGGGCTTTGATTCCCCATGGGCTTGCGGGAAACCCACCTGATAGCTGGGCATAGCGGTCTGACAGTAACGGTCGTACCGATTAATCGGCCAATCAGCGGCCACAACGCTCGCGGTCGCGACCGTGTCTCGTGCACATTTGACGCAACGGCGACCGGTTACCCACCGAGCGTCAATTGGTTGCCGAGAATCAGCTCGATGGCAACGCGACAAAGCATAAACAGAACAATCACGAGAATGGCCCACGTCAGAGATTGATTCATGCGATCGACCCGCGTAAGACCGAGCGTGTCGATCCACGATGGAGGTGGGCGGCGTTTCAAGAGATCAGGCATCACCTTCCAGAGCGGCTTGATGGCCTGCATTCCTGCGAGCCACCAACTGGGCAGCCGGAGCCAACGCATTGGGCGAATGACCAACTGCTGCTGGCCACTAGCCGCGTTGGTCTCGACGAAGTGACCTTGCAGCCACTTCATCAATGCGTATGGCCATCCGCAAGGTTCTTCACCGATAGAGCTATAGGGCCCCATGTACTCTTCCAGTTTCGGCGTACGGCGAACGATCGCATTCGCCGCGTGCAGCTTATGAATACTTCGCGTCAGGGCTATCCTCTGTAACAGGCACACAACCATCGCCACGACGGTAACCAGGAACAGGATTCCGTCGATGCCTCCCAGCGCCAGGTAAACCCACGTCGATCGGCTATTCAGATTACTCACCAACGGAGCGTAATAGTTGTCGTAGCGAAACCGCAGGAACTCATCGATTTCGTAGCTGGTGTGAGGGACCTTGAAGAAGTTTTCGGAAATCTCGACCACGCGCTGAGGAATGGGGCGTTCGATCAACTGGCTGGGGGGCTTAAAATAACTGCCCAGGAAGTAAGGGACGAACAAGACACAAAACATGAGCGATACGATCGCTAGTTTCTTCCAGGTATAATTGCGCAGCAGACGGGTCCACGGGTCGTCTGTTTTGGCGCCGAACTCTCCGCCGTTGACGAAGGTCTGATCCAACAGCAGCCCCTGGGTCGCACGCAAGTTGCAGTTGCCCAGGTTCGCTTGCCGCAAAATGGCCGCCGTGAAATCGGCCCCTTCGCAGTCCGCTCCGTGGGCCGTCGCGCCATGCAAATTGGCTCGCTGGAACTGCGTCTTCTTGAGGCTCGCGTTCTGCAGGTTGGCATAGTTGAGATCGGCCTCGGACAGCCTGGCCCGGTCGAGACAGGCCCCATCGAAAATCACATCGGCCAGGTTAGCCCGATGAAAACTGGCACCTGCGGCATCGGCCTGGGTAAAGTTGGCACCGATCAGCTTGGCACGCTCGAACGAAGCCTCGTGGCAACGAGCCTCTTTGAGCTTTGCCGAGGTGAGAATCGCCCCGTCTAAGTTTGCCTGGTCGAGCGTAACCGAGCGCATATTCGCGTGGTCGAGGTTGGCATCTTGCAGTTGGGCCCCGGTCAAATCGGCTTCGGCAAAATCACAGAAGGAAAGATTCGCTTCCTGAAAGACGGCTCCGGACAGGCGAGCCCCCCGGAAGTCGCTGGCCGCGATGGTCGCATCCCGCAGCACGGCCCCCTCAAGATCGATTCCTCGCAGGTCGACACTCCGCAGGGTCACCCCTTCCAGGTGAACCACTTTATCGTGCGGCTGTGTCCCTTCCTGCACTTCGTGCCGCCAGTTGTTCCACTGCTGGAAACGATCTGGATCGGTGCTCGGTTTTCGGATTGCCGTTTCCAGGTGAACTAAATGAACCCAATCCCCGGTGTAATTGGGGTGTTTCCCCCGCAGATCGGCTAGCGTTGCCGGCGTTAGCTTGCCTTCGTTGTAGGCCGTCTTGGAGGCGGAAGCGGATTCCGCAACAATTACCGGTGGTTGCGATTTATTCATCGAAGCGATGGCTGATAACGGTCTCAGAGACCCCGCTGAAGTGTTAAAATCATGGGATGCACCAGAATACGGCCATAGCGCAAGATTCGGTAGTCGCACTGTGTGAAGATCGTGTTACGTCTTGCTTGAAACCTACTTTAGAACGATAAACTGTTACCGTGCCCCCTGTTATTAACATTCAGAACGCGACGAAGCGATTTGGCCATAAGGTACTTCTCGACGGTGCCACGGCCTCGATTACCGACGATCACAAAGTAGGGCTGGTGGGCCGCAACGGTGCCGGCAAATCGACCCTCTGCCGAGCCATCCTGGGTGACGAAGAGCTTGAGAAGGGAGAAGTCGTTCTCCATCCTAAGACGCGCCTGGGATATCTCCGCCAGCACGATCCGTTCCTGGAAGGAGAAACGGTCGTTGGTTTTCTGATGCGCGATAGCGATCAGCCAGACTGGAAGTGCGGCGAAGTGGCGGCTCGCTTCGAGATCAAAGGAGCCATGCTCGACGCCCCGGTGCACAACCTTTCCGGCGGGTGGCAGACGCGTGTGAAACTGACGGCCCTGCTGCTGCATGATCCCACGTTTCTGATCCTGGACGAACCGACGAACTTTCTCGACATTCGTACCCAGATGCTGCTCGAGCGGTTCCTCAAGAGCTACAAAGGGGGCTACCTGATCGTGTCGCACGACCGAGGCTTTCTGAAGCAGACCTGCAACGAGACGCTGGAGCTTTCGCGCGGCAAGCTGACCCTTTACCCCGGCAGTATCGAGGACTACATCGAGTACCGCGACGAGCGCAAACTGCACGACGAGCGGGTCAACGCCGCGACCAAAGCCAAGGCCAAGCAACTGCAGCGGTTCATCGATAAAAACCGAGCCGGTGCCAACACGGCGGCCCAGGCCAAAAACAAGCAGAAGCAACTTAACCGCCTGGAGTACATCGAAATCGAAGCGGACGAAGCGAGTGCTTACATTCGCGTACCGCAGGTCGATGTTAAGAAGGGAACGGCCGTCCGCTGCGAGGGTCTTTCTATCGGCTATCCCGATCGCGTGATTGCCGATGGGATTACGCTTGATATCGAACATGGTGCCCGGGCCGCGGTCGTGGGTGACAACGGCCAAGGGAAGACGACCTTCCTCCGCACGCTGGTCGGTTCACTCGCTCCGAAAGCTGGCGAAGTGAAATGGGGACACAACACCGACATCGGTATCTACGCCCAGCACGTTTACTCGACGCTGCCGGCCAACGATACCGTTGAAGAATACTTGCTCGGCGTTCGCGACCCGTCGATCAATCATCAACAGGTGCTCGCCGTTGCCGGTAGCTTTCTGTTTCGTGGCGACGACGTGCAGAAGAAGGTCAAAGTTCTCAGTGGTGGTGAACGTGCTCGACTCTGTCTCGCGGGGCTGCTGCTGGGCAAGTACAACATCCTGATTCTCGACGAACCAGGCAACCACTTGGACGTCGAAACGGTCGACTCGCTTTGTGAGGCACTCGACGACTACAACGGCACGGTGATCTTCACCAGCCACGATCGTTACTTCGTGCGGCGCATCGCCACACAGATCATCGAAGTCAGCAGCGGTAAGGTGACCCACATCCCCAGCGACTACGAGCATTACCTCTATCGCTTGAGCCAGGAAATCGAACAGGAAGATGGCAACCAGATCGCTGCCAACGTTGCTCTCGAAGGACGCGATGCCGACCTGGCGAAGGAAGAACGCAAGCAGCGCAACAAGGACGCCCGCGCAGCACGCAAGGAACTCAACAAGCTGGAAAGCAAGATCGCCAAGCTCGACGACGAACGAAAAGACCTGAATCGAAAGCTGATGGAAATCACCGACGCCGCGGAAGCCCAGAAGGTACACGCGCGGTTCACGACCGTCGCCGATGAAATTGCCGAGCTTGAAGGGAAGTGGCTTGAGTTCCAGGAACTGCTAGAAGATTTTGACGACGGCTAACGGTACGCTCGCTGAATTCCACGCCGTCAAGAAAGAGCCCCTTGGAACAAAGCCGCCGACTCACCAATGAATTGGCCAGTAGGTGATCAGCAGATCATCCTTATGATTGTCGAGCGTTACCTGAATCCGGCCCCATTGGTCTGGCGCGATCGCCAACGTTTTATCTCCTTGCGTCGCCACGTAGCCTGGTCGCATCAGGAAGTTAACGACAATCACGTTTTGATCGTGGCGGATTCCTTGCAAGCGAACTCGCATGCCTGAGCCGCAGACATCGATCGGAAGTGGCTGGGTGCTTCCCCGAGGAAAAGCCAAGGGGGCAACATCTGGCAGTTCGTAGATGACGAAATGCGGCTCCCGATATCGCTCCGTCCAATTTGGCTCCAGCGTTTCGTAGATGGGCAATTGCTCGTGAACTTCCGGAAACACAAAAGCGTACTTCTCGGGCTCGGCCTGGACGATCTCAAAGGATTCGTGCACGAGGATCCAGCGACAACCGTACGCCTGAAGCGCAGCAAGAGGATTCGCGGCAATGTGCTCTCGCTGGCGAATCTGCTCGTCCAGCAAGTAGGTCAGCCCGTCCGAGTAACTCGAAATCACGTTCTTTCCATAGTACGAGGCAAAGTTGTTTGCCATCGACTGGGAATATTTTTCCCCCACCAGACGCGAAGAAGCGAAACTGTAAATTCGATCGTCACCAAGCAGTTGGTCACTGGCCTGCGAAAGTGGCGCGTACGGCAGGTTGCTGCGTTCCTCCACTCCACGGTCCCAAATAAAAGCCGAGAGGAGCAGCAGATTCAGCACGGCGGAAAGTCGTAAAACCCGAGTCCAATCAACGTATTCGGCTCCGCGGATCAACATAAAAAAAGTCGCGAAGAGAACGAACTTGAACGGATGCTGAAACTTCTCAAACACGGGCGAATCGGCCATGATCAACCAAATTCCGCCTGGTTTTCCCAGCGAACAAAGAATCCCGACGACCCCCAGCACCGCCCATACGTTCCACTTCCGCCAAACCAGCGACAGAAGTCCTGCGCCAAATAGCAAGCTGCCGGTGTATGCCGGATAGCCTTCGTTCGACCATACCAGGTAGTTCAGAAAGCAGTCCTTCATGCTGGCAAACGACGAACCATCGCGATCGACGTCGGCGATCAGTTGGTATTGAGCAATCAACACAGGAGACGTGATGACCACGGCCACGGTGCCGGCCAAGAACAACGCAAGCCACTTCTGCACACAGCACTGGCTTGTGGCGACCTTCATCACGAACAGCAGCCCGCAGAAAAACATCGTGTACGCCCACAGTTGAGCGTTTCCAGAATGGAAGTAAACTCCGGCGACCATCCCCCACCAGGCAACCCGGCCAAACGTTGTGGGCCTGGCAACCAGATCCAGTGTCGCGCCAACAAGAAGTGGCAAAAACAGTAGCGTCGGAAACGTGTAATACCAAGCTTTGCCAATGAATATGACATACGCTCCCAGCACATAGGAGGCAGCGGTGCTTACCGCAACGAGTTGCTCGATCTTCAGGCGTCGCAACAAAAAGTACGTTGCCCCGTAGCCGGCTACGATATGCAAGAAGGCATAGGTCTCCATGAAGTACTGCTGCGACCCGCATAAAATCGCAAGCCAGTAAGCGAGATAGATACCGGGATACGAGACCGAATAGGTTCCTGTGGCAAACACCGGCATGCCCATCGCCTGGTGCGAGTTGATGCCTGGAAAGTTGCCAGCTTCGACCTGGTGAATCGATTCCAGAATAACCGGCAGGAATTGGTGATAGTTATCGTCGCAACCAAAGAAGTAGGGCGACCAGGCTTCCAAGCCAAGCGGCAGCCCCAACACGAATAGCAGGCCGACCAGAAACGAAAGATGCCTTCCGAAGATCGAAACGAGCCATCCACAACTCAGATGCCACCACCTCCCTGTCGGCATTAAAGCAATTTGTCCAGTTCCTTTTCGCTGCTACCAAATGAACACAGAAGATCCATGTCACCGTGATCTAAGGATACTAGCCTGTCCGGCAAATCACAGCCTAGCAACTTCGTCCTCGACACGCGTGACGTAAGGTCAAAGTATCGCGATGAAATCCACTTAGCCAAAGGGGCACCAATTCTTCTGGCTGCAACTTTTTGGTTCTGCGTCTGACACAGGCAAACGCGAGCGATGTTCCTTTCGGCTCAGGAGACGGCTCTTTCTCGCTGGCCCGACTTCTCGTTAGCCATGAGCTGCCGAATGCCACGGCACCTGGCTCAATTCACTGGAGAAGTTACTGGTGAAACAGGACTCATTTCTGAATCGTCCACGAGCAGGGTTTATCTTCCGGCCAACGCCGCTCCCGGCCCCCCCCTTTATAGTTGATTTAACATCGGCAGCATGGCCTTTTATCCACCCACTTAGGTATACCCTGATCACAATAAAGTCGTGTTTTCCCGAAAAAAACAATCCTCAATCACCGTACGCATTTACCTAAACCGTTAACGCGTGTATTACAAGGGTTTACTCGTCTTTATTAAGGAATTCACACATGAAACGAAAATCTTCCTGGCAGGGTTTTACCCTTGTCGAACTCCTCGTGGTAATTGCCATTATCGGGGTGCTGATTGCCCTGCTCTTACCGGCCGTGCAACAGGCGCGTGAGGCTGCTCGGCGGATGCAATGCTCCAACCAGGTCAAGCAGCTCACGCTGGCGTTTCACAACTACCACGACACGCACAAGAAGTTCCCCGCTTTGCAGTACGACATTATCAAATCGGACGGAACGAGCGTGAGTTCGTGGCGTGGCCACGGTGCTTATGTGATGATTCTGCCGTACATCGAGCAAAATGCTTTGTACGATCGCTACAACTTCACGATCGAATGGGATACCGGTGTGAACACAACCAATGCCCAAACGAAGCTCGACGCATTTCTTTGCCCTAGCGATATCGCTTATCCAGACTCCAACTGGGGCGGAAACAACTACGGTCTCAATGGTGGCTCGCGTCGCGACTTCTATTCGACCGGTTCGGCCGTAGCTGCCAGCGGTCCTTTCGTGCGCCGACAGGAATCCGGCTTCCGAGATTTCACCGACGGCTCGTCGAACGTGATCTTCATCGCTGAAATTCTCAAAGGGGACAACTCCAGTAGCCAACTGACGAAAGAACGTGACTACACCAACCAGCTTTCGCTGAGCACCGACCAGTTTCCTGCGCAGGCCGATATCGAAGCCGCAGGCGCTGGTTGCGACTCGACGGCAACCTCTTGGCAGCAATCCAACGGTGGTCGTACCTGGGGAGCGAGCTTCCCAGGGTTCATTGGCATGAACACCATTGCCCCACCTAACTGGAAACACATCAGTTGCTGCAGCGGTGGCAATTTTGGTTATGCATGCGATCGTAACGGTATCGTGCCGGCTCGTAGCCTCCATCCAGGCGGCGTGCTTGCCTCGATGGGTGACGGTTCGGTCAAGTTCTTCCCTGAAACGATCGATTTCGTCACCTGGCAACGTCTGGGTGCTCGCGCCGACGGCAACCCGGTCTCGATCCCTTAAGCTGGCTGCCGTTCAAGCATCGTGCCCGCCGTTATTGGCGGGCACGTTCATTGTGGAGAACTTAACTTGAGGAGAGAGCTTTGAAATACGCTTTGTTGTGCTGCCTTGTTGCTTTGACTTTCTGCCTGGGCTGCGGTCCTTCGACGCCGTCTACCAGCGTAGAAGTTCCTAAGCCGACCGCGATGATCAAATCGACCTTGGAAGGCTATGCCTCGTCGGGTGAACTCGACAGCGGCATCATGATCCTGGACGAAGAGATCGCCAAGCTGAAAGAGTCCGACTCTGCTTTGGCAACCTCGCTGGAACAAGATCTGGCGAAACTCAAATCGGCCAGCGGCAAATCGGCCGTCAAGAAGCAGGCAGAATCCATGCTCGAGAAGCTATAAGCTCCGATTGGATATCGTTTTTCAAACAAAAAACGGCACCTCAACCGAGGTGCCGTTTTTGCTTCTTGTGGTCGACCAGCTTGCATTAGGCAGCCGGATCTTTGCCGTCGATCCAAGGCCCTTCCAGCTTTTGGTGATCTGGATCGAGGATGGTCGAGCCTTTGTCGCCCCCCTTCCAGCCAGGCACATGCTGAGGCTTGCCACGCTCTTTGGAGACCTGTTCCCACTTCTTCGACCACGATCCATCCGCTTCGCTGATGGTCATCGTTTCATCGTCGAAGCGATAGATCTTCCCTTCGCGGTAGCTACGAGCCCCCAGGTTCACCAGCACAATCGCTGCCGCGCCCAGGTCTGGCGGATTGTTGCAAGACTGCGGCGTGTTGTTTTCGATCGCGGCAATCCAGTTCTCGAAGTGAGCCTTGGTTTGATCCTTCGGGGCTTCTTTGTCGGCCTTCATCACCTGACGCTCGTACGGCAACGTGGTCGGGCTGATGTGCGTGACCTGCGGTCGTTCCGGCACGAAGGTGAATTCGCCGGACTCGCTGGGGCGATCGAAAAGAATCGAACCATCATGCCCACGCACCAACTGCTCGACCGGAGTCTCCGAGGCAGCCATCGTGGCCGTGACCAGCCCCTGGCAACCTGCGTTGAACTCGGCAACCACCGTTGCCACGTCCGGCACCTGACGACCATCGTATTCCAGGTACAAACCACCACTACCAGTGATACGAGCCGGGTAACGCAGTCCCGTGGCCTTCATCATTTGCGTTGTGCGGTGGACGAACAGGTCGGTGAACATACCGCTACCGAATTCCCAGAAGCGACGCCACTGGGCGAACACGGCTCGGTCGAACGGCTGGTCTTCGGCCAGACCCTCTTCGACACCAAGGAAGCGTTTCCAGTCGATCGTCTTGGGGGTCATGTCCTTCGACAACTTGTAGTAACGCCACTGACCGATGTCGGAGTTTCGGAAGTACTCGGTCTGATACATCAACACCTTACCGAGCAGCCCTTCGTCGATCTTCTCGCGGGCGGCATCCCAAATCGGCAGGCTGGTTCCCTGCACGCCGACTTGCATGACCTTGCCGGTATCTTTCCAGACGCTGACCAGTTCGATGGCGTCTTCGACTTGCTTGACCATCGGCTTTTCGCAGTAGACATGCATGTCTCCTTTCATCGCTTCGATCGCTTGAATGGCATGCCAATGGTCAGGCGTTCCGATGCTGACGGCGTCGAGGTTTTCCTTGGCGTACATCTCGCGGAAGTCGACGTACCGGGCAACCTTGCCGCCGTTTTCCTTTTCGATGTAGTCGGCAGCGCGATTGCGGTTGGCGTCGTAGACATCGCACACGGCAACCAGTTCGATATTGGCGCCTTCCTTGGCGATCTTGGAAAGGCTTTTCACGTGCGCACCAAAACCACGTCCACCCACACCCACAAAACCAATTCGCAGCTTGGAATTGGCATCGGCGGCTTGCGATTTTTGGGCACTCATCGCAAGGGATGTAGCCGCGACTCCTGCGGCAGTGGACTTAAGAAAGGTTCGACGCGTAGCATCGGAAGAACTCATGAGAAGTGATCTCCATCTTCATTAGGCAGGTTAAAAAGTGGATTCTGGCGAGGCGGGTCGCATCTTCTATAAAACCAAGCCGGCGGAGCAAACGCAATATCGTATTTGCGCATTCATCTCTCGATTCTCGACACAATCGTGCCTTAATTGCGATGAAGAGCATCGATCACGATTCGGTGAGTTTTCGACAAGATTCCGATGAAATCGTCGAATACCCACCTGAATCCAAGAATTCATCACACTTTGCAAGGGATAGAATGCGCGTATGCGGCGTTTCTCGTCATTGCAGCTTTCCTGTTAAGCGGAGGTGGAAACCATGACACGTTTAGTTGCGTCGATCCTTTTGATCACTCTTGTATTTTGCGTTGTTGCATCCCCTGCCTGGGCACAAGCCCCAGCCGATCCGGCACCGGTGGAAGAAGCAGCAACCGTCGAAGCTGGCACACCAGATGCCGATCAGCCAGCGGCGACCGATGACAACGAAGAACAAGCGAAGCTGGAAGAAGCAAACGAACCGGCAAGCGAACTACCCGAGCAATTGCAAACCATCGCCAAGGACGTCGATAACTCGGAGACGGCCAAAGAAACCAGCGCGGGAATCTTGACGCCGATTTACAAGGTTGCCGAGGCGCTCGAGTTCCCGGCGTTTCACTGGCTTGCTTTCGCCCTGATGCTCGCCGGGGTGATTGGCTTTGCCCTGCAACTGGTGATCGGCAAGCTGGTGGTGATGGCCCACCTGGGCTTTAGCCTTCGCGAGATCCTCTCGGACGTGTTGAGCTTTGTGATCAGTCTGTTTGGTCTGGTGCTTACCACGCAGGCCGCTGCCCAAAACTCGACCTTTACGCAAAGCCCGTTCGCGGTGCTATCGGCTAGTTTACTTGGCTTGATCCTAGGGATCATGCTCTACTTCTGGGGTCAGGCTCAGGAAGTCGAGGCCGTCAAAGGCCGCACGGCCGCAGCCGCCGAAGCGAGAGCTCGCGAAAAGAAGTAACCTGAGTACCAATCCAGGGTGCCGTAACCCAGTTTTCGGCACCCTTAACGGACGTAGATATATTCCTTGTAAATCACTGCATTTTCCTTATCAGGCCAAATAGAACCTGATAAAATACCCGCATAGTGAGGTACCGCGTACCTCCTGGTCGACCTTATCCCCCACTTATCTGTTTTCGAGGCGGAAACATGCTTCGCATCGCGCATGTGCCCGTGAGCTGCGCTGTGCTGCTGCTTGCGTGGACGATGGCTCTTCCAGCGCAAGACACCTCTACGGATGTGTCGAGCGAAACGGCCAAAATGCAGGCGATGGCCGCGCGGATCGATGAGCTTGTACAGACCCGGCTCGATCGTGAAAAAGCAACGGCAGCCCCGCTGGCAACCGACGGTGAATTCATCCGACGCGCTTATCTCGATCTCGTCGGCAACCTCCCCACGGTCGCCCAGACGCGAGCCTATCTCGATAGCGACGCCCCAGACAAGCGTCAGCAGTTGATTGCCCAACTGATCAAGTCGCCGGCTTATCCCACGCACCTGGCCAACACTTGGCGAGCCCTGGTGCTCGAGCCCTCGGACGACCCGCAGCGTCTACAGAACGAACAAGGGCTGCAGCTATGGCTGCGAGGCAAGTTCAGCCAGAACGTGCGGTATGACCGCCTGGTGGAAGAGTTTCTGACTGCGACCCAGGGAAGTGACGGCCCCGGCTATTTTTATGCCTCGCAAGATTTGAAACCTGAGTTACTGGCGTCGGAAACATCACGCATCTTCTTGGGCCTGCAACTAGAGTGTGCCCAGTGCCACG
This sequence comes from Blastopirellula marina, assembly GCF_002967715.1. Taxonomy (NCBI): domain Bacteria; kingdom Pseudomonadati; phylum Planctomycetota; class Planctomycetia; order Pirellulales; family Pirellulaceae; genus Blastopirellula; species Blastopirellula marina. The sequence goes on from NZ_PUIA01000017.1 coordinate 27,610, forward strand.
ATCACCCATTCGATCGCTGGAAGCAGCAAGACTTCTGGGGCCTTGCCGCCTTCTTCGCCCAGCTCGAGCGTCCGGGCAACGACAACGTGATTGGCCTGGGACGTTTTGACATCGTCGATCGTGATATGGGGGAAGTCACCATCCCAGAAACCGACCAGGTGGTGCCGCCTGCTTTTCCTGGCAGCAAGGCGGACTATGCTTCGCTCGGTGGTACACGCCGGCAGCAGTTAGCCATCTGGATGGTCTCGCGCGATAACCCTTATATGCCGCGGCGGGCTGTGAACTGGGCCTGGGCCCACATGATGGGACGCGGCATTGTTCATCCAGCCGATGACATGTCGCCGCAAAACCTTCCCAGCCATCCTGAGTTGCTGGATGAACTGACCGACTACTTCATTCGAAGTGGTTTTGACCTGCAACTGCTGCTGCAAACGATCGCGATTACCGACACGTATGCTCGCAGCAGCGAGGCCGTTTCCGATTCGGAAGCACCGCCGGAACTTTTTGCCCGGATGGCAGTCAAATCACTCACGCCAGAGCAACTGTACGATGCTTTTTTGAAGGTCGGCCTGCTAAAGACGGACGTCACAATGATGCAGCAGGACGGTCAACGCATTCAGTTCGTTGCACGCCTGCGAACAGCAAGCAAGGACCGCACGTTCTTTGATACGGGCATGCCGCAGGCCCTGGCGGTGATGAACGGCCCGCCTGTTTCGACCGCGACTTCCCCTGAAACCAGCGGTCTGCTTAAGGCCTTGTCTGCTCCATTCCTTACGGACGAACAACGGTTGAACGTCCTGTTTCTGGCAGCCTATAGCCGCCCCCCTTATCCCGATGAATTGAAGCGGTATCAAGAGTTTCTGCAAACAGCAGAACCAGGCCAGCAATCGGCAGCCCTCGGGGATGTGCTGTGGGTGTTGGCCAATAGCGCTGAATTCATGCTGAACCACTAAAGGGAACACCTGATGAACACCACACCTCATTCGCGACGTCGATTCCTACAGGCGACCGCAGGCCTGGTGGGTGCCGCCAGTTGTTCGTGGCTTCCTCAGTTGGCAGCCGCCGCCGGTGCGGACCCCAATCGCAAACGCAGCTGCATCGTGCTGTGGATGGCCGGAGGTCCGACGCAGACCGACACCTTCGACATGAAGCCAGGACATGCCAACGGCGGCGAGTTCAAGGAAACAGAAACGAACGTCCCGGGCCTTCGCTTCAGCGAACACTTTGCCGGGCTTGCCCAGCAGGCCGATAAGCTCGCCATCATGCGCGGGATGAGTACCCGCGAAGGAGACCATCTGCGTGGTACTTATTTGATGCATACCGGCCAGCGACCGGGTGGGCCTCTGAACTACCCTTCGATCGGCGCGTCGCTATCGAAGGCGCTTGAGCACAACCAGTCGACACTACCCAACTACGTGGCCGTTAACCCGAGTGGCCTACTCAACGGCAGCGCGCTGAGCCCTGGCTTTCTCGGGCCACGCTATGCCGCGGCAACCGTTGGCACGCGCGGGGCACCGCCGGCCGAAGGGTCGGATGCGATGGCCGACCTGGGTGTCGACTTCCTGTCGCTTCCCCCAGGGATTGATACGCGGCGGCAGGACGCTCGACTGGCGTTGTGGAAAGACCAGCAAGACCAGTTCCTGGCTCGGCATCCTTCCGGCGCTGCCGAGGCCCAAGCCACGATCTTTCAATCGGCCGTCAAAATGATGCACCCCGAGGCGGCCTCGGCGTTTGACCTTTCGCAAGAGTCCACCGAGGTTCGCGAGACGTATGGACGCGGCACGTTCGGCCAAGGTTGCCTGATTGCCCGGCGACTGGTCGAGCGCGATGTTCCCTTCGTGGAAGTGACACTCGGCGGAGGTGGCCTCGGCTGGGACACCCACCAAGGCAATTTCCCCGCCGTCGAGCGGCTCTCGAAAGAACTTGACCAAGGATGGAGCACGCTCATGCGCGAACTGAGCGAACGTGGTCTTCTGGAATCGACCACGATCTTGTGGATGGGTGAGTTTGGCCGAACCCCCAACATCAACAACACCGCCGGTCGCGACCACTTCCCCGATGCCTGGACATGTGTGCTGGCCGGTGGTGGCATCGCCGGTGGCCAGGCATACGGCCAGACCGACGAAGCCGGCAGCGAGGTCACCGAAGGTAAGACCGAAGTGCAAGACCTGCTGGCCACGCTGTGTCGTGCCGTGGGTGTCGATCCGGCGACCGAGCACTTCTCGCCCCAGGCACGTCCTATCAAGATTTCGGAAGGGCACTCCATCGACCAGGTTTTGGCGTAACATGCGAGCAGTTCTTTCATCGTGCGTTCTATTTTCCCTGGCAATGGTCGTTGGCGGCTGCAACGAGCGTGCTGCCAAAGCGCCCCCTGTGAAGCCTCCTCCGCCTCCTGTCGTGGTTCAACCGATCGTCGATCCGATCGATTTGATTGCCTTGGAAGAGATGGCGGTTCCCCAGGCAGGGCTTCCGTTCGAGCTAGAACCGTACGTCCAGCCGCAACGGCTAATCGTCTTCACATCGCAGGGACCGATCCGCGTGGACGTGCTGCTATGGATCGACGACCAGCCGTACGATCACGCGATGGAAGAACTGGTCGATCACGTTCTGAAATTGGCCGACGCGAACGGGGACGGCAAAGCGACGTGGGATGAACTGGCGGATCAACCCGAGTTACGCAGCGGGCAATTCGGCAACCTTTCCTTCGAAGACCCGCGTCAACGCAAACAGAACATCGATCGCTACGACACGAATCGCAACGGCTGGGTCGATCGCGCCGAGGTCCCACGCATGGTCAGTCGCAGCAGTGCCCGCACCGAGGCGTTTTCCGTTCGCCGAACGTCTTATGCCGTCAATCGCAGCCGAACCGATTCTCCGCTGCGGCAGATGCTGGATGAAAATAGCGATGGTGTGATCGATAGCGAAGAGATCGCCACGGCTGCCAATCGGCTTCGCTTACGCGACTTGGATGACGACGAGATCGTCACGCCGATGGAATTGATCACGGCCTCAGGGCGTTCGATGACCGACATGACACGCAGTGGCGATCGACGTCGTTTTTTCGGCGGGCAAGGGATGTTCACGCTAGACGACAGTACACCCTGGAACGATCTGCTATACGCGATGCAGGAAAACTATGAACGCGGTGGGCAACTTCAACTCGACAAGTTCCCCTCAGAAAACCTGCTGCATACGATCGACGCCGATGCCGATGGAGTGCTGAGCAAAGAGGAGCTCCCCAAGCTCGCGAGCTTACCTCCCGAATACGAACTGACCATTCGCTTTGGAGATGACGCGGAAAAGCAGCCGAGGATTTCCATGACTCCCTTCCGAATGACTTCTGCCGAGCCGATTACCAAGAGCAACGAAGTTTCGGTCAACCTGGGCACCGATTGGCTCGTCTTTCGCATGAGGGACAACGTGAGCTCTGAATTCGCGCTTCGCCAGGCCGAAAGTCTCTTGCAGACGTATGACGGTAACCAGGATGGCTATCTCGAGGAAAGCGAACTTCCCGAGCAAGGCACCAACATCAACTTCGCCATGGCCGACAAGGACAAGGACGAGAAACTGTACGTTGAAGAGATCGAAGCCTCGCTCCTCCAGCGAAACTGGGTGCAGCGATGCCATATTCGTCTGCAGGGAATCGACGGGGATGACCCTCTGTTTCGCGCGGTCGACCCGGTCCGAGATGGCCGGCTTTCCGCCCGGGAACTAAAGCAACTGGAGAAGCAATTTGCCAGCATGGATGCCGACAAATCACATTCGATTGAATTCGACGAGATTCCGTCGCTACTGGTGTTCGAGTTCTTTCGCGGGGAACAAGACGATAACCAGTTGGTGCGTTCGATCTACACGCCTCCTGGCGACGCGACCGAGATCAACGAACTGACGCCGGATTGGTTTTCCGGCATGGACTATAACGGAGACGGCGATATCAGTATTCGTGAATTCCTGGGCACCCCAGATCAGTTCTCGAAGCTGGATGCCGACAACGACGGCTTCATCACCGCCGCCGAAGCCCTTTCGACCCCGGATGTGCTCTAACAAAGCACCTTTCATGTGCTCTGGATGGTGCCGCTCTCACAGACAGCCACCCCCCGCAAGGGCCATGCACGTTAACCGGAATATTAACGTTTTGTAAATATAACCACTCAAAAGAGGTCAGGGCTTTCTTTGCCCGAGGTTATGCCAGAAGATTAACATCCGCTGGAATAGCCCCTAAACGCCGAGAAAATCGTTAATCCCTAGCGAAACTGGTCGTGTGGAGATGAGCTTTTCCAAGTGTTAGCACATTGTTAATGCTAATTTCTCCCTGGTGCGAAATCGTGATGGTATGTGATCGCCTCCGATTTTTGCTTGCCCTGCTTCTGGAAGGATTGGATCTGATGTTGCGTTGCCACACTTTCGTGATTACTTCGCTTCTGGCGTGCCTATGCCCTGGGGTATTGATGGCTCAGCTGGAAGTCGATCCGAAGCTGCCGGTTTACCAGCGCGTCTCAGGCGTCTCTGGCACGATCAAAAGCATCGGCTCGGACACGATGAACAACATGATGACCCTGTGGGCAGAAGGGTTCCAAGAGATCTATCCGAACGTCCAGATCGAAATCGAAGGCAAAGGCTCTTCGACCGCTCCTCCGGCACTGATCCAAGGTACCGCGACCTTTGGCCCGATGAGCCGTCCGATGAAGGCCAACGAGATCGACGATTTCGAGAAGCGATACGGCTACAAACCAACCGAACTGGGCACCAGCATCGACATGCTGGCCGTCTATGTCAACAAAGACAATCCGATTGAAGGCCTGGCCCTTTCTCAGGTCGATGCCATCTTTTCGACCAATCGCAAAGGGGGTGCCCAGAAGGACATCAACCGTTGGGGAGAACTTGGCCTGACCGGTGCTTTCGCCCAGTCGCCGATCAGCCTGTATGGTCGTAACTCGGCATCGGGAACGTATGCGTTCTTCAAGGAAAACGCCTTGTTTGGTGGCGACTACAAGCCGTCGGTCAAAGAGCAGCCAGGTAGCTCTTCGGTTGTGCAAGGGGTTGCGACCGACAAGTTCGGTATCGGCTACAGCGGCATCGGCTACAAGACGTCCGACGTCCGCGCACTACCGCTGTCGGCTGAGGGAACGGATTTCGTCGAACCAACCGCCGAAAACGCCGACGACTACCCGCTGTCGCGTTTTCTGTTTGTCAGCGTGAACCATCGTCCTGGCAGCGAATTGGATCCACTGCGTCGCGAGTTCTTGAAGTACATCTACAGCCAGCAAGGACAAAAGGCAGTCGTCAAAGATGGCTACCTGCCTATTCCCGCCACCATCGCGCAAGAACAGCTGGCCAAGGTCGGCATCAAGAACTGAGCCCTTCGCTTTCCTTCCCGGTAAGCTCTGCCACTTCCGATCGTTGTTGCAGAGCTTATCCGATTCACATCGACATCCCACGCTTCGCCTGGATGGTTAAACCAAGGTTTCTCGCTTATCCATGAGTGGCACCCCGCCTAGATTCACCGGACGAAAACGCAGGCTCAAAACCCACTGGAGCGTGCGTTGGTCGGATATTATGTCCGAAGGCGTCATCACCGTTGGCGGAATTGGCACGATTGTCGCTGTTTGCCTGGTGGCTCTCGTGTTGGTGATGGAGGTCATTCCTCTATTCCGTGTCGCGTCGATCAAGCCGCTCGATATTCGCGAGGCTCCGTGGAGTTCCAACGAGATCGTTCACTTCGAGCTGAACGAATACCAGACCATGGGATGGCTCCTGACAACGGACGGCACGCTGAAGGTCGTTCGCTTGATTCCGCCCGCGCCGAAAGACGCCGAAGCAGAATCAGCAAACCAACTGGCGTTCGAGGTTGTTCAAGAGACAAAGCTACTGGACGAAGGCCAGATCACGGCAATCTCGACATCGACGGGGCAAACCGATTTCGTCATTGGCATGAACGACGGATCGGTCCGCATCGGGAACGTCGAATTCAAGACAACCTTTGTCGACCCGATCGAAATCAAGAATTGGTTTGTCGACCAGACTGGTAGCACCTCAGGCAAGCACTTGTCGCATCCGGGTGACACGGCGATCTACCAGGATGGTGTCGTGCAGATGACGCCCCAGGGACAGTACCGGGCCCAAGAGATTGATTGGGCGCTTGGCGAACCGATTGCCGTCAGCGATTCGCCTATCGTGCTGTTGGATCATCTTCCCCAGGCCAGTGCCCGGTCTAGCCTCGGCGGTAAGTCGACCACTTTTACGGCCCTGACAGGGGATGACCAGTTAAAGCTGGGCGTTGTCAGCGAGAAGAAGAGTCTGCTCAGCGGCAAAGTGAAACTTGACGCCAAGTTTTATGACCTTCCAGCAGCGACGGAGGATAACAGCGTTCCCAAATTCATCCTGATCGATGACCTTGGCAATAATGTCCTGGCGGTAAAACCATCGGGGCAACTAAGCCGCTATGATATCCGCGATAAGGCCAACATCAGCATCGCCGAGACCGTTGACCTGGTCCCCGATTCCGACGCACAGGTCACCTTGTGCAATTGGATCTTAGGCCGCGAGACCTTGTTCGTGGGTGACAGCGAAGGAAACTGTTCAGGCTGGTTCCAGATTCGCCTGTCCGATCGATCTGACGACACCTTTGCAGATCGTAAAAGTTCCGACGGCTTCGCTCTGGTACGTGCCCATGCATTCCCCCAGGGTCCTGGGGCGGTCAGTGCATTTGGCGCTTCGTCGCGCAGTCGCATGTTTATCGTGGGTTATGCGACCGGCCAATGCTCGCTGTTTCACATGACCACCGAGAAGCACGTTGCCGATTTGCAAGTGCCTGACGGGGGCGTGGTACAACTTGCCAGAATCGCTCCTCGTGACGATGGGCTCTTTATCGAGGCCGATGGCAAGATTGCTCATTACGCTCTCTCTCCTGGCTTTCCTGACATTACGCTGGCGTCTCTCTTTTTGCCGGTCTGGTACGAAGGGTACGCCGAACCGCTGAACATGTGGCAAAGCTCTTCCTCGAAAACGGAAGACGAACTGAAGTTTTCGCTCTACCCGCTCATCTCTGGCACGTTCAAGGCCACGTTTTACTCCATGCTATTTGGAGCCCCGCTGGCTCTACTTGCTGCCGTGTACACCAGCGAGTTCAGCACACGGCGGACACGTATGCTGGTGAAGCCGACCGTTGAAATGATGGCCAGCTTGCCGAGCGTGGTCCTGGGCTTTCTGGCGGCCCTGGTCTTTGCACCGGTGGTCGAAGAGGTGGTCCCTGCTTGCCTGGCGGCCGTATTCACCGTCCCGTTCGTCATCTTGCTGGGTGCGTTCATCTGGCAAGTCATGCCGCAATCATTCACGCTCCGGCTTCAGCCCTATCGACTATGGTTTCTTTCGCCGGTGCTTTGCCTGGGTATCTATCTTGCCTACTGGCTAGGGCCTTCGATCGAACAGTGGCTGTTCCTCGGCAATATCAAGTTCTGGCTGGTTCACCCGGAACAAGGCTCAGGCGTCGGGGGCTGGCTACTGATCTTGATCCCCTTCTCGGCATTGGTCACGTTTGTGTTGGATGTCTATGTTTTGAATTCATTCTGGCGCGGCAGCGTCGCCAAGGCCCCCAGGTTCACGTTCTCGCTATTGAGTCTAGGGAAGTTTTTGCTGCTGTCGCTGTTTACCTTTGCGTTGGCCTATGCCCTGGGAACCTTATTCGACCTTGCCGGTTGGGATCCGCGAGGAACCTACATTGGCGAATTCGATCAACGAAATTCGCTGATTGTTGGCTTCGTGATGGGCTTCGCCGTGATTCCCATTATCTATACGCTGGCAGACGATGCTCTTTCCACGGTGCCTTCCCATCTGCGATCGGCATCGCTGGGATGTGGTGCCACGCATTGGCAAACGACGGTACGTGTCGTCATTCCAACGGCCATGAGCGGGCTGTTTTCGGCACTTATGATTGGCCTGGGTCGTGTTGCAGGCGAAACGATGATCGTGCTGATGGCCGGCGGCAACACGCCCATCGAAGACTGGAACATCTTTAACGGCTTCCGAACCCTTAGCACAAATATCGCCATCGAACTGCCGGAAGCCGTTCAAGGAAGCTCGCACTATCGCGTGTTGTTTTTATCGGCGCTGGTGCTCTTCATGCTGACGTTCCTGATCAATACGGTCGCGGAAGTCGTTCGACTTTACTTCCGGAGGAGGGCCTACCAGCTATGAGCCAACCTCAGGACAACGCAAACAGCCACGTCAAGAAGTACCAGCGCAAGGTACGACCAGGGCTCACGATTCTCTCTCAGGGAGAGCCCATGATCTGGCTCTCAGGCGGAGCTTTGACTTTGGCTCTGTTGATGATCTTTGGGCTATTGGGGCTCATTATCTATCAAGGCATGGCCAGCTTCTGGCCAGGTCGGCTGTATCTGGTAACACTTAAAGACGGTTCGGTCTTGTTGGGGGAACTTGCCGACGAGGAAGATTACACCCCCGGTAGCGTTTCGCCCGAACCCACCGAGAACGAAAGCACCACGCCCCAGCCATCCCATCGCTGGCAATACCGCACCGACAACTTCGAGTTCAAAGGCCCTCAAAGCGGTACCTATCAATGGGTCACCCAAGACGAACTCGCCGATACGCCACCGACGATGCCTGAGTGGGCCATGCTCTTTGAGCGAACGAAGCTTGGACGTTTCATCGGCACACCGCAGAAATTCGTCACTTCGAAAACTCGTCCGATCTCATCAGACGAAGACGACCTGAGCGATATCCATGCGTTTTTCACGAACTATCAAGCGAGTCTCTCGGGGCCGGACGCGCAAGACGATGAGGCTCAAGCGGCCTGGGCAGCTATGCTCGAATCGCTAACCCAAGAGATTGAATCGATTCAAGAAAAGCTCGATGCCCTGCAAGCCGAGAACACCCTTAGCTTCATCACTCAAAATCGAAATGGGGAGCAAGGGCTTGTCGGTGTCACCGAAAGTGGCCAGGTCCTTTCCCTTTCTGAAGTTCCCGATGGTGAGAACCTGATCGAGATCCGAGAGGTTTTGGAAGGCCCCCAGGCAACCTACAACGCCTACCAGCAACACCATGAAACGGCCCGTGAAAGCGTCCATGCAATCGACCGCATCGCCGAATATGAAGTAGGCGAAAGCAGCCGCCGTCAGGAACAAGCCCGCCTTGAACTGCGTTCGCAAGAGTTGGAGCACGACGTTTTCGTCGAAGGACTGGCGAACGAGATTTATAACCTGAAGATCGAATTGAATGCGATCCAACAAGACAAACAGAAGGATATCCGAATCGCCGAACGTGCCCGGCGTATCCTGGGCGAAGATTCGGCGATGTCCAAGGTTGGCCCAGATCTCGTTGCCACTTTAAACGCACAACGCTCCAGCGAAGAAACACGCATCGAAGCCCGACTGGATGAAATCTCCCAATTGCTGGCGCAGGTCCCTCCTGCTGCCCGGCAGGCCGTTTATCACTTTGTGGACGTTCGCTTTGAGGTCGACAATCAGATTGCCGCACTGCAGGAACGCATTAACGAGATCGAGGATCGCAACAATCGCTTCGGTTTATTTGCTACCACCGCTGATGGGACCGAAGCGGAGCTGAAACTGGGAGACATCGTCCGAGCGTTTCCGGCCAATCAACTCGATTGGATGGGGCGTTTGAAGGTCTACTTCTCGCGTTGGGGCGAATTCCTTCTGGCAGATCCGCGTGAAGCGAACTCGGAAGGGGGCGTCTTCCCGGCGATTTGGGGAACGATCGCCATGACGATGATCATGTCGCTGATCGTGGTTCCTTTCGGCGTTTTGGCAGCTTTATACCTTCGCGAATACGCCAAGAGTGGTCCGATCGTCAGTATCATTCGTATCAGCATCAATAACCTGGCCGGTGTGCCGAGCATCGTGTTTGGTGTGTTCGGCTATGGCTTTTTGATTCTCGTTGTCGGTGCTTACATCGATGGTGGTCCCGTCAATGCCAACCTGCCGACCATGCCGAAGCTATGGTGGTGGCTGACTGCCGCTGGCCTGGCAATCGTGGCCTTTTCGGCATTCATTACCACATCGTACTCGCTGGGAAGCCGCAAAGTGCTGACGCGAATGCGCACCCCAACCTTGGGCATAGCCAGTCTTCTGTTGTGGATCACGGCAACGGTGGCGTTCATTGCCCTGGTCGCATTTACACCCAACTTCCATGGCTTCTACCAGGCCAATCTTCCTAACCCAACGTTCGGCAAAGGGGGATTGCTGTGGGCCAGTTTGACGTTGGCCCTACTGACCTTGCCGGTAGTGATTGTCGCCACGGAAGAAGCCTTGGCCGCCGTTCCCAATTCGCTTCGTGAAGGTTCGTATGGCTGCGGGGCGAGTAAATGGCAGACGATTCATCGTATCGTCCTGCCCCACGCGTTGCCGGGCATCATGACCGGAATGATTCTGGCCATGGCGCGCGGAGCTGGCGAAGTCGCTCCCCTGATGTTGGTTGGCGTGCTCAAGCTGGCCCCCGAGTTGCCGGTCGACCTGAGCGCCCCATTTGTTCACTTGGACCGAAGCTTTATGCACCTCGGTTTTCATATATTCGACTTAGGTTTCCAGAGCCCAAATAGCGAAGCCGCCAAGCCGATGGTGTTCACGACGACACTGCTGCTGATCACCGTGATCGCGACGTTGAACCTGTTCGCGATCTGGCTGCGTGCCCGACTTCGAAAACGATTTCAGTCCGGACAATTTTAAACGGCCCTGAATATGCCTATGTCTCGCCTTTGTGACTAGCAGAAGCCCAACCCCATGAGTCAACCACAATCAGGAACTTCGGAAACGAGCCGGCTCGAATTGATCGCCCAGGGACATAACTTTGCGCCTGTGGTGCACGATGCCGTCTTTCGCGAAGAAAAAGTTCTGGAGATTAAGAACTTCAATCTCTGGTACGGAGACAAGCAGGCTCTCTTCAATATCAGCATGCCTATTCCCCGCGGCCAGGTAACCGCGTTAGTCGGCCCATCCGGCTGTGGCAAGTCGACCTTGCTGCGGTGCGTGAATCGCATGAACGACTTGATCGACACCGTGCGAATCCAAGGCGACATTTTCTTAAACGACCAATCGATCTGCGATCGCGGAGTCGACGTGATCGAGCTTCGCAAACGCATGGGCATGGTTTTCCAGAAACCCAATCCATTCCCCATGAGCATCTTCGAAAACGTCGTCTATCCGTTACGAATCGACGGCGAACGAAGTCGTAGCGTGCTGGAAGGAGTTTGTGAACACAGCCTGAAAGGTGCCGCGATCTGGAGCGAAGTGAAAGACCGACTACACGAAAGTGGCCTGAGTCTTTCCGGCGGTCAGCAACAACGGCTATGCATCGCCCGAGCCATCGCGAGTGAGCCAGAGGTGCTGCTGCTAGACGAACCATGCTCTGCGCTCGATCCGATCGCTACCGGCAAGATCGAAGATTTGATTCGCGAACTTCGCGGTGAGTACTCGATTTTGATCGTTACTCACAACATGCAGCAAGCCTCGCGAATCAGCGATTACACCGCGTTTATGTATCTGGGCCGGCTCGTCGAATATGGCCCGACCGTCGACATATTCACCAAGCCCAAGCTGTCTGAAACCAACGCCTACGTGACGGGACGCTTTGGTTAAGAAATCCCGCTTCTCACTTTTTGCGAAAGGACGCCGACAATGACGCTTCGATTGCCAGTTGTAGCCAAACGGTTCATGCTCTTGGTACTGACGACCATTGCCTGCTGCAGTTCCTACGCCTATGCCGACGAAACGGCCGCGCGTCCCTCGAATCATCAGAAGTTCACGGAAGACTTCTGGAACTATTTGCACGGCAAGTACAGCGATTGGAAGCAGTTGGACACCTTCCCAGACCACGTCCCCACACCGGAAGCCGGCACCAATGGCACTATCTACGTCAACGACGTAGCCGCAAAGGATACCGCCAAGCTTGATTTCGGGTCGATCGTGGTGGTCGAATACCAGCGCGATGGCAAGCCGTACGCTGTGTCGGCCTTGTTTCACGCTCGCCCTGGCGTCAATCAAAAGAATAACGACTGGTACGAACTGTACTACCTGGCCGACGGCACGACCGTTAAGTCATCTGCCGATCATTCCCCCTACAATCGCAGCGGTTTTTTAACCAAAGAAGTCGACGGCCGATTGTGGGTTCTTCCCCTGGACAGCCCAGGGATCGCCGATTTGATCGCAGGCGAAGGTCCTGAAAAACATGTTACGCTGCCTGGCGCTGGACCGGATCGCAAGACGATCAAATCAGATTCACGAGAAACGGCCATTCACTACCTCTTTGCCAAACCAGGCTACCTGACCTACTTCGAAGATGGACGCGCATGGATCTTCGCCGAGAAAACCGATGCCGCAGCGCACTTCCGCAAAGAAGGACTTCCCGAAAAGCACGTCACGCGAATTGGTGCTGGTCCGATGCGTACCACGATCAAAGCGCCCGATGCCGAGACGATCGACCTGTTCCTCGGCGCATCCGACAAATAGAACCTCGAAAGCTACTTTCCATGACTCGTCACTGGATCCGACAGATCGAAGCCGTTCGTTCCCAACTTCTCTCGATGGGTACGCATGCCGAGGCCCAGGTTAGCGAAGCGACACGGGCACTGCATGATCTCGATCGAGACCGAGCCCTTGATGTTATCGCCGAGGACGATCAACTCGACGAAATGGATGTCGCCCTGGAAGAAGAGTGCCTGCACTCGATCGCTCTCTTCCAGCCGGTGGCGTCGGACCTGCGCCTGATCATTTCATCGATGTCGGTTGGCCACGAGCTAGAACGTATCGGAGATCTGGCGGTCAACATTGCCGAAAGCGTGGTTCGGCTTCGCGACGGCGGCGTGGCGACCACCCAGATCGTTCTGCCGGAATGTTTAAGGCAAGCGAATCTTCAAGCCATCGAGATGTTACGAAAAAGCCTGGATGCGTTCATCGATCGTGATGCATCGACCTGCCGAAAGTTGATCTATCAAGACCGTGAACTCGATCGCCTGCATCGGCAAATCTTCCAGTGGCTCAAAGAGGGGATCTCGAAAAACCCAACTGATCTGGACTGGATGATCGAGATTACCGGTATCTCGAAACATATCGAACGGATTGCGGATCACGTCACCAATATCGCCGAGATTGTCATCTACTGGGTCGAAGGCGAAATCGTTCGCCATCGTCAGTCGATCGATGACAACGAGGAGACCGCGTCATGATTTCGCCGCCAATGACATACACGGAAGGCTACTGCTTATCAGGGCGGATCCCCCTGTTTCCTTCAACCAGAACATAAAGACAAACCGTGGCCCAGCGCAGCATATTGATCGTCGAAAAAGCAGGTGGTCCGCTCCACACGGTCGCGCACAATCTGCAACAAACCGGCTGCCAGGTCTACTTGGCCAGCGGCACGCGTGATGGTCTGCAGCACGCGATGGAATACGTACCGGACGTGGTCGTCTTATCGCGGTCTCTGGCCGAAGTGGATACGCTTGACCTATGTCGTTCACTGCTAAGAAACCTGGGCGAAGACTCGACCCCGGCGATCTTGATTGCTCCGACCGGCGGAGACTTGAGTGGCATCGACGACCCTGCTCACGATTCACGTCTGGCCGAGTCCCTGGCACTCGACCTGCTTGCCCAGTCGGTTAAAACGCTGACCTTTCGTGCCCGACAAACGGCCGATTCCCAGGCCGTCCTCGAATGTCACGGCATTCGACTCGATCCTCGCTTTTCTTTGGTCGAAATGGACGGCAAACGTCTCGATCTGACGCCGACCGAGTATCGGCTCCTGCAAGCTCTGCTAGCACGCCCAGGGCATGTCCTTACCAGGGCTCAGCTCGAAGAAGCGGCTGGTCTGCCAGCGAAAGACCGAGAGCCTGAGGGGGATTCTGAGCACGCGAGTCGAACACGCCGGATCGATGTCCACGTGAAATCGATCCGCGGTAAACTCGACCGAAAGGGGATCCTCATCGAAACCGTTCGGGGGGTCGGCTATCGTTTCCGCGAACCGGCCTGGAACATAAACTCTTTAAACTAAGCTGTTTACGCTGAAAGCAGCTCCAATGAGGGCTCGATGACCCGCCAAGATTCTTTAGCGCAATTTGCCGTGCCACATACTTGAAGGTGAACTCGCGATTAAGGTATCGTTAATCGTGCGTGGTGGAGGTTGCGAGGGTACTTTGCCCGAAGACAATCGACGTCACCAAGGATGTCGTGCTAGCAAGTACGGCTGGCCGGAGAGGTCAGCCGGAACGGATTCCTCCGAAACGATGGAAAGCGCGACGGATTATCGTGCTATTTCGGGCGTCATTGAAGACCCCGCGACATGGAACGGATTTCCTTCCCGTGATGATTCTCTCTCAAATTGACGATAGAGAATGGAAGGAAGATGGAAATCATGGTCGGTTTGAAAGTGAACAACGGTTTGAGCGGTAAGTCTCTCTGGGAACGGCGCGAGCTTCTACGAAGCCAAGCCAACGTGCGATTCGTCGATCCCGATCAGTTTTGTACCCTGGCGGTCTCTTGCCGCAAGATTACGCGGGCAGATGAATCGGCTGCGGGCCTCAAGGGCCTGTTTAGCGAAGATGATGGCCTGACGTACTTCGTCGAAGAAGAATTACTTGAGAAGTACCGGGATGGGGTCGATGTGCCGGATCCCTCGCTTGAGCTTGTTTAGTCGCCAAATCTCAGCAGATTGACCGGCGATTACCTCGGAAACGCTTTAGCATTCTTTTATCGCTGAAGCGTCTGCTTTTGCTTCTTATTTGGCGGCTGCCGATCCTTTTCCAGCAGCCGCACTAAAAACTTGCCTTACGGATTATCCGCTTCGGCGTCCGTTTCGTCGAAGTGAGCTTCCGGAGCGTGCGACCCACGCGGAACACGGACACTCTCAACCAGGTCTTGAACCTCGGGCGGTGGTGGCGGCGTGAGCCGGCTGATTGTGATCGCCACGATGAAATTCAAAGCCAGGCCAATCGCCCCAACACCTTCTGGACGAAGCCCATTGGGGATCCAACTGCTTCCCTGGAACCAGGGAGTCATCAGTGGCTCGTCAAAGCCGAGCACGCGATCCGAACGGCACAGAATGATGTAGATGGCCGTGAACAGAATGCCTACGATCATCCCGGATGTCGCTCCCTGACGGTTCATTCGCTTATCGAAGATCCCCAGGAAGATAATCGGGAAGAAGCTTGCCGCAGCCAGGCCGAACGCGAACGCGACCACTTCGCCAATAAACCCTGGCGGTGCAATGCCGAAGTAGCCAGCGACCAGGATCGCTCCGATGATCATGATTCGAGCGATAAATAGTCGCCGTGGTTCGGATGCATTCGGCTCGAAGAAGTGAACGTACAAGTCGTGAGCCATCGAGCTGGAGATCACCAACAACAGACCAGCGGCTGTACTCAATGCAGCGGCCAGACCACCGGTGGCGACAATCGCCACCACCCACGGAGAAAGCTGCGCGATCTCAGGCGTTGCCAGAACGAGAATATCCTTGTCGATCTTCACTTCATCAAAGTTACCGTCGACATTCTTGAGAGACAGGATGCCATCTTTGTTCTTGTCGTCGATCGTGATCAACCCGGTTTTCTGCCAGGTATCGACCCACTGGATAGGTACTTCTTTGCCTTCTTCATCGACCCGATAAACGGGGATGTACGAAACGTCATCATCCGACTTGGTCACTTCGCCAATGCGTGCCCCTTCCAATGTGTTCAAGATGGAATAGCGGGCAAACATCGCCAGAACCGGTGCGGAAGTGTAAAGCAAGCAGATGAAAAGCAATGCCCAGAAAGCGCTGTAGCGAGCCGCACGCACATTGGCCACCGTGTAAAAACGCACGATCACGTGTGGTAAACCAGCCGTACCAGCCATCAGAGCGAACATGATGAAAAAGACGTTCGCCATGTCGTAGTTGGTAAACGGTTGCGTGTACGACGAAAAGCCGAGGTCTTCCTGAATCAAGTTGACCTTCTCGGCGATGTCCCCGGTCGTAAACCCAATTTGTGGAACGGAGCTGTCAGTTAGCATTCCCGACAGGGCGAATGTCGGAATCAAAAATGCAGCGATCAGCACGAAAAACTGCACGACCTGCGTCCAGGTAATCCCCTTCATGCCCCCCAGCACGGCGAACACGCCAACGATGATCATCCCCAGTACGACCCCCTGCCAGGTTTCGACTTCCAGGAAGCGGGCAAACACGATCCCCACGCCACGCATCTGACCGGCGACGTACGTGATGGAAATAAACACAGCACAAACGGCAGCCACAATACGAGCCGTTTCGCTGTAGTAACGCTTGGCCACAAAGTCAGGCACCGTGTATTGGCCAAACTTTCGCAGATAGGGTGCCAGCAGCATCGCTAACAGCACGTAGCCACCAGTCCAGCCCAATAGAAAGACCGACCCATCCGAGCCCAAACCGCTGATCAGGCCAGCCATGCTGATAAACGACGCAGCGCTCATCCAGTCGGCGGCGGTGGCGGCTCCATTGGCAATCGCAGGAACCCCCTGCCCAGCCACGTAGAACTCACCGGATTCCGTTACACGGCTCTTCCACCCGATATACAGGTAGATCATGAAGGTGATGGTGACGAACCCAAAGGTCCATATTCGTGTCGCTGTCATTGCCGCGCCAAGCAGCGGCATCTGTTCGATAAAGTCCACGGACTACTCCTTCACATCATGTTTGCGATCGAGATAGTCCATCACCAATGCATAGACCAAGATCAGAACCAGAAAGACATACATCGACCCCTGCTGAGCAAACCAAAAGCCCAGCGGCAAGTTGCCAATCTGGAATTGATTCAGCCACTCGATGAAGAAAATCGAGCAACCAAAGGCCACAAAGGCCCAGATAGTAAGCAGAACACTGATAACCATCAGGTTTTGCCGCCAATAGGCAACCTTAGGTTCAGGGCGACTAGATGGTGGGGGGGACGACATGCGGGATTTTCCGGGGCAACAATTTTCAAAAGAAAAGAAAAGTTGCCGCTAGGAAAATCAATTCTTATGCGTCTGTCAACTAGACGCAGCCATAAGTACCGCTTGAAAAGGGGGTGAAGAGCTGCAATTCGAGAACGATCCGGGGAAAGCGTGTGGCTTTGGTGTCCTTTCCCGATACGATCCGAGAGCAGCTAGTTCCGCTCCAAGGTCACTTGACCAATCATGGCCCAGGTCGCCAAAAATGCGACGCCCAACCAAGCGTGGAGTAATTCGACAGGCATATGCTACGGTCCCAACTTCGTGGTTTCGCTTTGCCCATCCATGAGTCACTTCACCCATCCGTGGCTAGTAACAGTTATCGGATAGCACTCGCCTACTTTTTCTAGAATTCGCCCCGCCTCGGATTTAATGGATTAAACGTTACCTACGCCCCCGCTATCCCTGGCAATAGACGCGCCACGGCTTGCCTGTCCTGTAGCAGGTTGTATCGAATGTAGCGACTTCGTCAGATTTACGTCGCTCATACGGGGGAGACGCTCAGGCTACGCCGGCAAAAGAATCTCGCCTCGACCCATTTGCACCAGGTCGCCGTGGTAAAGATCGTAGTCCCGCAAAGAAATCAGTCGAGCGGCTTCCGGTACTTCCTGCCGAGAGAAGTCTTTGGCCAGCAACGACATCATGGCAGGCTTATATCGACAGGCATGCGCGAAGCCTGCCATCAAATCGCTCGGTCGATTACCACACAGAATGATCGTCCCGCGCCGCATCATCAGCCCCGGGCTTGCTCCTGCCTTGCCGCCGACAAAGATCGTTCCGGCCAGCATCTCGTACCCAACGTAGTCACCGCAATCGTTGGTTATGGCGATCGTCCCGCGGCGCATCCGGTGCCCTACTTCGTTTCCGGCCGAACCAAGAATAAAGACGTTGCCGCCTGCCATCCCTCGATTCTCACCAGGCAACGGCGCACCGACGCGATCTCCCACGTTGCCCAAGACCTTGAGGAATCCCCCTTTCATTCCTTCGGCCAGGTTATTCCCGACATGGCCGTGAATGTAGAGCGAACCATCTTGCATCTCTTGTCCGACATGATGACCAACAGAGCCTTGGACGAACAGCGTTCCGCCATCCAGCCCGGCACCAATGTTGTCGACATTCGAGAGGTCACCAATGATCCGCAGCGTATCTTCGCGCCGCGTTTCCATTTCGACGGTGAAGAATTCTCCCAACTCGACGCGCCGGTTGCCTTCCCAGACCGTCACCTTCGCAGCCTCTTCCAGCGACATCGGCAACATGCGCGAAGGCAATACGCCTCGTAGATCGAGGCCAACCGTGATATCGTGACGTAAGCGAAGTCTCATGAAACCATTGCTTCAATGCTGGGCGACAAAACACTTCTTTTAATATACCCAACACCAAGCCACCCGACATGACCACCCTGCCCCGTTCTCAGCGAGCCGCTTTAATCGTCTGTGGCGGTGAAAGCCGCCGCATGGGGCAATCCAAACCGCACCTCCCGTTCGGCAACGAAACGATGCTCGAGCGTGTCGTGCGAATTGTTTCCCCGCTGGTGGAAGAGGTGATCCTGCTGACGAGCAAGTTCCAGGAACTTCCCCTGCTTCCCTTCGACTATATCGAGTTGCCGGATCGCGTCGAACAACAAGGTCCGGCGGCAGCGATTTATGAAGGACTTAAGTACGTGACTGGCTGGTCGGAAGCGGCAATCGTACTGGGATGTGACTTGCCGCTGGTAACTCCAGCGTCGATCGAATACCTCTTCCAGCAGCTATCGTCTCACGATGCGGCCATTCCACGTTGCGACGCAATGCCTCAACCATTGGCTGCCGTCTATGCGAACCGTTCGCTGGAAACCTTCGAGAAAGTTCTCTTCTCTGGTAACCATCGACTACTGTCCTGCATCGAACCGCTGGACACCCAGTGGATCGATGCAGGCGAGCTTCACAGCATTGATCCCAACCTGGGATTATTAAGAAACATCAACACGCCGGAAGCCTATCGTGAAGCGCTACAAATCGCCGGCCTGACTCATCCACTGGAAGACTAACTCCGATTCGGGAATAGATTGCATGGCTGACGCAGCTCAATGGGAATTGACCAAACAACGAATTGCCTTCACCGATACGATGTTCCGTGAGTTCATCGACAACCTGGAACCAGAACTCTGGTTTCGCATGCCAGAAGAAGGAGTCACGCATATCGCCTGGCAGGTCGGTCACATCACGATTGCCAACTACGGACTGGGGATGATGCGAATTCGCGGCAAACGCGCCGAAGATGCAGGCCTGATCCCCGAGAGCTACTCAGCGAATTTTGGCCGCGGCAGCGTCCCCTCATCGGATCAATCGATCTACCCTTCGCCTGAACGTTTCGTAGAAATCTACAAGCGGGTAAACGATCAACTGCTCGAGGAAATAGAAACCTACACGCTCGAGCAGCTCGACGAACCGAGCCTGCCGGAACACCCGCTTTTCAAAACCAAGTTCGACACGCTAGTATTCCTTCCCTATCACGCGATGATGCACCTGGGGCAGATGGGCCTCCTACGCCGCCTCGCCGGCAAGGCCCCGCTTCGCTAAGAAAGAGCCAGCCAGGGTAAAAGAGAAAACGAGCCGCAGGGCTAAGCCAATGCCCCTGCCCCCCGCCACGAACGAATTCCAGCCAATAGGCCAAGCCAAGAAGCAACAAAAGGACTCGCGTCATATCGACGTAAGTCCTTATGTGCTCGAATATTGCCTTTGAGCGGAGGACAAGGGATTCGAACCCTCAACCGGTTACCCGGCACTTGATTTCGAGTCAAGCTGCTAGCCAGTTCGCGTATCCTCCTGGCTTTGGAACTAATCAGTTTACCGACTCTTGCGTTTCTATCAACCCGGCCTGAAATCGTTCCTGGAACAAAACTTGGGACCGATTCTGTCTGGGCAAGGTTCGCGTTAGGGCGTTGCTGTGGGGGTTTGATCGCTGGTGTTTTTGGGTGAACTTCTCTAGAAATTGATAATTCCCTTAACTTCACCACATTAGGATGACTCTTCAAACAGTTTCCAGGGTGCTATCTGCCCTGGTCTTGTGAAAAGCCGTAGGCACGGGGGAGTTGATGGATCATTCGAGCGCGCAACTATTCGACACTCTCATCGATTCCCTGCTTCAGCTTCGCGAGGGAGCCCTCAAGCTGGAAGAGCATTTCTCGGCTTCGCTGGCAAAGATTCCGGATTCGCAGCGTCAGTGTGGTCGAAACCTGGTGCACTATCTTAGCGTTCGTCAGCATGACATCCGGGAATTGCAGTATCAGTTGCATGCCCTGGGCCTCAGTTCACTAGGACGCATGGAGGCCTATGTACTGCCTACCATCGATGCCGTCCTTACGGCCCTTCATCGATTAGCGGATCGGCAGCCCCCGGCAATCGATCTTCAGAATTCCTCCGAGGGTTTCCGCGCCGGCCGCGCTCATCTCGATCAAAATACCAATACTTTGTTTGGTGAACCTGGTAGCTCGCGACAGCAGCGTATCATGGTCACAATTCCGAGCGAAGGCGCGCAGAAATATGAGTTGATCTTGGAACTATTGCAGGCCGGAATGGATGTCATGCGTATCAATTGTTCCAAGGATGACCAAACGATCTGGGCGCAGATGATCGATCACCTTCGGCGTGCCGAGCAGGAAACTGGTCGAAAGTGCAAGGTCCAAATGGATCTCGCTGGTCCGAATCCGCGAACCGGACGACTTGAATCCAGGCCTGGGGTTTTGCACTGGCGTCCTCGTCTGAAAAGTAACGGGAAGATTCGATCCAACGCGCAGGTTTGGATTTCGTCTTTGGATGCAAAGCACAATTCCGCCGACGAAGTATTACCGATACCAGAGGATGCCCTCCGCAACATTCAACAGCACGACATTTTACTGGTCACGGATACCCGCGGTCGGCAACAATCGCTGCTCGTGACTTCCGTAGAAGAAAGTGGCTGTTGGGCCGAAGGGGCTGACGAAGTCTTTGTCGAACCCAATGCTCATTTTTGTGTTCTGCGAAATAACGAGCAGGTGCTGGAAGGACACATCGCCAACTCCTTTGCCAAGCAAACCGAGCATGAATATACCGTTCGTATAGGCGATCTGATCACATTGACTCACGGCAATATTCCAGGTCATCCTCCCAGGAAAAATGCCGACGGTGAAGTCCTCGAGCCTGCGAGTATCGGCTGCAACTTGCCCGAGATCTACCAGGATGTTCGACCTGGCGATCGCTTCTTCTACGACGACGGCGAAATGGGAGCCGTGGTTCGCGAAGCATCGGCAGAGAGAGTTGTCATCGAAGTGACTCAGACGCGTAAGGACGCAGTGAAAATCCGGAGTGACAAAGGCATTAACTTCCCCGATACCCACTTCAATTTGCCTGCGTTAACTCAGAAGGATCGAGCGGACCTCGACTTTGTTGTCAGCCATGCTGATATACTTGCTTATTCGTTCGTTCGACATGTCCACGACGTAGAAGATCTGATCGACGAACTGAATGCTCGGGACGCCGATACGCTGGGAATCATTCTAAAAATCGAGACCCAACAGGCATTTGCCAACCTTCCAGAACTTCTACTAGCGGCACTCAGACATCCGCCGATTGGCGTGATGGTAGCCCGTGGAGACATGGGTGTTGAAATCGGTTTCAATCGCATGTCCGAAGTTCAGGAAGAGATCCTCTGGCTCAGCGAAGCGGCTCACGTACCGGTGATTTGGGCGACCCAGGTTCTGGAAAGCCTTGCGAAAAAAGGGCTCCCTACTCGGGCCGAAGTCACCGACGCAGCCATGAGTGGTCGTGCTGAATGTGTCATGCTGAACAAAGGAGAGCATATCGTTGAAACCGTCCGATTTCTCTCCGAGATCCTGGAACGAATGCAAGCTCATCAACACAAGAAGCTGGCGACGCTGCGAAAGCTAAGCTTGTCGAATATCTGTTCAGCGTCGTAACTGACCTGGTGTAACGACTTCTTTCGGAGTCGCAAAGGCATCCCTGTCAGGCGAAGTACTCTACGGGTATTGGATTCGGTAGCAAATGGGCCTTAGACCGGCTCCATTCGATCGGTAGCGTTCTGGCTGGCCGCGACTCTCATGAAAACGCTCTAGCCACCGCTGGCCGTTGTGAAATAGTACCGCGTCAGGTGGAAGAAGACCGGAGCGGCAAAGCAAATGGCGTCGATACGGTCTAAAACGCCAGCATGCCCTTCCACCAGCGTGCCATAGTCCTGCACGCCGCGGTCGCGTTTGATGGCGCTCATGGCCATGCTACCGGCGGCCCCCATCACGGCAATCACAATCGACATGACAGCACTTTGCCAAGGATTGAACGGCGTTGCCCCGGTCAGGCTCAGCATCGCCCCAACCACAGCGGTCACACCAGTGCCGGCAAAAAAGCCTTCCCAGGTTCGGCTGGCGTTGATATTCGGGGCGATCACATTCTTGCCCAGTAATCGACTACAGACAAAGTGCAGCAGATCACTCAACTGGGCGACTAGCAGGAAGTAGAAGAGCAATCCAGCCGTGCTCTTGGTCGAGTACTCCGGGTCGGTCCAGTCGGTCAGGTACAACAGCGCCGGAGCATAGCTGAGCGAATAGACGCAGATGTAAAGCCCGGCTTGAATCTTGGCGATGCGTTCCAAAAAGCGTTTGTAGTCGCCAGCCACGGCGATACGTGCGGCGATGAACAGGAAGCCGTACACCGGAATCAAGATACTGAATAGCTCGTACTGCGATTGGCCCATCGCTACCAGCACATACTGCGCTGGCGTCAAAATAAAGAAGACCCAGAACAGCGTTCGGTGGTCCCCCAGCCGGGTCGGCGTTAACGTGATGAACTCGCGGAGAGCCCAGAACGAGATCAAGAAGAACAAGATCACTGTGGCCACAGGCGAGGGAATCGTAAACGTAACGGCCAGGATCGCCGTCATCAGCCACCAGGCACGCACGCGGCGAATGAATGCTTGGACGATGGCCGGGTTCACGCTCGAATCTGGCTGACGCCGCAGGATCTGCCCTGCCCCGGTCGCGATCAACAGGCAACTGATCACTACCCCCAGCAAGATGCCGGTCGCACCATCCAGCAAAAACGCCGTTTGTTGAGCCAACAACGGTGCCGTGAGAATCGTGCTAAGGGATACGTGCAGCAAGTCCATGATGTCAATTCAGCGTCAGACGTCTCGCAACCGGGAAACCGCTTCCCGAGCGCGGACGAGAAACTCGGTCTTCGGTTCACCGTTTTCCAGCCAAATAGGCGGTCCGAAAATCACACGGCTCAACAGTGGAACCGGTAGGTATTCACCCTTAGGCAAGATGCGAGTCATATTGTCGACATACACCGGCACCAATTCCAGGTCAGGTCGCTTCTTTGCCAGGTAAAAAAGACCACTTTTGAATTCGCGGAGGTTTGTTCCATCGTTTCGGCTTCCCTCGGGGAAAATGATCGCCGAATACTTGTCGCCAATCTCCTTGAGCATCGACTCCACCGGGCTACGGTGAACTTTGATGTTCTCGCGATCAATCAGCATAGCATTCAACGAACGTGCCAAATAACGGCGGAACCAGCCTCGGTCCCAATAGTCCTTCGCCGCGACTGGCTTGGTCAGCTCGCGGCAATGCTTGGGAAGCGATGCCCAGATGATCACCGCGTCGATGTGGCTGGTGTGGTTGGCAAAATAGATCCGTTGGCACGTGTCGGGATGGCAATCCACCCAGCGAACACTGCTTCCGGCGACTACTTTCGCCAGACCAGCCAAGAACGGACCCGTGAAGTTGAATTTCACTTGCTCTAAAACCTTGCCCCAGCACGACACGAACGGAATCCAATCATCGTATCGCACAAGCGCCAGGAAGACTAGCGGCCATTATGCACGAAACTCTTGTGCTGACTGCACTTTACGATGCTTTTGCGTCCGTTGTATGGGGAACCAGCACCGGGCTGGAAACCGGCTGACGGGCCGCATGCAGGGCCGCTTGAACCTTCTGCCGGTAGACACCGCAGATCAAGTCCTGATAGCCAGAGACCATTGCGTCGAGCGAACCGTATCGCAACACCTTTTCCCGGGCAGCTTTGCCCATTTCGGCTCGCTTGGCGGCATCTCCCATCAGCGTCACCATGGCAGTGGCCGTTTCTTCCAGGCTGCTGGCCGTTACCAATAGTCCATTCACGCCGTCGTCCACGGCATCGGGAATGCTCCCCACGCGGGGGGCGATCACCGGCAGTTGCGTCGACATCGCCTCGAGGATCGAAACCGGGCTGGCTTCGTTTTTGGAAGTCAGCGCGAAGCAGTCCATCGCCGAAAGAAGCTCAGGAATATCGCTACGGCTACCGGTCATGGTGACGTGTTTCTGCAATCCCAGTTCGTCACGCAGCGCCTCGATCGCAGGCCGCTCGGGGCCATCTCCCACGATCACGAAGTGCGCGTTGGGTTCCTGTTGAACGACGCGGGCCGCTGCTTTCAAAAACAACGGATGATCTTTCTCCGGTCGTAGGGCCGCTACGATACCGCACACGGCTGTCTCGTCTGAGACGCCCCATTCGCGGCGAATGCGCTGGCGTGTCTGGTGATTGGCAACGAAGCGGTCAGTGTCGATGCCATTGGGAATGACGGTGACCTTCTGTTGTGGAAAACCTTCGACCTCGACCAGATGCTTGCCGTGCGGCGCAGCCACCCCAATGAAACGATCGGTGATCGAAGTCAACCTGCGGTTGAGCCAGTTGATTGAGTCAGGCCAGCCGGTCGAATGGATCGCCGAAGCGACGACCGGCACACCTGCCAGCCAGGCGCATAGGCGTCCCCAAAACATCTTGTCACCAGCACCCACGGTAACCACGGCATCGATCTCGCGCATGGCAAAGAGCTCGGTCAACCGCGGAACGACACGCAGGTCATATTTGCAGCTGAGCATGTTGTGGAACGTGGGAACTTCCTTCTGCATCTCTTCTCCCAACGGTCCCAGATCTTTCATGCAGCACAATTCGGGCGCAAACCGATGACGGTCCATGCGGCGAATCAGATTCACCAGCAATGTTTCAGCGCCGCCAACTGGCATGCTCGTCACCAGGTACATCACACGCAAAGGGGCACGGCCATCAAGTGGTAGGTTTATTCGTCGTCGCATCATCGGTTCTCATGGTCCTTTTAGGTTCGTGACCGAAACTTGCTTGTCAGCACGTCCAAGCCGTTCTGAAGCGACTGCTTCTCCTGGGTGTCGAACACCCAGCTTCCGGCATACGCTTGCCACAACAGAACAATCCACACGGAAAGCGCGACTTGCCAGCCGAGCCCAAGCAGAAACGGTGCTGCCGCAAGCAGCAGTGTTGATTTTTGGATTTCCATGCCATGCCGATGGGCCAGGAACAGAGCCAACACAATCGCAATCGCATTGGCCAGTGCCGTCGCGATAACAGCTCCGGTGAGTCCCCACATCGGTAGCAGCAACGCATTCAGCCCCACGTTCGCCGCCAGGCCGATACCAAAGACTATCGCGCCGACATGCGTCTTCTCGGCACAGCAGAAGTAGAGCATCGCGCATCCGACCAGGCTGTACCACACACAGTAAGTCAGCGTCCACGGAAGCACTTCCAGGCCACCACTGTACTTACCTTCGAAGACGTACTCGAACAGAAATGGTGCGGTCAAACCGATCACAATGGCACCGGCCATCATCACCATCGAGCTCGCTTTCAGCAGGAGGTTCAGCTGCTGAGAAACCTTCGAACGTTCGCCGCGTTCCCAATCGGCCGAAAGGTGAGGCAGCAAGATCCCGCCAAACAGATTCGCCACGGCAACCATCAACCAGGGCACCACACGGCTACTGTGATAATCGCCCACCAGGGTAATGCTTTCTTCGGGAGTCAGTCCGCTGAAGTGCACGATCATGTAACGATCGACCACTTCAAATAGGTTCGAGAGCAAGTTGATCGCCCACAACCACGCAGCGAAAGGAAGCAGCTTACTCCAGAACTCCGATTGCATCGGCACCCGGTCGCATAGCGGTACCTGCTTCCAGTCTCGCGTCAGGACAACGCCCCCCATCACCACGGTCACGCTGCAAGCGATACCATACGAAAGAATGACGCTTTCGGCGGAGTTGTCGTACCACAAAAGTAGCCCTAAACCGATCACGGCGAAGAGCACGCTATTGACGAACTGCAGCGCCGAAACCATCCGCATCTGCCGCATGGCGATGAACAGTTCGACGAAGTAATTGAAACCCACGACCGCGATCAGCGTGAGCGCCACCACCGGAATGATCGGGGCCAGGCTGGCATCCTTGAACAGGATGACCGCCGCTTGTTCGTGAAACAGCCACAGCAGCCCACAACCAATTGTCGACAGGGCGACAGTGGCTACGGTCGTTCGATAGAGGAACGTTCGCAGCTGTCCCTTTTGTCGATAGTGCTCGACATACCGGCCAAATGAACCGGGAATCCCCAGCACAACCAGCGGCCCGGCCAGCATCAGAAAACCAAACACCAGGTCCCAGAGCCCTAGCTGCTCTGCCGGCAACCAGCGACAAAACAGCACGCCGCGGACAAAGCCGATGCCGCGTTGAAATACCGTTAGCATGGCCAAAAGCAACATGCTTTCGGCCAGCGAAGTCGTTTGATAGGTCGGCGTGCTGGCTACGTTCGCCGTGCTATCGGCAGTTGGTGCAGCGCTCATGCGTCACCCCCTACCGCTATCGCCTGCTTGGCATAGCGTGGCAGGTAACGCTTAACACCGGAAAGTTTACGAGGGTCAATCGTCAGCCAATTTCGCAGTCGCGAAAGCTCTGGATCGCCATGAATACGCTGAATGTGATAGGGATCGTCTCCCGGCATGTTGTAACCGCCATAAGCGGAGCAGAAGCCCTGGATACCACTGGCGCGAAGCATGTTGATGGCTGCGTCATTCAGGTTAGCATGCTGGCCAAACGGGAACGCGAAATAGCGAATCGGCTGATCGATCAGCGAAGACAGTTCCTCGGTTGCCGCAATCACTTCATCGTGCAGTTGGGTCGTTTCACGTATCGCACCGATATCAGGATGGGTGCGAGAATGCCCGCCGATCTCGATCACACCACTGGCGACCATCTCGCGCAGCTCTTCGACCGTATTCGGCCGGGCATCGATTCCCAGTTTCGCATCATGGGGAAACGGCTTGCCGGACAGCACGTTGCCAAGGGTCACAAAGTAAGTAGCCGGCATCTGACGCTGGATCAGTTCGCCGATGGCCTGATCGCAGTTCTCACCGTATCCATCGTCGAAAGTAATCGCCACGCACGGTCTGGGATTAAAGCGCAAAGCGATGCGACGCTGGGCTTCGGCCAGGGAAACCACTTCCACGTTGGCTTGGAGCCAGTCGAGGTGACGACGAAATCCGTCGTTGGTGATCGTCCAGTCGTTCAGGTTCTGATCCGCCACGCGATGGTAGAAAAGAACCATTACCGGCACGAGACCTACCCGCGCGCGAACCTGACGATACCGGGCTCGCCAGGGCCAGGTTGCGGCATAGTAGCTATCGATCAGGTGTTCTTTCAGTCGCGGCATGCTTCCCCTTACTCGCTCTTTCCGAGCGATGCTTTGAGCCAGCTTTTAACCTGCGTCTTCGTGGTCCAGATCCCTTGGCGGATCAGTCCGAAGGTCGTGTTGGGAATGATTCGAATCGTCTCACAGGCTCGTGGTTCGGCTCGCCAGTGAGCTTTGTACGGTTCGTCGCCGCGTAAGAAATCGACGGCCGTCTTACCTTGTTCAATCGCGCGGCGAATGACGGCAATCTGCATTAAGCTGCCTGGCTCGTCGCTGAGACGATCAGGATCGATCCCGGCCTGGTAGGCGTAGGCGATGCTATAGCTGGGGAAGTGAATCTCGGCGGCGATTGGCACATCGTCCAAATCGAGCCAGAGGATTTCGCACTTGCCATCGGCCATCATCTGGCTGGCCGCTTCGTACAAGAACTTCGTGAAGCGGTCGTCCGCGAAACAGCCTGGCTGATCGAGCGATTTACGTCTGCGCATGTGCAAATCGATCAGGATCGGCATGGCGGCATCCAGTTCCATGGTGCTATTGCACACGTGTAGCTGGCATCGATCGGTATCGAGCACGCGGCTGATCTGTCTTCGGATCTGCTTCCGATGCGACTTCGACTGCTGCATCTCGAAGTCATACCATGTCTCTGGTAACTCCAGACGCCAGCAATTGAGGCCCGGCAATCGGTGCACCATTGCCTGGCAATGCATCATCCGTTGACTCAACTCCGCCGTGATGGCCGTTCCCTTTTCGAGGTTATCCCACTCCATCGCATCCCATGCGTTGGAAGTCGTCAGGGCTTCCTGCAGCCAATCGACCAACAGCGGAGCCACGCGATTCGGGTCGTCCGGGTGCACGAGGATATCGAGGTAGTCACTGCAAACTTCGCCATCCCCTAGAAAGCGCAGGGTGCGTCCACCGGTCTTGCCCGCGGCCTTGTACCACGGAGCCAGCCCGACCAGGTCGTCTCCATCGAACACGCCGACAACAAACAATTGATGCCCTTCGCCGTAGTGCTTCCACCACGACATCATCCAGTCGTAACTACGAAAGGGCACATTGCCAGCCAGCGCATTCCAGGCAGACCGCAAGGAAACGACCGATTGAGGATCTGAAAACCGTTCGACGTGCATAGATATATGGGGGACGAAGTAAACATTCAGGCCGGCGATTGCGCACCGCCGGTCGCTCTCTATCTCGACAACGGACTTTCAAACATTCCCCACTGTTAGGTAAAAGCAAACAAAGTTAGATCCGTTTATCCGGGATGTTGGCCCAACTTCCAGTGTTTGTTTCTCCGCCACATCATGCGTTGTTTTTTCGCCACATCGATTGCGAATTGACAACATCAACGCAGGGGTCAGCAGACCGCACTCCAACGCATTTAAGTCCTTGCCAAAAGCTCTCTTACAACGCGATCCGGTGAATCACGCCCAGTTCTTGGCACTCGGGTTGCCTTATAGCTCCAGCGAATCGGGGTTGCGGGAAGCAGGACCTCCAGCCACTGGGCTGCGTCTTGCTTCCCGCACGTTTTTCCACTCCCTTCCGACGTGCCATTTCGCGAGGCTCTGGTTATGTTTAACCCGGCTGACATCCTCTTCGCACTTGTTCATTACCGCCTGCGTTGGATCGTTCCCACGATCCTGGTTGCTACCGCGGCTCTTGCGTACGCCGTCGTTAAGCCGAATTCCTGGGAGGCTACCCAAAGCATCGTTCTGCGCGATGAAGCAGTCAGCAGCTTAGGCAAGCCGGGGCAGTTCTCTCGTGTCGAAGACATGAAACACGCCCAGGAAACGGTGCTACAGCTCACTCGTTCGCGGGAAGTGATTCAGGCGGCGCTGACCGAACTGGGCCCACCAGCGGGCCGCTGGTCGACCTCGGCCTGGCCCAGCAAAGATGACATCGCCACGGCACGCAAGTCGATCAGTGTTCACTCCCCCAGCGGCACCGAATTCGGCACGACCGAAATGCTGTACATCACCGTCGAAGCCGACACGCCTGAGCGAGCAAAACAGTTGAATCAACTGATCTGCGTCCAACTCGACCAGCAACTCGGAGTGATGCGAAACAGCCGTGCCTCGAGCCTGATGCAAGAGCTCAACTACCGAGAACAACAGGCCAAACAAGCCCTCACCAGGGTGACCGACCAGCTTTCGGAAATGGAAGAAGAAGTCGGCACCGACCTGGCCGAACTACGTATCTTGAACGAAGTCGGCTCCGGCAACGGCAACCTCCGCGAACAGATGGTACAGATCAAGAACGAACTGCGAACCGCTCTGGCCAATCAGCAAAGCTCGCAGCGTTTGATGGAAATCCTCTCAGCCGCCCAGCAAAACACGAATGAATTGATCGCCACGCCCAACCAGTTGCTCGATTCGCAGCCGGCATTGCGTCGCCTGAAAGATGGCTTGATCGATGCCCAACTTCGTTCGGCTGAACTGCAGGGGATTCGCACCGACAACCATCCTGGCGTTGTCGCGGCCCATCATGCCGAAGAAGAGATCCGAGGCCACTTGCACCAGGAAATCGCCATCGCTATTCGCAGCCTGAATGCCGAGCGAAGTGTGAACGCGAGCCGCATTGCTCAGCTGCAAACGATGCTCGACGATGTCAGCCTACGGATGACCAAGCTGGCCTCGCTGCGTGCCGGGTACAACAACCTGGTGGCGGAAGTTCGCGAGAAGAACAACAAGCTGACTCAAATCCGCACCGATTTGGCCGATGCCCGGTCGTCGGTCGAAGCGGCAACGACCACCACACTGGTCACCAAAGTCAGCACCCCGGAAGTGAGCGACTACCCGGTTGGCCCTTCCCGCAAGGCGATCGCCGGAGCCGGTGTTGTCGGCGGTCTGACATTGGGATTGGGAATCCTCTTCCTAACGGTCCCGATCACGGCCGCACCATCGGCACAACCGGCATTATCGGCAAGCTCGCCGAGTAATGCTTCCGGTGCCGCTCAGCATCCCGCTCCTGTGGCAGGGCATGGCCTATCTTTGAAGGAAGCTTTGTTCAATCTCGCACATCGCAACCCTTCACCCAACTGAGTCGCGTTTTCAGCAACTTCGATCCTGAAAACCGATTGCTGAAGACACTGACATGACCGCCATTGTTGCCATTTTCGTTCTCGTCGGCCTGGTATGGGGAACCATCCTGGCCACGCGCGGCAACTTGCTGTTGGCCTGTGTTGGACTGCTGTTTGCCACAGCGGTCACAGGCGTTTACTTCCTGCAATTCGATCTAGGGGGTATTACTCTCTCGATCGACCGCCTGGCAATTGTCGGGCTGGTCGCTACGTTTGTCTTGCAGTGGAAAATGGGCAAGGTCGAGATTCGTCCGTGGATGACACTCGACACGGTAATCGCCATCTTCTTCGGTGTGCTGTTCTTTAACACCTTCACGCACGACTTCCGCAATATCGAACCAGGTCAGGTTCCGCCTGTTCAGCACTTGATCAACGGCTACCTGATTCCCTTGGCCGTTTATATCGTCGCACGCAACTTGAAGTACGACGAAAAGCAGATCGACTGGTTCCTGATGGCAATGACCGCATTCGGTGTTTACCTGGCGGCAATTGGCATTATGGAAGGTCTGGGTCTGTATGGCTTCGTCTTCCCTCGCTACATCGCCGATCCCAAGGTTGGTTTGCACTTTGGCCGTGCTCGTGGGCCGATGGTTCAATCGGTGAGTTACGGTGTGTACCTGTGTGCCTGCCTACTGACAACTTGCCTGCTGTGGACGCGGGCTTCTAACAAGTGGAAGTGGTTCGTCTTCAGCCTGATCCCCTTGTTCCTGGCGGCGATCTTCTTCACCAAAACACGAACCGTTTGGGCCGGCTGCGGCGTGAGCCTGATGGCTGGCATCTTTCTGGCCATGCAAGGAAGGACCCGGACGGTGCTGCTCACCGGCATGGTGGCATGTGGCCTCTTGGCCGTTGTTGCCAAGTCGGACGCCATCATGGGACTGCAGCGCGAAGGCTCGGTGCAGGACACGCGGCGTTCGGTCAGCATGCGAGCCAGCTTCACTTACGTCTCGTGGGAGATGTTTGTCGATCGCCCGATTCTGGGGCACGGCTTCAGTCAGTTTAAGAAAGCAAAACTACCCTACCTGGCCGACCGCAACGTCGACCTGGTTCTGGAGTCGATTCGCGACTACGACCATCACAACACGTTCCTCAGTGTGCTGTGCGACCTGGGTCTGATGGGCTTGATTCCCTTCCTGTTGATGTACGGAATGTGGTTCCGCAACGGCTGGCGTCAGGCTCGCAGTAATTCACCCGACTGGGCGAAAGCGGTCGGCACCCTGGGAGTCGGCGTCGTCCTGATTGCCGCCTGTCAGATGGTCGGTCACGAAATCACCTTTATGCCATACGACCACCTGTTGATCTTTCTGGTCGCCGGCATGAACGCTGCCCTGGCCTACGACTTTGGCCTGGTCAAACGCATCCAACCAGCCACCCCACCCACTGCCTGGCCACGTCAGGCCGCCGCTCGAGGTTAACCCTACGATGAGTTCTAACCGCATTGAGATGTTCGGGATCGAGATCGATTCACTCCGCATGACCGGGGCTGTCGATCGTTTGATGACCTGGATTAACAGCGATAACGATGCCGCCTGCCGCTTTGTCGTCACCCCCAACGTCGATCACACCGTTCTGCTGCAAACCAGTCCTCCCCTTCGCGATGCCTACCGCGATGCCGATATGGTGCTGGCCGACGGCTGGCCGGTTGTGTTGGCTTCGCGCATGTTTGGCAAACCACTTCCCGAGCGAGTTACCGGCAGCGACTTGATCCCGGCCCTGTTTCGCGCCGCCGACAAGGCCGCTCCCCTGAAGACCTTCCTGTTGGGTGCTGCCCCTGGCGTGGCCCAGCGAGCTGCGGTCAATGTCCACAAGCAGTACCCTAACGTGCAGATCGTGGGAACCTACAGCCCACCACTCGGTTTCGAGAACGATGCCGAAGAAAACCAGCAAATCCTGGAACGCATTAACGATGCCCAGCCACAGCTACTGGTGATTGGCCTGGGAGCCCCTAAGCAAGAACTATGGATCCATAAGGTTCGTGGCCAGGTAAATGCCAAAGTGGCCGTATGTGCCGGGGCAACGATCGATTTCCTGGCAGGCGAAAAGAGCCGGGCTCCTAAGTGGATGCAGACCACCGGGTTGGAATGGGCTTACCGAATTGGCACCGACCCGAAGCGTCTGGCCAAGCGATATGCCAAGGACGCTGTCGTCTTTCCACGCATTCTTTGGAACGAATGGATGAAGCCGGGTCTTCGTCGCCCCGACTTTTCCAAATAGCTACATCCCTCTATAGTTGCGACATGGAAGTCGAGTCATCCGCTTGCATTGGGGTTGCCCCAAATGTTGGAGCGGCTAGTAGCTAGAGGAATGAATCGTGCGGCGTGCGCTGGTATTGGTGATTGATGGTTGGGGAGCCGGGTTTCTCGGTTGTTACGGGAACTCGTGGCTCGATACCCCAGCGCTCGACCAATGGGCCTGTCAGTCGGTACTCTTCGAGCAGTGCCTGACCGAGTGTCCTGCCCCGTTGGACCTTTATCCGCATCTGTTTGAAGGTTCGCACCCTTTGGGACCAGTCTCTCCTAATGGCCTGATGAGTGCGCTTGCCGAGGCCGATATTCCGGTCCATCTACTGTCGGACGATCCACGCCTGCTCGCACTACGTGATACGACCCCTCTGACTTCGGTGGAAACGTTTCCCGAGGTTGCCGATGTCGCTGCCGCTTCTCCCGAAGAAACGACGCTTGCTCGCTTCGCTGGAGTGCTATTAGATTGGCTGGAAGAACCGGCTCGCGAAGAAATTATCTGGGCTCATGCCCGCGGCATGCTTGGTCCATGGGATGCCCCGTATAGCTTCCGGGAAGATCTCGCCGACGAAGAGGACCCTGCGCCGCCCACCATGGTGCAACCTCCATTCGAGCGCGAGAACCGGGAGTTCGATTCTGACCACGTGCTAGGCATCACACAGGCCTACGCCGGCCAGGTGACCGTGCTCGATATGGCTTTGGGAGAACTCCTGGCGACGATCGAAGAACTGCCGGAAGACGAACAGCCGCTGGTTGTGCTGACTTCGACCGGTGGCTTTCCGCTTGGCTTGCATGGGCAGATCGGACGCGATGATGATTCAACCGTGCGTCTCTACAGCGATACGCTTCACGTGCCGCTATTGATTCGCCAGCCAGGCGGCAAGGATGGCCTGTCTCGCTACCAAGGGCTGTCGCGGCTCGGAGATATTCTTCCTACTATTGTGAGTGCGTTTGGGCTCGAAGCATCGTCGCAGGAAGGACTCGACCTGCTGGAGGTTTGCCTGAGCGACGAGCGGGAATTCGTCCTCTGCGGGTTGGCCGATCAGCGGTGCTTCCGCTGCGACCACTGGAGCCTGCGGTATCATCTACCAGACCTGGAAACACCTCTGAATGAAATCGACCTTCATCAGATTGCCACAGAAGTATTTGTTAAGCCAGACGACCGCTGGGACGTGAACAACGTTGCCGACCGCTGCAAACATATTGCGGAAGTAGGCCTGCAAACGGCATTGGCCATCGAGCATGCCTACCGCAACCATCTACCATTACCAGAGCTTCCGGAAGAACTTCGCTCGGCCCTTCAATAGGGGCTACTGAAAGCGAGGCAAGCGTGGTGTGTAACTGCGGAAGGTCTCGAGCCAGGTTTTCGACTTAGGCTCTTCAGGCGGCGCGTTCTTCTGCGCCATCGATGCGGCTCGGGTTTGTTCGAGCTGCTGTGCAAGCGCCGGCGAGATGGGAACGTGTCGTTCCAGGAACTTCACCCAGTAACTCCCGAGCAGGCGATGACAATCTCCGACGTCGGCCTGTTGGTACTTGGCATAGGCCAGGGTCACTAGCTTGTTTAGTTGGTTGATTTCGTTGTCACGGAAGGCGACATCGTACACCTCGATCCGATCAACCAGAACGCTTCCTTCTCCCATCATGTCGAAACCGATCTTTGCACGCTCCAGTTCTGGCGGCAGATCAAGCACTGGGTAAGCAAACTCGCTCCATTCCGATTGCAGTGGAAACGGTGTCCCTGAGCCGACCGAGACCGGCCGGTAAACATTCTGACTGCCAATGTATCCATCCAACACGATCCGCAGGTTCGGCTGAACGTTGCGACCGTCGTTCATCAGATGCATCTTCAGCATCATTCGCCGACTGTCGGGGATTTCAATTTCCTCGCTCCGTGCCCAGACGACCTGGCCATTGCTTTGCATCCGCAGCGATTGCAGACCTTCGTAGACCTTCACTTTCTCGAGACCGATCGTCGTGCCCGGCTGGTTACTGACCATCCAGCCGGGGATCTCGCCGCCGGTTGATGGCTGTTCGAAGTTGCCGTTGGCAAGGATCGCCACCGGGGGCATCGCTCGAATGCTTCGCAGGCGAAGCGCCAAGGCGTCGAGCTTCTCACGCATCGTTCGCATCACGCCGGTCGGCAGGTAAACCTTGGCCCCGGTGATCGCGACATCGTAGACATTCACCTTGCACGCAATCAGACCATAAGCCGGGATGGTGATGCTCCACTGGCTCTCCCCCTTGGGCTGTGGGCCACGAGAGATCTGGCTGCTGGCCAGCGGAGTGATCACACCGTTACCAGGCAGTTGCACCGTGAGCGTGGCGTTCAAATCCCATGGTGTTGGGTTGACGAAGTACAAGGTCGTATCTGTTCCGGTCGACAATTTGCGAATAACCAGCGGCTGCGATTGCGGCACATTCAAACGATGGTAATTCCCGCGAGGCAGCAGCTTATAGACCGACAGGAACTCGTGTAGCGACTGGTCTTGTCCCATCGGAACCATCCAGCCGCCGTAGAAGATCGAGAGATCATCTTCCTGGGCCAGGTGCTCGACCAGTGGCCGTCGTACTTCGGCACCACTGCCAGCAAACTGAGATGCAATCCAGGTAAACGTTCCGTCACGTCCAAACGGCTTGGCCTGATCGAAGCCGGCCACGTGCAGCGTATCCGGCACGTGAAAGTGCATCACGCTACGGTTGTCTTCATCACCGTACGAAACCTCTTCTTCCCGGGCGGCTTGGTAATGAGCGTACCACCGGGCTCGCTTTTCGTTTCCTTTCGGACGAACGAAATTGGTTTCCAATAGTGCGATGTTCGGATGCGCCTTGTAACGCTTGGCATCGATGCCAAGTTCTAGCAGGACGTCGGTCGTGGTGACCGTACGCGGAAGCTCCGGCGTCAGACGTTCTTTGGCATGTGGGCCGTGAAAACAGCCAGCCGTGTTCAGGTACAGCACGGCATTCGAGTTCGCACTTCTCAGGATCGTAGCCAGACGAGCATGTAGCTGGAACATTCGCTGTCCCCGCCACTTGAGCCACTCTTCCCACTGCTCTTCCAGAACCCAACTGCTGCGTGTCTTCAAGTCAGGGGGAAGGTTTGCGAAAACCTGTTGCTGCACCGGCGGCAACGTTTGGGCGAACAATAGCAACGTGTTCTCGTCCATGCCCCACTGCGGCCCCGGCAGCAAAGCATATCCGTCTCCATCAAGGTTCAACGAAATGCCTGCGAACGACGGATGGTGGCCGTAACGAGAAACAAAGTCGAGCACCATGTCACTGATGGCCTGCTGAACGTCTTCGTCCAGAGGATTGTAATAGGCCCCTTCACCAACTGACGTACCCAGATGATCCATCGCCGGCTGCCCCAGGTGATTCACGGGCGCGGCATAGTTGGGATTGGATGAGTTGATCCGAGCTTCTTCCAGGCGGACGATCGGTGCGTTCAATTCCATTGCCGGAATGAGTCGCAAGTTGGCTCGATCGAACTGACGGAACAACAGTTCGGCCACGTCCTTCTTGAACGGATCGCGCCCGTCATCAAAGAACAGACCTTTGTCGAACTTGGGGGTCGAACGAAAATGAGGGCTCGGGTAAAGGGCTCCCCCTTCGCTCATCACGCTGATGCATGCGGCGTTGAAACCCACACGCTTCATATGCTCGACAACTCGGTTGCTTCCTTCCAGGAAAGTCAGCCAGTCTTCAAGCGATCGATTCGAAGCGACGTTCAGGTCTTCCGGGGCACCAAATCCCTTGGCAAACAAGGGCTTGTCCCAAAATGCAATCGCCAGACGGTCGTCGTCGGAGGTCACTGTGGCGGCTGCCTCTTCGGTTCCCCCTTCAGGCATCACCGGTCGTCCTGCCAGCACGCTAATGCGACCGAAGATCGAGGGGTTCTCGGCATCACGACACGTGAGCAACAGCATCGGCGTATTGGTGCGCGGCCAGAAGACGAGTCGATGCTTCGTCTCGCCAGGCTTGTCCCCCGGCTGCGGCGGCGAGACTTCTACGCCTGAGTCGATCCCAATCGGGGTAATCATGCCGGCCGCGTCTGGCTCAACAATGCTAATCCCCAGGCTTTGTGGCATGTCGGTCGGATATTCCACCTCGACCACCAACGGCGTTCCCATCGACTCGATCGGCAATGGGTACGCATGCCAACCACCGGGCTGCAGTTGTTGCCACTTGCGGTCGTTGTGCTCGATTGTTTTCGTCAGGTTGTTATGAAGTTCCGAGGTCTTCGACTTCATCCACGGATTGTACGAGGCCAGTTTCGAGAGTCTCGGCCACCAGTCGGCATGAGTCGGATCGAACGACGCCAGCATGCGAGGTTCTTCGCTGCTGGGAACATACTGCAGTTCCGGATCGATCACCACGAACTGTAAGATCCGCTGGTGGGTCGGCTTCTGAGCAAACACCAGGCTGCTAAGCCGCTGCTCGGTCATTGTAATTGCGAGTTCGTAGACACCTTCTTCCGCAGGCAACTCGACTTCGACTGCTTCACCGAGATCGATCTTCCCTTCGGCGTCGACCGTGCTGGTGTACTTCTTTTCCCAAACCGATCGACCGGAACGCGCCGGACGCAGACGTACCAGCGTTTCGACCGACGTGCCGGTAGGAAACTGGGTACGATAGCCGGTGATGCTCGCTCGCAGGGATTCTTTCGGCGAGAAAACCAGGTGATCGCGATACAACTCGGCTCGAATAACGTCCCCCGGAGCACGTTGCACCAGGATCCGCGAGCCCTGGTCATCCAGGGCTGCCTGGTAAGGCTGCTGAAGCAGCGACGTCACCGGAATGGAAATCGGTGCGATCTGATCATTGGGGTTACCGGACAGTTGGATTGTGAGCTGAGCCCCAGGCGGAGCTTCGATCTGCACGTCGAAACCGTCGTAGATGCGTGGGGTGAGATGGTTAATCTCGATCCGACCACGAGCCGGCTGCACAGCCCTGGCTTCGTCCGCTTCCATTCCCAATAAATGGACCAAGCGAATCTTACCGGCGGTTAGCGAGATATTTCCGCGCCAACGCTTCTCGGAGGAGCCTCCCCAGGCAATTCGCAAGGTGCTGCGAATGCTTTCGACCGGGGTGTCCGTTTGAGCATGCGACTGGGCAGTTGCCAACAGCGCAACGAGCAGCGCACAGAACGACGCAAGCCGCTTCGCAAACTTCTTGTTCACGTTTCGGCGCAGACGATCGGAGTGCTGTCGGCCGGGACTTCCCTGTACCAGTCGTTCCAGCATAACGCTGCATATCTCGGAGGAACGGAATAACGTGTCCTGATTGGACAATGGCCGCGGATTATAGACAGAGAATGGAAACCACGACCAGAGCGAAATTAGCGGACGTCCCTCCCCCTTGCAGAAGAGTAACAAGGGACGGATCTAAGATCGGCGAGAGCGCCGGGTGGTTGAGAAATAGGGTAAAGGAGAGAAGCTCTCCAATACCCAGTTCTGGAGATTTCTCGTGCGATATTTCTCAACCACCCGTGATCCGCGCTTCTCGCTATGGCGACCGCCGAGAACAGGATACTCGGCGGGATCGCCCGGGAGGGTGACTTGTAGAGCGGTTCCGACCTATCGAGAAACCGCGTTAAGTTCAAATGTGATTTAGCTTTCCGTCGTGGCAGCATCAGAGGAGGCGGTACGACGGCGACGACGCTTCGGCTTGGCGGCACCCCACTCCTTGGTCAAGGTTTCAAAGACCTCTGGAGATTCGTAGCGGATAATAGTCTTTCCTTCTGGCATTGGTCCAATCAAACCGCGGAAAACAGGCATCCCACGCAGGGCGAGATCGGTGCTGCTGTCTTCGGTGCCGACTTGAGAGTGCATCTTGAGCAGCGGCTCGGCCGACTCGTAGTCTTTGATCCGGATCTCGCCGTTGGCCCCGCGGGTTACCACTCGGAAGGTGTCTTTCTTCGCCATGTCTACCAATGCCTCCTCAATTCCAACTGGCTACATTGCCTTTCACACAAACAGGTATCGGAACGCGTGCTAGCGAAGCCAAACCTTTTTCTGATGGGCAGTTACATCAGAACTCTTAGGCATAGTGCGAACAGCCGGCATATCGTGCAGTTTCGGCAGAGAATCGCTATAAGTAACCCACCATACATTCGCATTGGCAGGCGATTTGCTTGAATTTGGTTCCTAGATCCTCATCGAGAGACCAAAACACCCCCCTTCAGAACCGAGACATACCCCGCAACATAATTCATCGATGCTGTGAATTATTGTTGCTTTTCTGGCAGTGCATCAGTAAAATAATGGGAAAATACTTTTTTTCCTCTACTCTCCTTGAGAGTAGGGGCAAAGATGAAACCTTCTCGCGGGCCATGGCGAGCCAAATTCACTTATCAAATTTCTGTTCTGTCTTGGTCGACTCTCCCGCTTCCTTTTCTATCAATTTCTCGGAGACCGTTTTATGCACAAGAAATCTGGCTTTACGCTTGTGGAGCTTTTAGTGGTGATCGCCATTATCGGTGTGTTGATCGCCTTGTTGTTGCCAGCGGTGCAACAAGCACGTGAAGCAGCTCGACGTATTCAGTGCACCAACCAACAAAAGCAGTTGGGGCTGGCGATGCACAACTATCACGACACGTTCGGCAGCTTCCCACCAGGGGCCGTTTGGTTGGGGACCGGCACTACCGCACCTGAAAGCGGTCGTGACGGCAACTGGGGTGCGACCTGGGCATTGATGATCTTGCCGTTTATCGAGCAAGACAATCTGCATGCTCAGTACAACTTTGGTGTGATCGCCCGCA
Organism: Blastopirellula marina; assembly: GCF_002967715.1. Taxonomy (NCBI): domain Bacteria; kingdom Pseudomonadati; phylum Planctomycetota; class Planctomycetia; order Pirellulales; family Pirellulaceae; genus Blastopirellula; species Blastopirellula marina. The sequence continues at coordinate 67,143 of NZ_PUIA01000017.1, forward strand.
ACGGTAATGCAACCACCGGCAACAACCAGGTCACTCGCCAAACTCCCGACGCGTTCAAATGCCCTAGCTTTCCATCGGTCAGCGGTCGACTGACGCAAGACTTCGACGGTTTCGCCAAGGTGAACTACGCCGTGAGCCTGGGTGCTGGTCGTCAGTTGCGACGTGCCGACTTCAACAATAACACGCGTAAGGGTCCATTCAGCATTGTCGAACAGTGGGGTGCCAACTTCCGTGACATGACCGACGGTACCTCGAACTCGATCCTCCTGAGCGAAATCTTCTACGTGAGCTCGGGCGGTGACGACCGCGGTGCTTGGGGCTGGACGACTGGAGCGACCTTCAATGGTCGTAACGGCTCGAACATCCTGACACCAAACGACAGCCAGCAGTACGACTCGTCGCACTACTCGTTCAACTCGACCACGCAGACCATCTACGGCATGAACAGCAATCCTGACACGCAGGACGGTTGTGTCGCCGCTCGTAGCTTCCACCCAGGCGGCGTGATCATGTGCATGGGCGACGCCAGTTGCCAATTCGTGGCCGAAACCATTGACGAAACCATTTACACCAATGCCCTGGCGATTGCCGATGGCAACCCAACTCAACTTCCGTAGTTTTGTTGGATTCAGCCATACCTAGATCTCATCAGAAAGCCCATTTGATCTGCTTGTTCAGCGAATGGGCTTTCTTCATTCACCAATCATCTTCAACACAACCCGCGCGGTAGTCATCATCATGCTCACACGTAACTTACTTCTTCTGGCCGCTTGCTTGATTCTGTTCACCGGATGCCCCGCTGGCCCGGCAACCCATGGGGGCGGAACGTCCGATGGCGAATTTGGCCAGGCAACCAAAGATCAAATCGAAGCCTTTCTGGCCAAAGCAGAGAAAGCACCTTCTCGAGCCAAGGGAGACCTGTCTTTGCTTCTCGAGTCACTCGAAGGGAGCGCCGAACGAGGCGGGGCCTTTGAAAAGGTCCGCGACGAAGCCAAGAAGCTGGAAGAGATGCTCAATTCCAACGCCGGCAAAGACGAAGTCAACAGCCAGATGACTTCGCTCCGCTCGGCCGCAGAAGAGTTGCCTAAGCCAGCGAGTTAACGCCGCAGGTTACTCATCGGTGTTAGCGAAGTACCAACGCGCGGCGGGTCGTTCTGCAGATTAGAAACCCCGCCGATCGCGTTGCGTGAAGCCACACTCGCCGCCGGTTGCGACGGCGGGGCGATAGCGATTCGCGTGACTTGTTCCTGCTCGACCATCTTCAGCGTGGTCACCGGTCGCGAGACGGTACGTTCGGCTGGAACCAGTTCGCGACGAGTGACAGGCGTACGAACGGTCTCGGTACGCTGTTCCCAGTGGGTTCGCGGTACCCAGCGATACGCGACCCGCGGCGGGGCAAAAGGATTGACCGAAAACGGCGTGTAGGCTTCCCAGCGGTACTCGGTAACAGGTGTTAAGTAGGCCCGCTGCGATTCTTGAATATCGGTTGTCAGCCGCTCTTGGTAGAACTTCTCGGTATGGGTCTGGTAGTTGGTCTCCGAGACCGGCACGTTGACTTTCTGCACGACTTCGCGATAGGTCACTCCGCCACGTTCCACATAACGAACATCTTCGGCCAGAAGTGGTTGAGTGGTCCCGAAAAATAGCATCCCCAAGACAAGTCCGCGGCAGCGCATCCTGCGTACCCCCTTGCGTCGAAATCGAGTAAGAACCGAGTTGGCTCGTCGCATCCTTGCGAAGGCCAAGTCGAAAGAGAGTTCGCCGGGAGCACGCATCTTGCCATGCTTTCCAGCGTCTCCTAGGTACCGTTTCGGCACGCGCTTTCACACGAGTTCACACAATTTCCTCCGCTAGCGATGCCATCACGCGATAACAAAACGAGCATCCAACCGCATCGATGAAATCTAAGTCTCCATGGCGACTTAGGTTTGTTAAGAAGCGATCGAAACCAAACGTGCATTCATCGAAAATCGCTTGTATGAAAATTTTCTCGCCAGCTTGAACCATCAGGCGGAAGTGGTAGCCTGAACAGCGAACGAGTAACCCCCAAGCAAAGGCACCCATGATGTCGGACAAGACGATCTTTAAGCGAATCATCGATAAAGAAATCCCCGCGGACATTATCTACGAAGACGACCAATGCCTGGCCTTCAAAGACATCGCCCCCAAGGCCCCCACGCACGTGCTGATCATCCCCAAAAAGGAAATCGCCACGGTCGATGACCTCGCCGACGAAGACGCCGCACTGATTGGCCACATGTGGATCGTCATCCGCAACCTGGCCCGCGACCTGGGCCTGGAAGACGGCTACCGCGTGATCGTCAACTGCAAAGAAGCAGGCGGCCAGGAAGTACCGCATTTGCATTACCACCTGCTGGGTGGCCGGCAGATGACTTGGCCCCCGGGTTAGTAGCCATTTCAATCTGGCCTTGAAAGCAATCGTCTATTTTACAGACTGATTTTCACTTTGCTCACCAAGAGACGATGCCTTTACAGGCTCTCGAGGTGTAGGATTTGATGGCTTTGAGCTTTCAACCAAGAGATTCTTCTTCCATTCAGGCCAGCTTTGGATGGTTGCATTAGCTTTGGCGATCACTTCTAGAATTATCGGATCAGTCATTGGCCTTCTCCCAACGAGTTTCCTGAAGCTTGTAATTTCCCAAATACTTGGCAAGCTTGCAACTCAGAGTCCAAGTATGAATCAGGATTCATTTGAATTCTGAGCTTAGCTGTGCGAATATCCCATTTTTCGCGCTTTCCTGTATTTTTATCTTTGCGTACAAGGCGATAACTTGACCCCAAATGCATAGAAAAAAGGTCAAAAAAACGTCTCGGACCAATTCCGACGAAGGGCTCGAAGTGCACTTTAACCGAGTCTTTGCTTCCAGCTTCTAACGCATCCAGACTTGAAAGAATGATTGAGTCATCGTGAAATTGAAGTGCCTTGCTCTTTGCGTATGGCTCGACATATACAACTCGCTTCAAACCTGCTGCTACTATGTGCTTTGCACAATTGTGGCATGGAAATGTTGTTGCATACATCGTAGTTCCAACGGTGGATTGACTATTCCGTGCGCAGGAAAGCAATGCTTCCATTTCAGCGTGAACAACTCGCCCATACTCCGTAAGATTCTTTATAGAGCTTTCCTCAAGAAGGGCTCGCAACAGTCCTTCATCAATTTCCAAGCCGGACTCTTTGCTTTTAGCTTTAGAATTCTCAACAATTTGATTAATAATCCTAAGCTGTTCCACTCGATTTGAATCCCCCTCTTCTCGAGTGTAATCACGCCCTCTATCTTCATCCCAACACTCCTTTTCGTGCAGGCTTGAGTCAGGCCAATACAAACCGCCCCCCGGGCGTGGACAATCATTCGCACCGGTCGCAAGAATCTCTTGATTTCTTGCAATAACAGCTCCAACTTGGCGAGACAAATCTGCTGACCTGAGCGCGGCCGAAAAGGCCATGAACATCGCGAATTCGTCGAATGTTGGCGTGTAGAATGGGTTTCCAAACCAAATTTCCACCATTCGCTTAATTGAAGAACGGAGTTTTCCATGTTCACGTCCTGCGCTCACAAAGAAATCTGCGAGATGGAATGTATCGTTCAATCGCTGACCATGTTTGACCTTGCTCTCTTCGCCATCTCGATCAATTAGGCTTTGAGCGTCATTCTCAGACATTCCAAGATCGTCGATTAGATGCGTTCTCCTACGATCTTCCTCAGAATGAATTGCGAGCAGAATAAAGCCAAAGGGGTAGATCAATCGAAGTTGCTCAACTTCTTCGGGCCTCTTCAGCGAATCTATAATGAAAACCGTCTTGGGCAGTGGATTATTATTGCCACCAGACTTCTCGATTCGATACGCATTTATTCTCGTTGCTGCCCCTAAAGCAAGCACGGAATTATCACCCGAACTTTCTCGAATATCATTCCCCAAACCCATCAAGCGTTTGATTCGTTGATACTCGGATTCCGGCTCAAAACTATTAGGTGCGAGGAGTTCAATGACATCACTCGATATCTTAATCAGCTTTACTTCGTAGCCGGCTAGTCCAAGACGCTCCCGAAGAAGCTCAACTACACGTTGCGATTCAGTACCAACTGCGTTAACCAATCCAATGATTAGTTCCGAGTGTTGTCCAGATTCCTGGAGGCTTGTCATTAACTGGCTCTCAAATAAGTAACTCCTTGATTAGGGTACGTGATACACCCTCCAGAATGGTGTTTCCAGTATAAAATTTCTGCTTTGAACGACTTTTTAGCGATACAGCGAAGTCCCACCAGGCAGATAGAACGTCGGAGCACTCTTGGCTCCGCTGGAGATTGGCATGGCGTCGATCTGGCGGATCTCGCGGCGATCGTTGGGAACGGACGTCGTTCGTGGTTCTGTCTGGTCGGAAGCCAGGCGACCTCCGTTGGAGTAGAAACCTCCGCTGACGCCTTCTTCACGGGGAGTGATGTCCTGCTGATGGCCGACCGGCATGATGGGTCCGGTCAGGGGCGATGGACGATCTTGATCGTCGCGGGCCAAAGCGACTTCCTTACCTTGAGGTTGTGGGCTTTGACCGCGGACAATACCAACGCCGTTGTCAGGCTGCTGCTGATTGGAAACCAGTTGAGCCGGAGCGTAGCCGTCGATCATTCCTTCGTTCGATCCGTCGCGAACCCAGTCCAACCAGGCAACCTGCAGGCTGCTTAGGCTGGGGTGACCGTAGAACTTATTGGTAGTCGCGGTCCAGTTGTTAGTTCGCATCCCTTCGCCGACGTACTGCACGTACTTCTGCTTGCCACCTTGGGCGATCAGAAAGCGAGCCAGCGAGTAGCCTTGGGCGTACAGCGGCAGGATATCGGCCGGGTACTCTCTCATGGCAAACATCTGGTTGAACGCAATGCCGCGATCACTCTTCAGGAAGCGGTACAGCAGCGTCGTGTTCTTATCTTTTTCCGAGGTATGCTCGACAGTCGTGCAGGCTCCTTCGTCGGCCCAGCGTGGCAGCGGACCGCCAAAGTGGGTGGCGAAGATCGTGTGCAGAATCTCGTGCGGCAAAACGCTATCGAGGATGCGTTCACGTGGGCCAAAAATTTCCATGGTCCAGTTAAACGGCACGCCTTGATGGAAAGCGAAGCTCGTTTGTCCGCCAGCACCACCGCCAACCTTCACGGTAATAGGGCATGGCTGCGACCAGGGAGGGAGTTCGCGTCCGAGCCATTCGTTGGCCAGGTCGCGACGATAGACTTCAGCGAGTTCAAGAACTTGTTTGGCCAGTTGCGGGTCTTGAGCGGTCACCAGAAAGTTGGTTCCGCGAACGCTGGCGGCAGAAGCGACGGCGACCAGGAAGGTCCAGACGCACATCGTCACCAAAGCGTGACGAGTCACGCGAGCATCCATGCTCATATAGCAGGCTCCAAGCAATTGGGTTCCCGTCCACTCCGTCGCATCATGCGGTGGCTTGGCGGCAACATATTCAGGCTTCGCTGTCGTGCATCCCGTGGGTTGTTGGGGTCATCGGAGCACAGACAGCCGGTTTCGATACGCTGCGGGGCGTCAATCCGTTCAGCCTCATCGCTACGTATCGCCGACTTGTAAAGTTTTCAAAGGCTAACGAAATGGACGCATCGTTCCTAGGGCAAATTCCCGTAAAAATGACGCTAGCAGCCCATTTTGACTTAAGCCGTAGCAGTAAAGCATTGCTTCGGCGGAAGATGTCAAGACGCTATTTCTCTTTGGTCGCGTTCTTCACCACCAGCAGAATGACCGTAATCAGGACGCCAACCCCAACCAGGCAGCCGCCTCCCAAAATGGCCAGTACCAACAGTTCCATCATTCCAATACCGGCCATGGGGGCGTGTACCTTTCCTGCTTACTTCTTACCGTCCAGCATCGGAATGCGGAACAATTCCGAAGTGGTATGGGCCTCTTTCATGGCCGCTTCCGCTTTGGCGACGATGTCCGGATGCTCTGCGGCAACATCCTTCGATTCACCTGGGTCGCTCTTCAGGTTGTAGAGCTCAAGTTTGCCAGCTCCGGGGACCTTAGGACGCATCATGTTTTGGCGAATCGCCTTCCAGTCTCCCATACGCACGGCCTGCTGGCCACCATAAGCACGGAACTCCCAGTAGAGATAGTCGCGCTGCTTCTGCTCTTTGCCCAGCAGTGTCGGAAGCAAGCTGATCCCGTCGATTCCCTCAGGCGTCTTTACCCCAGCGATTTCAGCAAAGGTTGGCATTAAGTCATAAAACGCTGCCGGGCGATCCGACACCGTGTCAGGCTTTACGTGCCCTGGCCACTTCACGATCAGCGGCACGCGAATGCCCCCTTCGTACAAGCTTCCCTTCAGCCCCTTGAAGCCGTTGGCAGAAGCGAAGAAGTCCGAGTCGCTGCCACCCAGTCGATCGTAGGTCGGCCCATTGTCCGAACTGAACATGACAACCGTGTTGTCGGTCAGGCCCTTTTTTTCGATCGTGTCGAGGATCGCACCGATGTCGCGGTCCATGTGGGTGATCATCGCGGCGTAGCCTGCGTGCGGCTGGGGATGTTTCAGGTAGCCATGGTGCTCGTAGTCGTCTTCCTTCATATCGGCATATTCTTTCAAGTCTTCATTGGGAACCTGAATCGAAAGATGCGGCACGGCGAACGGGAGATAAAGGAAGAACGGTTTGTCGGCATTAGCTTCGATGAACTCGATCGCCACGTCGCGGAACTGGTCTTGCGAGTAAGTCTCGCCATGCAGTGTGCGGTCGTTCCCAGGCTGCACCTGCTTTTCACGATTGCGCCACAAGTATTTGGGGTAGTGATTGTGGGCGTGGCGTTGGCAATTAAAACCATAGAAGAGGTCAAAGCCTTGCTTGTTTGGATCGCCGGTGGTGCCGAAGTGCCCCAGGCCCCACTTCCCGATTGCTGCTGTCGCGTAGCCCTTCTGCTTGAGCATCTCGGCAATCGTGACCTCTTCATCCGGGATCGGATTCTGACCAGGGTACTCAGCCCCCAACGCCTTCGTTTCGGGAAGCATCTGACCGGGGTCACCATTGTCGCGAATGTAAGCATGCCCGCCATGCTTGCCGGTCAGCAGCACGCATCGCGAAGGAGCACACACCGCGTTGCCGCAATAGAAGTCGGTCAGTCGCATGCCGTCCTTGGCCAGCTGGTCCAAATTCGGCGTCTTGATTTTTTGCTGACCGTAACTGCCCAGTTCGGAGTAGCCGAGGTCGTCGGCCAGGATGAAGACGATGTTTGGAGCACGTTCAGCGGCATCCGTAACCGCAGGCAATTCCATCAGGCATGCAAGGCCCAGTACGAACACGCTCCAAGTGAAAAATGTGCGAGACATTGCGACAAGCTCCGATCCAACGATTAAGGCAAGAAGATATCCAGGGAAATCACAGTATGTTTTGTTCGGCACCCAACGTCAACGCGCGAAGCGAATCGAGCGAGTGACTCAGCCAATATAACCACACCCTTTCAGCACAACTTCGCGAGATCTGGCGGATTAAAGGCCATCTATTTTAGTTTTTGTATTTATTCGGCATGCATCCTATCGAATTATTCGTTGATGAAAGTTTCTGAAAAAAGAATAATTGGCACTATCAGTCAACAAGTGGCTGCTCCCTCTCCATGCTCAATATCGTGTGTCCCCAATCGCCCCATGTCATTTACGGAAGACTGGGGAATCTCCTTTGCTTAGCCGCATGAAGCACGGCAAATGCAACCTGAATCATTCCAATCTTCATCGGACCAACGACCCTGCGGAGAAACTCATGAGTACACGCTGCGTTACCGAGAGACAGCCGAAATACCTGTCTGGCCTGGCGACTCTCTTGGCAACTTTCCTCGTCCTGTTTATCGGCGGTTGCAGCAATAGCAGCGATGTTCAGCCAGTTAGCGGAACAGTCACGCTCGACGGTCAGCCACTGGCCGGAGTGATGGTTCGCTTCACGCCTCAGACCGGCGAAAAGCGAACGACCTCGCTGGGCAAGACCGACGAACAAGGCCGCTATGAACTACGGTATACGTCGCAGCAACAAGGGGCACTTATCGGCATCCACAAAGTGCAGGTGGTTAACATCGACGGACTACCGGAACCAGGCATGCCCAAAGCCCAAAAAGTCCCCAAGCAGTACGACGTCCAGTCAGAACTGACGGCCGAAGTGACTCCCAGCGAGAACATTTTCAACTTCGAACTCACCTCGAAGAAGTAAACCATCGGTTTGATCTTCGCGATCGAGCGGCTCTCACCCCTCCCATGACGCGGCCCCACCGCCAGCATGAATCCATCTTGTTCTTATTACTTTATTTCGCCGGAAACTGATTTCATGAAACGTCAACGAACTGGTTTTACGCTTGTCGAACTCTTAGTTGTGATCGCCATTATCGGCGTGCTGATAGCCCTGCTGTTGCCTGCGGTACAGCAGGCCCGCGAAGCCGCCCGGCGTATGCAGTGCAGCAACAACTTGAAGCAAATCGGCCTGGCCATGCACAATTACCACGATACGTTTGGTGGCTTGCCAGCCGGCTGGATAGAGAACGGCAACGACCAACTGCATGCCTGGGGAACTTTGATCCTACCGTTTATCGAACAGACCGCCCTGTACGACAACATGAAGCCCGACTTTGGCAAGCAAGATTCCGCAATTACCGATGACAAAGCCGGAGCGATCCTCCAAGCCTACCGCTGCCCTTCCTCGGTGCTGCCGGAACGCAATGCAGACGGACTAGGCACTTCCAATTACAATGCCAATCATGGTGCAGTTTGGAACGGCGTAACGAGCAATGGTGACGAGGCCGACCGCAACGGTGCCCTCTTCACGCACAACCATTCGTACAAGTTCCGCGACATCACCGATGGAACGAGCAACACCATTCTAGTCGGCGAAGTCGAAGGAGACTCGCGGCCTGATAACAATGGCTTCCCGGTTTGGGCCCAGATTCGGGGGATCACCAATGCCTCGGGGCTTAACGGAAATGGCAATCGCAATAACGCCGTTTACGCCTACGGCCATAAAGACAAGCCGATCAACTTCGGCCTTACGGCCAATGGTTGTGAAGCAGGCGAGTGCGACGAGAGCTACCAGAGCCGTCACCCAGGCGGTGCCATGTTCGTCTTCGCGGATGCCAGTACCCGCTTCATCCCTGAGACGATCGAAACCGGCACGCTTAACCCATGGCAAGCTGGCGGTCCCGACGGTGTTTGGGTCATGCTCAACATGCGGCACGATGGTAAGGTCATTGGCGAATACTAACGTCAGGACCTCACTTGAAAGTCGCGTCCCTGGGATCTATTTCCCGGGACGTCTCGCCAAGCCGACAACTTCCCGCGATAGGTTAAAAGTTATGATCCGCCGCTTGATCTTCGCCTTCATTTCGATCGCCATATCGATCACCATTGCCTCGTCAATCAAAGCGGCGGAAACCATCAGGCCAAACGTTCTATTCATTGCCATGGACGACCTGAACGATTGGATCGGGTGCATGGGTGGACATCCGCAAACGATCACACCGAATCTCGATCGGCTGGCCAAGTCCGGCGTGCTGTTCACCAACGCTCACTGCGCGGCCCCGGCCTGCAACCCATCGCGAATCTCGGTCTTCTCAGGCATTGCACCGAATGTTTCCGGAGTGTATGCCAACAACCAGGTACTGCGCGAGGTCCTGCCGGACGTCGAGTTGCTCCCTAAAAGCTTCTCGAAAAACGGCTACCGCTCGACCGGTTCCGGCAAGATGTTGCACTACATCATCGATGCCCAGTCGTGGGACGATTACTTCCCCGAGCCGGCTTCTGAGATGCCCATTCCCCATACGCTTTACCCCGACAAGCGTCCCGTCAGCCTGCCGCGAGCCGGTCCTTGGCAGTACGTCGAGACCGACTGGGGCGCGCTTGAGACGACCGATCAAGAGTTCGGTGGCGACTTCACCGTCAGCCAATGGGTCTCGGAGCAGTTGGCCCAGAAACACGACAATCCTTTCTTCCTGGCGTGCGGCATCTATCGCCCGCATGAACCGTGGTTCGTACCGGCGAAATACTTCGAGCCCTTCCCGCTTGAGTCGATCCTGATCCCGCCGGGATACAAAGAAGACGACCTGGCCGACCTACCGCCTGAAGGACAACGCCAAGGCCCCAACCGCTACTTTGCCCACATCCAAAAGCAGGGCCAGTGGAAACACGCGATCCAGTCGTATCTCGCTTCCATTCACTTTGCCGATGCGATGCTCGGACGCGTGCTCGATGCCCTGGACAACAGCGAGTACGCCGACAACACGATCGTCGTACTTTGGTCCGATCATGGCTGGCACTTGGGGGAAAAACAGCACTGGCAGAAGTACACGGCCTGGCGTGTATGCACACGCATCCCTTTGATGATCCGCGTACCCAAGAACTGCCCTGGCCTGCCTGAGGGAACGTCATCAGGCATCTGCAACCAACCGGTCAACCTGGTAAGCCTCGCTCCAACGCTTTTCGACCTGTGCGGCCTGCCACCCAGCAAAGTGCACGACGGACCAAGTCTTACTCCGCTGCTAAAAGACGTCGACGGCCAGTGGCCTCACGTTTCGGTGACCTGCTTACACAACCCCGGCGATTACGGCCTGAGCGACAACCGCTGGCGATACATTCACTATGCCAACGGTGACGAAGAACTGTACGACATCGCAGCAGATCGCTATGAATGGAACAACCTGGCCGCCGATCCCAAGTACGCTGACAAACTAGCCGAGCTTCGTGCGAAAGGTCCCACCAGTTTCGCCAGTAAGCCTGAGCCAAGCATTCAGTCACTCAACAAACTGACGTGGGTTACCTTAGGGGACGACAAGGCTCCCCCTTCGCGGCCCGACGGTTCGCAATTCCCGGTCTTCTTCATCAACCAATCGGAAGCACCGGTCAAGCTGTATTGGGTTGACCGAATGGGACAGCCAAAGTTCTACGAGGAAATCCAACCTACCAAAACGGCTCGGCAAGCCACTCGCCCTGGTGCCATTTGGCAAATCACTAACCTGCAAGATAAGCCGCTAGGCTATTTCAAAGTCGATGATCGCTCGGCCCAGGCCATCATCCCGGCTCATTAGATCCCCCTCGCACCCCAGGTGAATGCATGTTTGCTCGTCCACTTCGATGCCTGCTGATGATGGTCGCGTTTAGTGCGTCCAACGCAGCGGCGGCGTGTTACGCAGCCGACCAGCCCGACAAGCACCCTAACGTGCTTTTGATCTGCGTTGACGATCTTCGCCCAGAATTGAAGTGTTACGGGGCAGACCACATCCTTTCCCCCAGCATCGATCGTTTGGCGGAAAGTGGTGTGATTTTCGATCGTTGTTACGTCCAGGTAGCCGTCTGCAATCCATCGCGGGCCAGTACGTTCACCGGCCTGCGACCAGACAAGCTAGGCTGCTGGACGCTGCCGTTTCACTTTCGCGAAACGCTGCCTGAAGCCGTAACACTACCGCAATACTTTCGTCAGCATGGTTACACATGCGAAGGTATGGGCAAGATCTTCCACAACCCCTGGCAAGACCCGCGTTCGTGGAGTCGCCCTCACCGCTGGCCCGACGCCGAGCTGACGAACTATTCACCAGAGCAGAAAGCATTTCGCAATAAGGTTGCCCAGACCATCGCAGAAGACGACTGGCGCTACAATAACTTGCGAGGCGTGATCGCTAACGCTCCTGATATTGCCGACGTCGAACACCACGACGGCGAGCTGACCGTCATGGCCATCGAACGCTTGAAAGAGCTTTCTCATAGCCAGCAGCCGTTCCTGTTAGCCGTGGGCTATACGCAGCCTCACTTGCCGTGGTGCCCGCCCAAACGCTACTGGGATAAGTACAATCGCGACTCGCTTCCCTTGGCTATCAATCCTTATCCACCGAAGAATTCGCCCGAGGTTGCCGTCGGAACAAATTACGAGATGACTCACTATGCCGACGCCATCCACGTTCCTAAGCCACATGTAGGAAGCGTGAGTGAGGCAGAAGCTCGCCGGTTTCGCCATGCGTACTTCGCCAGCGTTTCGTTCATCGATGCCCAGGTAGGTCTGCTGCTGGATGCCCTCGACCAGCAGAAGCTGACCGACAACACGATCGTCGTTCTGTGGAGCGATCACGGTTGGAAGCTGGGAGAACACAACGGCTGGGGAAAGATGACCAACCTGGAGATCGACACGCGGATCCCGATGATCATTCGCTCCCCGCAAGCTCAGGCCAACGGTCAACGAACCAATCGCATTGTCGAATCGCTCGACATCTTCCCCACGCTGTGCGACCTGACCGGACTTCCGGTTCCTGAGTTCCTCGACGGCCAGAGCGCTGCCCATTTGCTCGATGATCCGGCCGCGCCGCACACCGGCGTCGCCTATAGCCAATACATCTGGCGACCACTGATCGGCAACGGCATCCGCACCGATCGTTGGCACTACATCGAGTGGCGCGGCATGGACGACGCCACCATCAAGCACCAAGAGCTTTACGATCACGCCAGCGATCCCCAGGAAAACGTTAACATTTTCGGCCAGCATCCCAAGGTCGAAGCCGACCTGCAGGCCCGCGTGCAAAAGGTACTCATTCCGCACAAGATCGTTCTGCGTCCTCAGATTCACTCGCAAAGGAATGGCCCGCGTAAGAACCTAACGCTCGACAATCGCTACGACGGCACGGTCCGCGTTACCTGGATTGATGTGTCAGGCCAACGACGTAATACGTTCGATCTTATGCCCGGTGAGAAACGTCCGTTCGGCACGTTCGTCGGGCACGTCTTCTCGATCGAAAGCCTGGATGGGCGTTATCATGAACTTCTTACGATCACGCCCGACAGCGAAACCGTTCGCCTGGGAGATCACGCGATGGCTCCCGACAAGTAAGCCGGCAACTTACTTCTGCAAGAAACTCGCAATTCCTGGCACACGGTCTTCCCAGTCGTCGGGGAAGTGATGGCCGCCGGGATGGGTCTGACTCTCGAACATCCACTTCGCCTTACCGCACTCGCGAGCCCAGATCTTCACCAAAGGGGCATGCGGCTCTTCGTCGCCGTGAATGAGGACAAACCGCGCCGTTCCCTTCTTCGGATCGAGTGAAGGCCAGGCTAGTTGACTGATTAGACTACCACCCGGGGAAAGCGCCACGCAGCCCGCGTACAAGTCGGGATGTTCCTCGGTCACCAACATGGCATGTAGCGCTCCTTGCGAGAAACCGAGCAAGTAGACGCGATTCAAATCGACCACGCCGTCGAACAGCGTTGAGTTCACGATCGCCTGCAGGTCTTGGTGTGTTGGCTCGACTGAGTCGTCCGACCACTGATAGTAGTCGCCATGCGTAGGAACACTGCCTGGCACCACCACGGCGACAAGCCCCTGCTTGGCCCATAGCTTGGCTTCGTCCAGGTAGTTCAGGTGACTATCGCCGTATCCGTGCAAAAGCAAAATGATCGGCCAGCCTTGCGGAGGCTTGTCGGTTTCCGGCCGAACGGCGATTGGCTGGCCGACATGGTCGGAGGCCGCGATGATGTACCGAGTGCGAATCGTGGCCAGCGATTCTTGAAAATCACTGCGGCGGCGAATCTTGCCAAGTTCGTCATCGCTGAGCGCGGTGGGGAAGTCGTCGAAGCCACGCTGCATTGCCTGCCGGAACGCTTCAAGCGCTTCGTCATGCTTGCCCGACAGTTCGTAATTGCATGCCAGCTGATACATCGGAAAGGCAAAGTCGGGATCAGCATTGCACGCGTCGACGTACATCTCTTCCGCCGCATCGTACATACCCTGAGCCTTGAGCGCGTCCCCCTTCTGCAGAAGCTCTTCAGCCTCGCTGCGCGACTCGGTCAGCTGCGCCGGCTGCCAGTTATTCAGCCAAACCACCGGCCGCGGCACGAAACGTGGTACCGACAAATCAGCTGTGGGACCACAACCTATGGCAAGGACGAACCATCCCCATAGCAGCACAGGTAGGATGCTTTTCATGGCAATTGTTGGGGGAGTTGGAAAAGGATTATGGCTAGGATTGATAGTCTACCGTTTTACCACCAAATTCCTAGCATTTCTTTCCAAGTTAAAGGAATCCCAACATACGGCAGCATTCCCTGTGTGTTGCCTAACCTGTCGAACGCAGACCGGCGGCAATGCCTTGGATGGTGAGCCGGATCATCTGGGCCAGGCCGTCGGTTCCTTCTTCGTCGGGAGCCTCGCCACTTTCGCGACTTTGCTTGATCAATTGAATCTGAATCAAATTCAACGGATCGACATAAGGGTTGCGGCTGCGAATGCTGCGATTGAGCCAGCCGATCTTCTCTAGAAGTTCATGCTGCTGGCGAATCAAGCAGATCACCCCGCACGACAAACGATACTCTTCGTCGATCATCCGCCAGATACTTTCCTGGGCTGTGCCAGCCAGCTCGGCGTAGTCACGAGCGATGTCCATATCGGCCTTGGCCAGGGCCAGTTCGGCGTTATCGATTGTGGCCTGGAAGACGGGCCACTCTTGATACATCTCTTGCAGAGGTTCCCAGTCTCCACCCTGGGCATCGACCAGGGTGCGAATACCAGTCCCCATGCCATACCAGGCCGGCAACAGTTGCCGCGACTGGGTCCAGGCAAACGTCCAAGGAATCGCTCGCAGATCCTTGAGCGATTTACGAGCACGACGCCGCGCCGGACGCGAACCGATCGGCAGGCCTTCGATCTCGCTGATAGGCGTGGCCTGATCGAAGTATCGCAGGAAGTCTTCGTGCGAGACCAGTTCGCGATACTTGGCCAGCGCGGCTTGGCTCATCGACTCGCTCATCTCCTTCCAGTTTTCCATCTCAGGCGAATGAGTCGACGCACTAACCAGCAGCGTTGCGTTGGTCAACTGTTCGATATGACGGTGGGCGATCACGGCGTTGTCGTACCGCTCGGCCAGCACTTCCCCTTGCTCGGTCAGACGCAGCTTGCCATCAACCGCTTGTGGCGGCAACGACTGAATCCCACGAGCGGCCGGACCACCGCCACGACCCAGGCTACCACCACGACCATGGAAGATGGTCATCTCAACATGATGCTTCGCCGCCACCTCGGCCAGGCGTTCCTGGGCCTGGTGCAGGTTCCACGATGCCGTCAGGTAACCGCCATCCTTCGTACTGTCGGAGTAGCCCACCATGATCATCTGTTCCAGCCGTGCTTGCTGTCCCAAGTAATCGCGATAGACCGGCTGCTTGAGCATCGCCTCGAAGATAATCGGAGCCCGCTCTAAGTCGTCGATCGTTTCAAACAGCGGCGAGATCGGCAGGTAAGGCCGCGGCTTGCCGGGATACCTCTGATTCCAAACGTAGTTCCACAGCCACAGCACGGCGACCACGTCGGCCGGCTGATGCGTCATGCTGATCACGTACCCGCCGAACGGCTTCGGTCCGCCGGTCGCCATCGTATCGGCCAGCACGCCGAAGGTGGCCAACACTTCCTGGGCCATTTCGCTAAGCTTGGTCGTATCGATCTTCGGCTGCTCGAGCTGGCAAAGTCGCTTCAGCCAGTCGGCTTCTTCGATCTTCTGATCTTCGGGAAGATCGGCGTACAGGATCTCTCGCAATGCGTTGCGATGAACGTCGGAGTCTTGGCGTATATCGAGCGAGAAGAAATGGAAACCAAACGTTTGCAGGCGATCTTTCCACGGATCGAGATATCGCTCGACCACGCGTCGCCCTTGATGTTCGAGCATGCTCTCGCGCAGCATCTCGACTTCTTCCATCAGCTCTTCTGGCTGCTGGTAGGCAACGTGGTTGTCTCCTTCAACACTTGCCAGGCCTAGCGAGACCTCGAGCCGGAACTCGATCATCTTCAAGTAGCTGCGATAAACTTCGTTCGGCGAGACCTCTTCCAGACGCTGGGCAAGCTCCGTCCAATGTTCGGCAGCGGTGGCCAAGCGTTCGCGAATTTCATCACTGACGGCGGCCTGTCGATCGGAAGTAACCAGGGTCTTCTTTAACTCGCGGCAGTACGAAAGATGACGTTCCAGCGCGGTCTTACGAAGCAGGCTGAGGGTTGTCGCGGTCACCTTGGCGGTCACGAATGGATGCCCGTCACGGTCGCCACCGATCCAGCTGCCGAACGTGAGAAACGGCTTTAGCTCGAACTGATGTGTGGGGTAATAGCGAGCCAGGGCCATTCGCATTTCGTGATAGATCTGCGGAGCGACATCCCACAGAGCTTCCGCGAAGAACAACCCACGCTCGACCTCTCCCATCACGCCTGGCCGCTGGGGACGCAGCGAGTCGGTCTGCCATAGTAGGGTCAGATCGCTTAGAGCGGCCTGGTAGTCTTCGTCGTGCGGATGATCTTCCAGGTATGGCAAGTGATCGCGCAGACGTCGCAGCAGTTCGCGCGTTGTTCGGCGTTTAGCTTCGCTGGGGTGGGCGGTGAAGACCGGCGTGATCGCCAGGCGGTCTAGCCAGTCCTGCATCTCGGCAGCCGTGCAGCCACTGGCGCAAAGCTGGCGAATCGCATCGGCAATCGACTCACTGCGCGGCAGGCCCTCGGCTTCCGCTTCCTCGGCGCGCTGGTCGAGAATCCGCACGCGATGGTAGTCTTCGGCCAGGTTGGCCAGGTCGAAGTAGAGACTCAGCCAACGAATCACGCTACGCAGCTGCTGCTTGGGAATACGACCGATTTCGGCCAGCAGACGTTCTTCGGCATCGGGCATGCCTGACCGGCGTTCGAGCGACATTCGGCGTATGCGTCCCATCGTTTCGGCCAGCGAATCACCGACTTGTTCGCGAACGACCTGGTCGAGCAACTCAACCAACAGATTCAACCCAGGCACATGCTCTTCGTGATACATGTTCGTACTCGTCTCGCTTCTTCGGATGCCTAATCTTCGCCTAGATAATAGGTTAACGCGAATCGATAACGATTCGTAGGGGGAGATTCCGACCAATAACCGGTTAACGCCCCTTAAGACAACCCAGAAAGAAGCATCGAGAGAAAAGCCCCCGGCAACCGCACTCTAGTGGGGAAGCACTAAGGGGATTCTGCGTGAAGACTCCGATTGTTTTCCTTAGCGAGATACACGTCGATTCGACGAAGTTCCTCTTCCTGAAGTCTAGAACGAGACGCTAATCGGAGCGGCATACTGGCACGTTTTGCCATGATCTGGAGATGCAACCGTTCAATCTCAGCTTGTCGACGTCCATATTCTCGTTCCCGGCGAATGTAGTCCGCGACGGGCCGCATCGCTGGCAGCAACAGAAAAAGAATCGTCACGCAGATCAACAGATTTCGTAGCGAGAATCGCATCGCAATCACTCCCGTTGGAGGTAAGCACTTCTTGCTACTCTAATCGCATTGCGTTTCCCACTCCAGCAATTGGCGAGCCCCCATCCGCCGTAGGGTGTGACTAAGGGGCAGCGTGCAGGCCAGGTAGCTCAGGGGGACGGACGCGGAGCTTCGGTTCTTCCAGCGACGAAAGGAACGCGGCCAGGTCTTCCAGGTCTTGTCGATTGAGCCCTAATGGCTTCAGGTGGGGCGACTTGGTCGGGAAGCGGGCGTCGTCTTGCTGGTGCTCTTTGCGTTTGAGAGTCGGCATACCGGCGTTGTACATGTTCAGTACGCCTTGTAGATGAAACAGTCCGTTGTGCATCAGCGGCTCGGTCGAGGTCACGTCGCGCAGGACTGGCGTGCGAAAACGACCGACATCATTTGCCTCGCCGGTGATTTCAAAGCGACCGAGGTCTTCATACTTGCGGCCGTAGTAACTCAAGCCGACATCGTGAAACTTTCCGTCACTCAGCAGCGGGCCATGATGGCAGTTCATGCAGCGAGCCTCGCGGCGAAACAGGTCCATTCCCCGGATCGCCGCATCCGACATCACGTCGGACTTCCCTTTCAAAAACGCATCGAAGCGGCTGCGACCGTTGACCGTCATACGCTCGAAGCAAGCAATCGCCTGACCGACACGTTCGAGCGTGACCTCTTCATCACCAAACGCTTCACCGAACTGCTTCTGATAGGCGGTGATGGAGGCGACCGTCTTCACCACATGATCGCGGCTGGCATGCATTTCGTCGGGATTCAACAGCACGGCCACGGCTTGTTCTTCCAAAGACTCGGCCCGGCCATCCCAGAAGAATTTCTCTTGATGCGCCGCGAAACGCGTCGTCGGAGCATTGCGGGCAAGCATCTTCCGCGCGTGACCAAAGCTGGTCGTGCGACCATCGGTCCAGGCCAGGTCAGGGTCGTGACACGAAGCACACGCGATCTGTCCGCTACCGGAAAGACGTGGGTCGAAGAACAACGCTTTGCCGAGCGATTCTTTCGCCTGATTGTGCGGATTGGCGGCAGGATGGACAACCTCTGGCAGCAGCCCGATCTCTTTCCATTGCACTCCTTCGTCGACGTGTGGCACAGGCCATGTATCGGGCTTCTGCGAGTAGACAGCGCGTAGCCCCTCGGCACGAGCTTGCCGCGCCAGATCCGTTTGCTCGGGGCGAACGGCCCGCTTGGCATCGGCGGTCGCTACTTGAGCCTTGGCAGAAGCCGTTAACGCTCCCAGCAGCAAAAGTGCCGAGAGCGTACATCTTCGTTGGAAAGAGTTGGGTCGCATTAGTTCTCGCTGACGATCTCGCCACCATCGATGGTTAACAAGGCACAAATCACGTCGACGCTGGTTGTCTCGGTGACGAATTTCACCGAACCATCGGCCATCGAGACATTCGCGCCGGCGGGGTGAAAAGCGTAGATCGACCACTTGTTCACGCCGTTGACCATTTGCGGACCTGGGTCATCGAAGCGATCCATGGGGTCGGTTTGCGTCTCGTCGAACGTCCAACCTTTCATCTTGGCGATGTTGGGATCGGCCCAGCTACACAGCGAGTTGTACATCGACCCGCTGCTGGTCTCTAAACCGCTATCAGGGACCAGCTTGTTCTTGTACCAGTACTGCGGTCGCCCAGCACATTCGACAACGCCGGCGGTGTGCGAGGTGCCGTCGGTGATGTCACGCATCCGGCGTCCCTTCTTCGCATCCTTGACTGAACCAGTAAAGAAACCGTTGTAGTCGTTGGGTTCGGGGATTGAAGCGAAGTCCCATTGGTCGGAGTTCGGCCCCTGGCTACCAATGTAGTCGGCCCCCAGAGATCCCCAACCGTCGGTTCCCGTTTTGAACTTGGGGTGTGGGATGGGGCTGCCGGGAGTGCTCGGGCAGAGCATGAACGGCACCGGAAACTGAACCGCTTCCTTGTTCTCCACCGCATTCCACTTCACGCTGTAATCGTACAACTCGGCCAGTGGGTTCTGTTCCATGTACGGCAGGATTTGAGCACCCCAGTAATGGATCGCACCGCTATTGGAAATCGCTCCGGGGAACCCTCCCATCGTGTCGTGGAAATTATGGAAACCGAGACCGATTTGCTTCAGGTTGTTCTGGCACTGCATCCGCCGAGCGGCTTCCCGGGCCTGTTGCACTGCAGGCAGAAGCATGGCGATCAGGATTCCGATGATGGCGATCACCACCAACAGTTCAACGAGCGTAAAGCCTTTACGCAAAGACATTTAGGCCACCTTTCTTCGATTCATCGGGGGGAGGGTTGGGCAGGCGAGAAAGGCTGGCGGCGGCTGACCTTAAAGAGACGATGTCTCAACAACACCCTTTTAGCCTACTAACCGTTAGCATGAATTGTCAACGGCTACCGACCTAAAGATTCCCGCAAAACAGAACCTGCGGCCCAGGAGAACATTCCGCAGGGTACGAACAGCGAAGCAGATCGCACCCTGTTGTTGCCGTAGCGATGGAGCAACTAGATCACCGCCGATTGCATCGCTTCGGGGTGGTACTGCTGCAGCACTTCGATCAGTCGCTTGCGGTCGATCGGCTTGGTGGTATAGTTCGAGCAGCCAGCGTCCAGGCACTTCTGCAGGTCGCCAGCCATGGCATGGGCCGTCAGAGCGACGATCGGAAGCGTGCATCCTTTCTCTCGCAACAAACTCGTTGCCTGATATCCGTCCATCTCGGGCATCTGCATGTCGGTGAGAATCACATCGAAACGTGATGGCACTTCCAGCGGGCCATCGACCGTTCCGTCCTGGGTCATCTGCTCGACGGTCAGCTTGCCGTTCTCGACGGTAGTCACTTCGGCACCGGCTTTACGAAGATGGAACGAAATCAAACGGATGTTGTCAGGGCCATCCTCTGCCAACAGGATTCGCATCCCCTGCAGGGCATGGGTCGGCAACTTCGTCGAACTCTCGATGGCTTCTTTCTTCTGCATCGCCGCAGCACACGCTTCGTCTGGGGTGAGCCAGTTGTTCTCGTTGATCTTTTCGAGTGCCAGGGAAAGACAGAAGACACTCCCTGCTCCTGGCTCGCTAGTAACGCTGATATCGCCGCCGAGCATCTGGGCAAGACGCTTGCTGATTCGCAGGCCAAGCCCCGTTCCACCGAAGCGGCGGGCCGTTGAACTGTCGGCTTGGACGAATGCCTGGAACAGTCGCTGCAGTTGGCTTTCGGTCATGCCGATGCCGCTATCTTCGACGGACAGTCGCAGGCTATTCTGCGATGGCACGTAGCATACGCGAAGTCGAACACGACCGATCTCGGTAAACTTGATCGCGTTGCCCAGCAGGTTGACCAGAATCTGCCGCAAGCGGATCGGGTCGCTATCGATGATCATCGGAATATTGCTTTCCACGATCGAATCAAGCGCTAACCCCTTTGCGTTTGCTTTGACCTGCATCAGATCCATCACGTCGCGTACGAGCGCATCGAGACGCATTGGTACCGACTCGACCGTCATCTTGCCCGCTTCAATTTTCGACAAGTCGAGAATGTCGTTGATGATCGCCAACAGATGCTCGCCGTTGCGGCGGATCGTATCGATATACTCCAACCTCTCTGGGTGATCCGTATCGGACGAAGACTGTTCGGCCAAGAGATCTGCATAACCCAGAATGGCCGTCATCGGCGTCCGGATTTCATGGCTCATATTGGCGAGAAACTCGCTCTTACTTTGATTGGCTTCTTCGGCCTTTTCGCGAGCTTCGCGAAGATCGGCCTCGGCATTTCGCTGCACGGTTACGTCGCGAAGGGCCGTCAACAGGTACGACTTCTTGTAGGTTTGCGTTGGATTCTCGAACACGACCGCATGGAGTTCGATCAAGCGATTGGTACCACGAAGCCCCGTCATTTGAAACTCGACACAGCAAGGATGCCCTACCAAGGCATCACACAGGCTGCGGATTACCTGGCTATGGAACTGCCTAGGTATCTGTTCGAGAATCGATCTTCCGCGGATCTCTTCCTGGGACCTGGCCTCCCACAACTCTAAACCGGCCGGATTGGTCTCGAGCACGCATCCATCGACGTCCAGCAGATTCACCCCCACCGGTACGTTTTCGAAAATGGTCGTGAACCGGCGAAAGCCTTCCTCGGCTTCTTCTTTGGCCGTTTTCAGATCGGCCGTCATCGACTCGGCCAGTTGAATCGCTCGCAGACGCGACGTCCCCATATTCCAGACCATCGCCGCCAGCAGCACGGTCAACGTCCCGCCGATCACCGTGGTGAAAAACGGACGCAGAAAGAGTGCACTGGTATCGAAGTTAGGATTACTGCTGATCTGCACGGTCCATTGACGACCACCAAAAATCAACGGATACGACTTAGAAAAGATCGGCAGATAACTGTGCTTTTCGTCGTCACTTTTGAAGTGATAGCCATGGTCGCAAAACAGTTTGTTGGAAGGATCGATGGCCATTGTGTCATAAACTTCGACATCCACCTTGCCGTCGCCCGATGCAAGAATACCATCAAGTGCCAACTCTGAAGTAATCGGCATGTAGACCCAACCCAAAAACGCCTCTTCGCGTTGTTGCCTGGTATCGAGCGAAACGCCAGGCTGGTAGACAGCCAGATAATAAAGAAACCCATTGTGGTGCAGTTGATCCTGAACCAGGTTGATCTTCGCCGTTAAAGTCGGCAAGCCCGTAGCACGTGCCGTCTCGGCGGCGACGCGACGGTTGATTTCCGAACCAACATCCAGCCCCCAGGCAGCTCGGTTTGCGGCCAGAGGTTCGATATGACAAATGACAAAGTAATCGTCGTATTGATCAAGATTTCCTGCGGTTTTAATCCGGAATTCTTTGCCTAGCTTCTCCTCGGACCAAGCCATGAACTGGCCGACATCATCCTTTTTTACGCTTTGAATAAAGCCCTGCCCCATCGCGCCTTGAAAGCACACTTGGGGATCGACTACTTTGCAGTACTCACGGAACTCGACGAGCGTGAGTTCTTCGGTGGCTTCGTGAAGACCGCGCAATGCCTTTAAACCATCTTCAAATTCTTTCATACGCCGGGCGACTTCCGTTCGCACTCGTTCGCCCAGAGCGTCGAAGGCTACTTCCGACTGGCGGTGTGCTTCGCAGGCCATCCAATATGCAAAGAAACCGGTCACCGCGACACCGCAAACCAGGACCAATGTCGCCGGACGCATAACGTCGGTCGAGACCTTTTGAGTGACCGGCGACAACTTTACGCCCCAGGAGGTCATCAAGCGATAGATAATCAGCGGAGCTGCAATCAGCAGCGTGACCGCCATCCCCAGCATATGCAAAGCGAAATTAGGTAACTGAGGAATTACCAGCGGCAAGACCAGCGTCGAGACGACTTCGGCCAGCGCAACCGCACCAACGACCTCGGCCGTACTTCGAAGAAGATGCTTGTTTGCCTGCATGCCTGCCCTGCCCCGGACAACTATCATCTCGGCTCGCCAGGCAACCGCTGCCCAGGCGTTAAGATCGTTATCGGTTACCCAAGAGCGAAGCAGCGCCCAAAACACACAGAAACCGCTAGCATTTCGTTTTACCGCAGATCATTTGCAAGCCATGTGTTGAAATTACCGATTGTTCCGGCTCGGCGACCGAGGGGGTCGCAGGGCTCCTAACGTAGGAACCTGACTGGCATTAGGCGAACCACAGAGACCGGCTCGCCTGCCTGGGTGGCAGGCACCCCCTTCCATGTACTTACGGCGCGAAGGGCTGCCTGATCGAGGATTTCATGGCCACTGCTCTTCTCGATACTCACTCGGCTGACTTGCCCATCAGGGGCCACCGTAATCCGCAATAAGACTTCCCCTTCCCAGCCATTACGGACCGCCTCGGCCGGATACCTGGGTGGCGGATTCATCGAGAAGTCAGGCGGCGTTTCCAACGTGGTCCCCACCGGAACAGGGACCGACAAAGCCAGTGTCGCCATGGGTACGGGGCGTGAATGCCGCGGCAGATGCTGCATTTGCGGCTCGGCTTTTTTTGGCTGTCGCTTAAACTGCCGACGCTCGGCAACCTGGACGTTGGGGGTGGCCTTCACCGCATCGACCAACAGTTCGGCCATCTGATGAGTTGGCTCGATCTGAAGTGTTTCTTTCGCGATCGTATCGTCAGGCTCGACCTCGACGGTCGACTCAGCGGCATCCATTTCACTTTGAACCAGCTCGATCGGTTCCGGTTCGCTAAGCACAACCGGAGGGGCAAACGTAGCCGAGACGGTCACGGCCTGACGCTCCCCTGCGAAATCGACCGGCTGAAACAACTTCATACTTTGCCATGCCATGGCGATCACCAGAGCCACATGGCTCCAGACCGACAGATGGAAGGCAAATTGAGTTGTCGTGAGTCGTTGCATGAAAACAGCCGCGAAACGGCCGAAAACAACCGCAGAGACAGGCCAAGGAAAGCGAGCCCCTGAAACTCAAAGAGCTCTTATTTCGTTAAATACAAACGACCATTTGAGGTCGCCTTCAAGCAGTAGAGTGTCCCATCATGATCAATCCACACCTGACGACGCCCTTTAAGAAGGTCATCTGAGGCAATGGCTGATGGATGCTGTGGTTCTACACTTGGGTTCTGCTGGGGGCGGTCGGTTACCTGGGTACCGCTTATGCCATCATAGCTACGATGCATGGTGATGAACACTTCCTGCTAAGGGAATCGGTTGAACGCCTTGGGGAGCATTCGGATAACTTTTTTGAAAAAACTCTCCTCGCAATCACGCGAAAAAAGCTCTTACCAAACTATGCAACTACCGCGCCGATCCCATTTTCTCGCGATTTTCGACCGTTTTGAGCGAAAGCATGTCGCTCTATCCGACACCCATGTCGCGCTCGACAACATCGGGCAACCATTTCGACAGCGAGTGGCCCCTTGGGCAGAAAATAGGCAGCCCAGGAAAACCTTGCCGGTAACAGCGAAATGTATCGCTTACGACATAGAAATTGGTCGAACCGGTTAAAACCCTACAACTTACCTGGATAGCAACCTCGCAGCTCTAGAGCCGGTCGAGCTTAGCTTTCCTCGGTCAGGAGCCAGCACAAAGCTATGACACGCATCACTCTTTTAGCACTTTTTTGTGTAGGTGCTAGCGGAGGTCTCGTTCACGCTCAGCAAGGTACAACCCAGCCAGTAGCACTTCAGGAAGAACCTACCCCTCCGCAGCTACCTCGCGTCGAAGTCACCCCTGAAGCCGATTCCGCCGAGGCCCAGGAAGCGGGGCCGCTCGAATCCCCTTCCAGTTCGTTTCCCTCCGAAACGTTCAATTTCAACGAGCTCTTCCCATCGCTGACCGACCAGGTTGCCCAGCCGTGGGATGGAGGATCTCGTGGTGCTCCCCTTTCGGTTTTCGATAACCCTCGAGCCATCGATATCATTTCCCAGCAGCGGCTGATCGAGAAAGCCCCGCTCGACATGGGTCAGGCCCTAGAGAACGAAGTTGGCGTGATGATGCAGCGAACAGGGCGAGGCCAGTCGTCGCCGTATATTCGCGGTCTCACAGGACAACAAGTGCTGATCTTGGTCGACGGCGTTCGCATGACTAACTCTACTTTCCGGAGTGGACCGAATCAGTATTTCAATACCATCGACCCCAACACCGTCGATCACATTGAAGTCATTCGAGGTCCAGGCAGCGTCTTGTACGGTGGAGATGCTATCGGCGGTGTCATCAACGTCGTCACGAAAAGCGCCAACTACACCGGCCTGAATTACACCACCGGTGGCACCATTCAACGGTTTAGTTCGGCCGACCTCGGCTATACAGGCCGCGTTAGTGTCGAAGGTTACACCGAGTCGACCGGCTTTTATGGAGGTGGCACCTATGGCAACTACAACAACCTCGATATCGGCGGTTCGCCAGATGCTCCGGTAGGATTCGATGTCGGCCGTCAGCCAGCAACCAGTTGGCGATACAATGCAGCCGATTTGAAAGTCACCTACCTGGTAGATGACTCCTCCGAGTTGATCTTCGGCTTGCAGCACTACCGAGGCGAAGACATTTTCCGCACCGACCGCTATCCTTCCAACCGCGAATCGATCTTCGATCCCCAAGTACGCGATCTGTATTACATCCGCTATCAGGGTGTCAGCGACGTTGGCCTGGCAGACTTCTACCAGATCACCACTTCGTATCATCGAACCGACGAATTACGGAAGGATCGCGACTATCGCATGTCGGCCAATCCGAATATCGTCAGCGAACGGAGCTTCTTCGACGAGCAGTTCGGGCTGACCTTCAGCTTCATGAAGGACTGCGATTCACTGGGGACTGTCTCGTACGGTTTCGACTGGTACCACGATGAAATTGGATCAGCGCGAACCGATTTCAACTACGGCACCGATCCACCGGCGATTACCGACCGAGCTGGGGAGATCCCCGACGATGCCTTCTATTCGCGTTATGGTGCCTATGTCCAATGGGACTTTTGGATGACGGATCGCCTACTCCTTTCCAGCGGCGTCCGCTATGAACACGTTGCCGCTGGCGCTACCGTAACTGCCAACTCGGTAACGGATCATATCGATCCCGAATATCAAGATTGGATTGGCAACATCGGACTAACATACGAATTGACCGACGAACTGCACCTGGTGGGTTCGATCAGCGAAGGTTTCCGCGCACCTAACCTGGACGACCTGGCAACCATCAACGGAAACGTGTTTGTGGGAACCCAGTTGCCCAACCCCGATCTACAGCCGGAAACAAGTATCACGTATGAAGTCGGTACCAAGCTGAACACCGAGCGATTCCGGGCTCAAACATTTGTCTGGTGGAACGACCTGCAAAACTTCATCGACACAAGTGCTCCGAACACGATGCTTCTGCTGGACCGCACGAACTCGCAGGCCTATCTGAACGGTGTCGAGTTCTCGGCCGAATACCAGTTAAGCTACGAATGGAGCGTGTACGGCAACTACTGGTATACCTACGGACGCAACGTCGACACGGGGCAACCGCTGTCCCGCATTCCACCGCAACAGGGAACCCTGGGTTTGCGTAAGCGATGGAACGACGGGCGCGACTGGTTCGATACCTACGCCTGGATTGTTGATAAGCAAGATCGCCTGAATGATCGCGACATCTCTGATACCAACCGAATTCCACCCGGCGGCACGCCAGGTTATACGACGCTTAATTTCCGTTACGGCCGCATGATTTCGCCCCGCCAGCGGCTTTCACTCAATGTTGAAAATATCTTCGACGAGCAGTATCGGGTACACGGTTCCGGTAGCGATGGTCCTGGCATCAATGCACTGCTTACTTACGAGCTAACGCATTAACCCCTTAGCCCCAATCCATGACGTTAACCCTATGATGAGCACGCCAGCGTTGTTCATCATTTTCATTTCAGAATGGCACCTTTTAATTTCGCTCTCTAACTGCCAGGCTTGGCGAAGCGGTGCGTTGGCACGGGGCGACCTGGGCGGAAGCTTTGGGTTTGGTGAAGTTTCACCGCCACGCCCATGCGTTCGGCGACTTCGCGGACGACCTCTTCAACTTGCGTGCGAAGCGACTCGGGGTCGACCGCTACGCGGGCATTCACCACCACATGAGCCGTCTTCGTCTGGCAGTTCGACGGCAACGAGAGGACCGCCGGCGTGTCACTGCTCACTAGGTTCGCAACTCCGTAAGCCCCTTCCCACAGGCCGATCGTCTTCAGATGGGCGGTCTCGGCTCCAGCGGTTTCCAGACGCTGTCGAAGTCCTTCCACGATGCCCAGCAGCATTTCATCGAGCGCGAACGGTTCGTCGCAGCTCGCATCCAGGCTACTGTTGAGCCATCCCAGCTCCGCTTCCCCTTCGGCGTAGACATCGTAATCGAGTTCAAGGATCTTCTGCCCGAACGCTCCGCGCTGATCGAGCATTTCGTTCAAAGAATCCATCCCTTCGCCTGTCTTAGCCGACATCCGGAGAATAGGCGTTTCCGGGGCGAACTCCGTGAGCAGCATCGAGAGTTCTTCGACCTGTTCCGGGCTCAGTTCGTCGATGCGGTTAATGATCAGAAAGTCGGCTTCTTCCAGCTGTTTCTCGAAGATGTAAGCCGCTTTAGGAGAGAAGCCTGCCTGGGCCTCTTTCCGCAAGATTCGCAGCCCATGCGAAGGTTTCAATATCACGCCATATGGTGCGACATCGAACTGGGCGTCGAACAGCTGCATCAGCGGCTGAACCACTGTCGCGACCAGGTCGGTACAGCTACCGACCGGCTCGGCGATCACCACGTCGGGGCGCTCGCTGGCGGCCAACGTTTCAACGGTCGAAGTCAATTCGTTGAAGTTGCAGCAGAAGCAAGCGCCGGCGACTTCCCCCACGTTAAGTCCTTGCGAACGAAGCAGGTTCGTATCGACCAGATCGGCCGCTTGATCGTTGGTCACGACCCCGACCTTCAATCCTTGGTCCTGATACTGCTTGGCCAAACGGCCAATCGCCGTCGTCTTTCCTGCTCCAAGAAAACCACCCAGCATCACGAAACGAATCTTGTGAGGTTCAGACGACATAATGCAGGGGCTCTTTCAGAGGGGAAACGTTCTTACCGAAATAAGAATATAACGCTCCGCACGATCGTTCAACGAGGAATGCCTAACAAATCGGTTGAAATAAACCGACCAAGAAGATCTCTCCGCGGAACGGGCGAGCGGAAGCTCATGTTAATCCATATCATAGTTCGCGCGGTAATGACCGCACTGCTTACATTGAAAAGCATAAAGACTAACACCACCATCTGGATTAGAAACACTCTCCCAGTCCCAGTTCGGAAATTCTTCTATCTCGGCAGTCAACTGCCCAAATAATTTTCGTGATTCCTCTTCTTCGAGGGAGGCGGAAACAGATTGCCACTCCCCGATGTAGGTCATTGGGCTCTTACAGCAAAACAACCATATTTCGCCTTGCCACGTACTAAAGGATGGAGTTCGCAACAGCTCGAACAACTTTTCCTGCGATAGCCGAACACCAGCCCAATTTTCTTCCGGATCGAGTATCACCGTTTCGAAGCCGGCTGCCTTCAAACCAGGAACTCCGTGGGTATGCCCAAGCAACGCGTTTTCCCACCAGACAGCGCCAAACTCAGTATCTTTGCCGATGGCCCCTTTCCCCTCACGCAGACACGAGAAGCAAATCCGAACGCCTTCCCTCTTCGATCGCCCAGGCAGAGTCAGGCTGCTTGCGCATGATTGACATGCGAAAGTACCGGGGCAATTCGCACGTAATCCATTTTCCGTCTGACACTGAGGACATCGAACAACGACGTGGTCTCCGTTATTCAACCGAAAACAATGCTGCTCCCGCTGCTCACAGATCTCGCATTGCGAAATACCAAGGTAGTCACTTGTCTCGCTGATGGGAGCCTCGAAAAGAGGAAATGGAATCCCGAGTTGAGCGAATGTTTTCATGCGTGTGTCAACATCTCATTTGAGCGTTTTATTATCGACAGTACCTTGGTCTGCTACATCGCGAGCGAAGTCATTATAAGAGACCCGACAAACACCAGGCAACACAACGCAATGTGCTTCGCTGACGGTCAGCCAACGGGAGATGTGTCCCCAAGAATCGGCGAAAGGGGCTACCGCTTTCTCGCGGGCCCCTGTCACCCAAGGCTGATTGTTCCCTTCAATCGAGCCTCCCCATGTTTTGCTTTGAGCGAATTACAGGCTCATGTCGAAGCTGTCGACCAGGTCACGTAGCGACTTGGCCTGGGCACCGAGTTCTTCGGCACTGGCAGCCATTTCTTCGCTGGAAGCGGTCGACTGCTCGGTCACCGTGGCGACTTGCTGAACGGTACCGTACACCTCTTGCGACATGCTCATCTGCTCGTCGGTGGCGGCTGCGATCTCGGCGATCTTGCCGGAGGTCGCTTCCACGGCGGCGACGATCTTTTCCAACGCACTGCCGGCCTGGGCACTCAGTTCGACACCATTGGCCACGCGGGATGTCGATTCCTTGATCAGGGCCGAAACGTCCTTGGCGGCGTTGCTGGCACGTTCGGCCAACTTGCGAACTTCGTCGGCGACCACGGCGAAACCCAAACCATGTTCCCCGGCACGAGCTGCTTCGATGGCTGCGTTGAGGGCCAGAAGATTCGTTTGGCTGGCGATCTCGCTGATCACTTGAATGATCTCACTGATCTGTTCGGACGATGCCTTGATCAGGTCCATGGCTTCGCCACTCTTGGTGACAGCCTGGCCACCTTCGACGGCGATCACGTTGGTTTCGTTGGCCAGTTTATCGGTTTCGTTGGCACGATCGCGCACCCCTTGGATGCTGCGGGTCAGCTCTTGGGCCGAAGCGCTGATCTGTTCGACCGCGGCACTTTGGGTCTGAGCCCCTTCGGCAACCGACTGCGAAGCTTCGCTGACGGTCGCGGCACTTTCGCTGAACTGGTTGGCACTTTCGTTCACGTTAGCAATCAGTTCGGTCATTGCCAAACGCAGACGTACCTGCTTGGTAATATCGGTGGCGTATTTGACGACCTTGTATGGCTTGCCATTGAGATCGAAGATCGGGTTGTACGAAGCTTGGATCCAGATCTCTTTGTCACCCTTGCCGAAACGTTTGTATTGACCGGCGTCGAATTCACCTTTGTTCAGTTTCTCCCAGAACAGCTTGTACTCGCTGCTGGAAGCGTACTGCTTGTCGACGAACATCTGGTGATGACGTCCCTGAATTTCGCTCAGCGAGTAGCCGAGGGCACCCAGGAAGTTCTCGTTGGCCGTCAGGATCGTGCCGTCCATGTTGAATTCGATGACAGCTTGCGACTTGCTGATCGCATCCATCTGCCCCGAGTAATTTGCCGTAGCCAGTTTCTGCTGGGTCACGTCGGTGGCGTACTTCACCACTTTGTATGGCTTACCGCTGGCATCGAAGATCGGATTGTAGGAAGCCTGGATCCAGATTTCCTTGCCCCCTTTGCCAAAGCGTTTGTATTCGGCTGATTCGTACTGACCACGATTCAACTTGGCCCAGAAATCGCGATACTCGACACTGTTACCGTATTCGCTTCCCACGAACATGCGGTGGTGCTGGCCCTGGATCTCGTTCAACTTGTAACCAACAGCGTTTAAGAAGTTCTCATTCGCCGTGATGATGGTACCATCCATGTTGAACTGGATGACGGCCTGGGCTTTGCTGACGGCGTTGATCTGACCTTGGAAGTCCGCGTCCTGCAATTTTTGAGCGGTGATGTCGACGGCATACTTCACCACTTTGATGGTGTTGCCGTTTTCGTCGAGAATTGGATTGTAAGAAGCCTGGATCCAGATCTCGCGACCACCTTTACCCAAGCGTTTGTATTGGCCGGCGTCGAACTTACCTTGGCTGAGCTTAGTCCAAAAGTCACGATACTCGGCGCTTTGGGCATAGGCCGGATCGACGAACAATCGGTGATGCTGTCCTCGAATTTCTTCGAGCGTGTACCCCACGGCACCGAGGAAATTATCGTTCGCCGTCAGGATCGTTCCGTTGGGTTCAAACTCGATCACGGCTTGCGATTTGTGAATCGCGGCGTTCTCGGCTTTTAGCAGGGCGATTTCGTTTCGCAGCTCGGTCTCCATCGATCGCGAACTGGCGGTCGTTGTCTTGGCTTTACGCGAGGAAGGTTTCGTCGAGGGCTGAGTGGCCTCGAGGGTGGCGCTGGTCGGCATCGTGATCTCTCCTGCCCTGGGAATTGCGTTCTTACGCTTCAGACGTTGACTCGACCGCGGCTGCTTACCGCTAAGAATCGGATTCTGCGTCCAAGCTATCTACGTCCTTACCGGTTGAAGTCAAGCTTTTCGTCCCCCAAATTAGCAGGGGATTTTGCCCAATGGGCTCCCCCTTTGCGACTGTTTCTCTTGCCACGAAAACGACTTACGTAGCATTTGAGAATCATTTCCAGGCACCGAAGAAGGGTTCACCGAAGATCGCCGGCTAAACTTCGTACACGATCGATCTGACATATCTTTTGACCTCTTATAGGGAGAAAGACCAAGCCTTTCGAACGTTCCGGAGCAATATCGATCTCGCCCCCATTAACCCAATCGAGCCCGAGGCAAAAAAGCTCAATTACACGTTCTAAAACCTTAGAATCCCTATAACGCGACTGAGACTTGGGTGCCTCTTATGGGGGAATTAACGCACAAGAAACTCAATTGACCTGGATTCTGAGACCATATCATCCACCCGAAATAAGTATCACATTGAAGGTGGCAATTCTTTGGCCACCTATCGACCTAAGGAAAACCAGCTCCCACAAAACGCGGTCAAGACGGTGGATAACCACCAAGGCTTCTCACAAGGCCTTGCAAACAGTCGTAATACTTCTCAAAAAGTAAACGTCGCTTCTCATTCACTTTCGACAAAAACGGCGGAAAATAACCTTTACCTGATGAGCCTCGCAGGTGGACTTATCTCATTTGATTTTCGCCACGGACTAGAACTCTTCCTCTTCATCCCGTTATCTGCCATTTGGCGGTGAAAGGTCCCGAATCATGAACTCGTTTTCGTTGTCATCCACACACTCACCTCGAGCCAAGCGCGGGTTCACGCTCGTCGAGTTGTTGGTCGTGATCGCCATCATCGGCGTGTTGGTCGCTTTGCTTTTGCCGGCCGTACAGCAGGCACGCGAAGCAGCACGACGTGCCCAGTGCGTGAACAACCTGAAGAACATTGGGTTGGCAATGCATAACTATCACGACACCTATCGCAACTTCCCATATCTCGGTTTCACCGGCTGGAACGGCGATACGATCTCGGTCTTCGGACGACTGCTCCCGTTCATCGAACAAACGGCCATGTACGAAACGTTGAATTTCAACGTGCGTGCCAACGACGGTAACAATCGCCTATACCGCACCACGCCGATCGACGTTTACTCGTGCCCTTCGGAAACGGTCACGCTGGGTGAATCAAACAGCGGCAACAACCACTGGTCGCACCAACGTTACAGCTATGCCGTTTGTGTCGGCAACACGAACTACGATCAGCACAACGCCAACAACTGGGACGGCGTTTGGACCTACGACAACGGCGGTTCGGCCTTCAAGATGGGTGACCACATCCGCAGCATGGCTTCGATTACCGACGGTACGAGCAACACCGTAATGGTTTCGGAAGTCCCCATGAACCAGAACGACCAAGGCTGGCAAGGCATGTATGCCGCAGGCATCTATGCTTCGGGTGCTGGTTTCACCGGCTACCTGACGCCCAACACCAAGGCCTCGATCGATGGTGGTCGTCGCTGCTGGAACCCGACCGACTACCTCCAGAAGATTCCTTGCCATAGCGGCGGCGACAACTGGTGGTCTGCGACGTTTGCAGCGTTCAGCATGCACCCAGGCGGGGTGAACGCTTGCAACTTCGACGGTTCGGTCAGTTTCGTGCCAGAGACGATCGACATCTGGGCATGGCGTGCACGAACGTCGACGCAAGGTGGCGAGGTCGTCAGTCAATAACGACTCCTGGTTTCGGTAGCGGGAAGACTCACCACGTGAGCAGGTCTTCCCCCAACCTCCAGACGGAGCATTCACACTATGAACAAAAAACACCTCTCCTGTTTGACGAGCTGTATTGTATTGCTGGCCTCGATTAGCTTCCTGGCTGGCTGTGGCCCAAGCGACGGCATGATCACGATCTCGGGCAGCGTCACGCTAGATGGCGAACCAGTGCAAGATGGTTCGATCTCGCTGATGCCGATCAACGGCGGCAGCATGGGAGGCGGCCTGATTGAAAATGGATACTACACGGCGAAATCGTCCCCAGGCGAAATGGCCGTTCAGATTCATGCCCACAAGATGGTCCAGAAGAAGAACCCTTCGCGGGAAGAAATCGAACGCGGCCTGACCGAAGACAGCGTTTCGATCATTCCTACCGAGTACAACCGTCAATCGAAACTTCGCATTACGGTGGCTCCTGATCAAAAGAACTTCGAGTTCAACTTGACGAAAGACGGCAAGATTCCCGAGGGCATGTCGGCCAAGTTGTAATGTCTTGTCCACTTGTCCCTAATGGAACAGGTGGCTGACTTGGCAGGGTCAGCCACCTGTTTTTATGCGCGGATGTCAAAGACTCGACGGCGAGCCTTACCAATCTCGGGGCATGGTTCCCCGAGAAAAGAGAACCCTGAGGTCTCATGAAAGTAATTTATGGGCAAAGCGCTTCAGTAACAAAGTACGCCTCGAATATTTTTTTGAAGAAATATCTCGCGGGTGAAAAGCCTGAAACCTCTTGATGACAGAGCCGAGAGGGATGGCTTTCTTCGGGTGGGTAGCGAGGCAGGAAATTGGCAGGGGAAGCGGTGGGAATTGCTTAGGCCTTGGATCCGCTCATTTGGTTCCAGCAAATGCTGAAGACCATATCCATCGTGAAACCGACGAAGAAACCGCCGATCACCAGCTTCGCAGGGTTTTCCAGCAGTTGGCCACCGCCCATGTAGGTAGCGATCAGGACCAACGCAACCAGGAAGGCGACCAGGTGCCCTCCTCTTCCTAATGCGGTTCGTACCGCTTCTTCCCATTCTACTATGTCGAACGTAATCATCGCTCGGAACCTTGCAGTGATGTGTTTCCTCAGAAACACGCTTAAAACCAGGCTCTCATTGCCTTTAGTTGGGTTTCCCTCCAGACAATAAGATCATCGAGCAAGGATCGCGGAAGTTGCGTGAATTCTCGGAAGTTAGCTAGGAAAGTTTTTGGGCGCAGCCGGAAGAAACCGTGCGCGGTGTCATGCACCCCGCGCATTACTCTTGGTACGATTCGCTTCGCTGCTCGCACCCTACCATTGCGAGCAGTGTTTGATAGGCTCGGTCTTAGTCTTGCTTAGCGGGTGGTTGGGGGGCGAATTGCATTTGGTCGACAACCAGGCCGACGTCGCGATCCTGGGTCGATAGAACCACCTTGTAGATCACCTGACCGAGCTGCGGCGGGCTCATCATGGCATCTTCCGCAGGGACCTTCTTGAAGGAGGTCAACGGAACATCGAGCGTCCGCCAGCCTGCGGCCGGTTTAGAATCGGTATCGCCGATCTCGTATTCGTAGACACTATCCGAGCCGTGGAAATCGGCTCCGCGGGCCAACAATACAACCTGTACGTTTTCCGATGGATCGACGCGGAAGGTGACCTTCATGTGGGTATCTTCCACTACCGTGAACAAGCCTTCGCTCCAACGGTTGTAGGTTTCGATCTGATACCAGGTTTCACTCTGATCGAGGAAGCCAGGACGTGTTTCGGCTGTTACCGCGCCGGACGAACCAGCAGGAAGTCCCTCTTGTGCCCAGATCCCTTTACGCCAGTCGCTGGGAAGCTCTTTCTCGAAATCGATCTCCCAGTGATCAGGCGCTGGCATACGGAGTTGGCTTTTCAGAGGAAGATCGCGGGCCACGATCGCCTTCTCGCCAGCAGCGACATCCACGGTACTTTGATCACCGGTACGTATCACACGGACCTTCCCTTCAACGACATCGACATCGGTTCGCTGATGCGATGCCTGAACCGAGAGAACCGTTCCCAGAACGTCAGTGACCGCGAGCTCGGTAAGAATCTGCATTGGCTTGCCCTGCGGCTGCGGCTGAACGTCGGCTACCAGGTTGCCAACAAACAGATCGATCTGCTTATGGTCTTCTTCCCGAAAAGCAGCCTCGGTGGCTCCGTGCAGGCTGACGCGTGTCTGGTCGGGGAACTGAATCGTGGCCGAACTGCCGATCGCATGTGTCGTGATCTTCATGCCTACGGGAATATCGTCTCCGACCGCCAGCTTGCGTGCTTCGCCATCCGGCATAGTCACGGTGACCTTACCGGTGGCTTGCACCAGCTTGGCAACGGTCGGAAGTTGACCGGCCCGCAAGTCGAGAAAGACGGCGAATGCCAAGCTGGCTGCCAGCGCCATCGCAGCTGACCACCAGAAGATGGTTTGCCGCGGGAAAGGAGTTGGCTTGTGTCGTGGCGAGGTGACTTCGGCGATGGTCAGCGACTGCAGGGCGATACTATGGAAGAGTTCAACCGCGCGGTCATCTCCTTCCAGCGCGGCCGCGAGAGCCGTCATTTCGTATTCGTCCAGATCGTCGTCGTTGTAACGAATGATCAATTCGATCAAGTCATCGTCCGACATCGACTGGTCATCATTTGCTGGCGTGTTGTCGTTCATGCCGCGATCCCCCGGCGGACCCTCTCACCCATCATTGTGCAGGCAACTATCACTGCGTTACCTCCCCGTGCAAAGTCCCCTCGACACAGCGTCGGAGATCTCGATGTGCACGCGACAGGCGTTTGTACACGGCATCGAGTGAAGCACCGATCTGCTTGGCCACTTCGATGCAACTGAGCCCTTCTCCGTACCGTAACTGAATCATCTCACGATTGCGTTCTGGCATCTTCTTCAAACACCGTCGCAACGCATCTTTCCGGTCGGAAAGGCCCTTGGCCTGATCGTCGGAGATGGACCAGATACGATCCATCGCACCGCCATCCATGACCTGGGACTTCCCTCGTTGCCGCAACCAATCGACCGCCAGGTTTTTGGCCGTGGTGCGCGACCAGGCAAGCAAATGTCCCTCGTCGTTGATTTGCTCGCGTTGCCGAAGTGCCCTCAGCACAACCTCTTGAAAGATATCTTCGACCGCTTGAGACTCGCGCACGATGGACCAGATTGGAACGGTCAATCGAATGCGTGCCTCGAGCAAGACACGTACTACGTCGCTTTCCTGCATATTTCTTCCGCCAGGTGGCACCTTTCGTTCTGGCAACCGGCTATCGCTAGCCGGCAAGCCAACACCCCCAAAAGAACCACCGACAACAGCATCATTCCTATTCAATCGGCAGCCGCCGTGCAACGGGGATACGGTCGGCGTTCTACCTATGGAACGCTGAAGGCCCCGGAACCTGACAAAAATCCATCGACAATAAGGGGACTTTGATGCGAATAGCGAATTTTCTTTTGTTTTTTTCCGTGGCCGTGTCAGGAAAGCCGACGCCGTTCGTGAGTAGTGAGTGGATCGGACTTTCCATTTGGGAGAAATCGGAGGGTACCTGATTCGCTCTTATCTATTTTCTCGTTTCGTTGTTGATTCAGTTAGAGGTGCCTCTTCCATGAAGAATCTCCAGAGGCCGCGCGGCTTCACCCTCGTCGAATTGTTGGTGGTAATTGCCATCATTGGTGTTTTAATCGCCCTGTTGCTCCCTGCCGTTCAGCAAGCCCGTGAAGCGGCACGCCGGATGACTTGCAGCAACCAATTCAAGCAAATCGGCATTGCCCTGCACAACTACCACGATACCTTTGGCAGTCTGCCACCAGGCATCGTGACCACCAACCAGACCTGCTGGTTAACGCATATCCTTCCGCAAATCGAACAAGGTTCGCTGTACGATCAAATCGACGCGGCCGGTGCTTTTGATGAGCCTTGGGAAGATGTCCCGGCGATGGTCAGCACGGGCAATACTCCTTTGGCTAAAACCATTATCGACGGCTACATCTGCCCATCCGATACCGGCGACGGGGTCAATAAGCGTCTGGGGAATTCCACGAACCAATTCGGCAAATCGAACTACATCGGTATCTTTTCCGCTTACTACAACTCGACCAATGCGACTGCCACCAACGGCAACGGCGGAAGTGACCGCCAAGCGACTTTCTTCGACAATTCGTCGACCTCGTTCCGCGACATCACCGATGGCCTGAGCAACACGATCATCGTGGCCGAGCGAGCCGAGCGCAAGGGTTCTGGCCCAGCCGGTTCGCTGTGGATTGGTTACCACAACGACTCTGGTGGTGCGATCTCGGGCAGTATCGCCCAATTCCAGGTACGTTTGCGGATGGAACGGTCGTCGAACGATACCGACTACAACATCAACGGCAACAGCAACTACAACCCCAGTAGCAATCACCCCGGCGGTGCCCAGTTCCTGCGTGGCGATGCCAGCGTCGTGTTCCTGCCAGAGACCATCAACCTGCGTACCCAGGCAGCCCTGGGAACGATCGATGGTGGCGAAGTGATCGGCGAATACTAATTTCCAACCGCAGCCGGCCGCTTCGGGTGGAAGCGGTCGGCTCGCTTCCCATCCCCATTTCATTCATGAGCGCTTCGATGAAACTCCCCTACGTGTTAACAAGTCGCCTCGCAACGACAACCTTGGCCGCGATTGCATTGATCGGGCTGACAGGCTGCGGTTCAGGGGCAGGCGTTGCGCCTGTATCCGGCACGGTGACGCTGGACGGGCAACCGTTGGCGAATGCTTTGGTCTCGTTCTATCCGCAAGAAGAAGGAAAGCGATTCTCTACCGGCACGACCGATGCCAGTGGCCGTTACGAACTGGTCTATACCAATGACCAGCATGGCGCGGCCATCGGCAAGCATACCGTCAAAATCACGACGGCTACCGTGCAAGGGGAAGGCGGCCCTGCTCGGCCCCCCAAAGAGAAGCTGCCGGCGAAGTACAACGACGAATCGAAGCTGATCGTCGACGTGACTTCTGGCTCGAACGATAGCACGAACTTCGACCTGCAATCGAAGTAATCATAGCAACAAAACGTTTCCTGGTCCCTAGTTGAACGACGTGTATCAGCTGGGGGCTGCTACGTTCTTGCAAGCGCCATAGACAGCCATCTGACGAAATCGAAAACTTCAGAGGCCCGCGAAACCTCTCTTACGAGTTCGGGCTTTTGAAACCGCTCTTTGACAGAACAACGAGCATGACTCCTTCTGATGTTTTCACTGTCTGATAACGTTTTCTTTCTTACTTATTCCTATTTAATGGAACATTGTTTCCAAGGAGCCCCTATGATCCCTGTTGCGCAGTCCCGTTCACTCCAACGCGGTTTCACCCTGGTGGAACTTTTGGTGGTTATTGCCATCATTGGCGTTTTGATTGCGTTACTCCTTCCCGCCGTACAACAAGCCCGCGAAGCCGCTCGCCGAATGACGTGCAGCAACAAGCTGCGTCAGGTCGGCATTGCCCTGCACAACTATCACGACACCTACGGAAAGCTGCCTCCGGGTCGCGTGAGCACCAACCGGATCAGCTGGCAGGTTCAGATTCTGCCCCAAATCGAACAGAACTCGCTGTTCGAAGCGATCTCGACCGTGGGTGCATTCAATCAGCCATGGGAAAACGTCGCTGCGATGACCAACACCGGTACGCCTCCTTTGGCCAAGACGATTGTCGATGCCTATATTTGCCCATCGGACACGGGCGACGGCATCAACGAACGTCTCGGCACTTCGCCCAACCAGTTTGGCAAGTCGAACTACGTGGGTGTTTTCTCGGCATATTACAACCCAACCGACCCGACTGCCACCAACAATGCCGGCGGTACCGATCGCGATGCGACTTTTTACGACAACTCGAAGGTCAAGTTCGCCGACATCACCGACGGCTTGAGCAACACGGTCATCGTCGCCGAACGCCGCACCGGCAAGTCGTCGGGCCCAGCCGGCTCGCTTTGGGTTGGCAACCACACCGGTTTTGGCGGAGCGATTACCGTGTGGGAATTCCAGATTCGTCTGCGTATGGAACGCGTCTCGAACGATACCGATTACAATATCAACGGTAACTCGGTTTACAACCCAAGCAGCAATCACCCAGGGGGCGCTCAGTTCCTCAACGGCGACGCCAGCGTGGTCTTCCTGCCAGAAACCATCAACCTGCGTACCCAGGCAGCTTTGGGTACGATCGACGGCGGTGAAGTGATCCCCGAGTATTAATGCTCAGGTTGCTGAGATCACCGTAAATAAAAAGTCTCGCCGGAGGGTAAACCTTGGGCGGGACTTTTCTTTTGGCCGATTCAACTACACGGCTTCGAGCGTGGGGAAGTCGATGTACCCGGCGGCCCCGGTTGGCGAGTACCAATCGCTCATGTCGGCCGCAGGATTGAGAGGCGCATCTTTGGCGAATCGCTCGACCAGGTCGGGGTTGCTGATGAAGGGGCGGCCATAAGCAATCAAGTCGGCATCGCCTCGGGCAATCGCCTGCTCGCCGGACTCGCGGGTATAGGCAACGTTGCCCATCAATGGCCCATCAAACACCTGACGAAACTCTGGCAACATCATCGGCTCGCCCAGCGAATGGAAACCAAATTGCGTACCGTCCATCACGTGCAAGTACGCCAGGCGGTATTGGTTCAACTGTTTGGCAACATATAGGAACTGCTCGCGGAAGTCAGGCGACCCCATCCCATTGAACGCCCCATTGGGAGATAGCCGCACGCCGATTCGCTCTTCAGGCCATACCTGGCGGATCGCTTGAACAACTTCATCAAGGATTCGGTAGCGATTCTCGATGCTTCCCCCGTACTGATCAGTGCGATGGTTGGTTTTGGACTGCAGAAACTCGTCGAGCAGATAACCATTGGCGGAGTGAATCTCTACCCCGTCGAAGCCTGCCTCCTTGGCCCCTGCGGCGGCTTTTGCGTAGTCGGCAACGATGCCGGGGATCTCGTCGGTCTCGAGCGCCCTGGGAACTTCGTGGGGCTCTTTCCCATTGGGCGTGTGCTGTAGTTCGCCGTCGTCGATCATGATGGCCGACGGTGCCACGGCTAACTCGCCATCATGAAAGCTGCTGTGCGAGGCACGCCCCATGTGCCACAGTTGCATGAAGATCTTGCCTCCTTCTTCGTGCACGGCCTGGGTAACCTGCTGCCACCCCTGGATCATTTCGCTGGTGTAAATCCCTGGCGACTGATTCCAGCCGTTGGCCTGGGGCGAGATCGTGGTAGCTTCGCTAATGATCAGTCCCGCCGCGGCGCGTTGCCGGTAATACTGGGCCATCAGTTGGTTGGCAATTCGCTCTTTGCCGGCACGAGCCCTGGTCATCGGAGCCATGGCAATTCGGTTACGAAGTGTCAGTCCCTGCAAATCGTATGGCTGAAACAGCGGCGAATCGTGATAGCTCATTGTCGGATCCTTGGATGCATCGGAAGTAGACCTGCCTAGGCCAGCGCTAAGCTGCCCTACCTCCTTCGTAGATGCCACCGACGAGGATGCGTTTCAGATTACATGTAAAAAGTTGTTAGATGGACTATTTTTCTTGAGCAAGATACTCGATAATCGACCTAAACCTATTACAGGCTATACGTTAGACCGCGATCGACATCCACCAGACCACACGTAAACCACAAAATCCCCCAGTCCAGCGAACTTGTAGCCGGGGTCGACATAGTGCTGGATGACGTAGAACGCGAAGTAGTAGGCCCGGCAAAATGCCCAGATCGAGAGGCCCAGAAGCACAGCAATTTGCCAGTCGCCTACCTTGGCCAGCAAGATCCCGGAGGCGAACATCCCCAACACGACAAATAGGAAGCCTTTGAGATAGATGAGTGTCGGAGACCTGAGATCGGCCATCGGATGATTTCCTGACAGAAATGGAGTCAAAGCCATGGCTGGCCTGCTAATACAAGCTTAACAATTCGCTAGAATCGTGTCGTGGAATTTGCAGCTTAGAGACACCGGAGACCCACTATGCATGTTTATGGCCGCGACAGCATCGAAACGACCCTGAAAGAGAAAAGCTACCTCTTCAAGCTTTTGGTCAACGACCATGGGGTTCTACTGTTTTCTCGCGACATCGAACATGAGCAGATCTCGGAACCCGACATCCGATACGAGCCTGACTCGGTTGGCAACGCGCTGGCCGGGGTGGTCAAACCAGGGCACATCGAGCTTCGACACCACAATGATTTTGGAGACGAGCGTGTGCATCTTATGATGGAGCGTCTACTTGCCCTGCCAGAGATGGAGTTTGCCCGTGACTTTGAAGTCGTCTATCAAGGGCGGGTGCTCATCGCGAAACCGTTGCAAGGCGAAGACTAATTTACGGCGAGAATCGCGAGTAGGAAGCTTTCACCGCGTCGACCACAAGACGCCCAGGGATGATTCGGCTCATCATGATGCCGCTGCTATCTTCGCGGACATACCCCATGACCATGCCCACCACCGTTACCGACTCAGGCGACTCTTCGGCCAGGAAGACCGGTGCACCACTGATACCACCAGCTCCGGCAAGCTGAATGATGAAGACCGTCTCGTTACCCCACTTGGCCGGGAACGGCATTTCACGCGAGGCAATCTGGCCGCAAATCACGATCGATGATAACTCAGGCTGGGCCCGGAAGCCCTTCACCCCCAAGCCTAGTGGAAAACCGGTAAGCTCGATCGGAGTGGTTCGTCGAGGTAGCGTCGTCTGAATGCTTTCCAGTGGAATCGCCAGTTTCATTAGCTCCCTAATTTCCTCGCGGGGCTCTCTGCCAGGTTCAATCCGTATCACGGCCATATCCGAGTTGGCTTGGGTTCGCCAGGGATTGCCATCGGCTTGAAATAGATCGGCCAGGATGACTTCGCCCGTACCACCATCGGGGCGACGAAACATGACGGTCGTTTCGCGGCTGGTGGCCTGGGCTCCGTGGGCCGTTCCAACCAACAGAACTTGCTTATCGTCACTGACCAGAAACGCCGTCGACCACTCGTGCTTTACCTGCTTACTTTCTTTATCGATATGCTTTTCGACCAGGCAGACAGCCCGGTCCCAGCGTTCGATTGGTGTCTCGTCCGCCCTGAGATCGTTCAGGCAAAAGCACCCAAGAAGCACCGCCCAAACAATGCGAACGCGGCAACCGACCATGGCAAGATTCCTCATCCTTGAAGCTGGCAAGTAAAGATGGAATTACCTTACGAGATTCACGATTGATCCGCCACATCGAGATTCAATATCTTGTCGCGATAAAGGGGTTTCGTTTCCCGGTCCTGGGGAAAGAGCTCGTCCATGTGCTTCTCCAGAAAGTCCAGCATCTGCTGGCGATTCCCTGTCAAAAGAAGGGTCCCCTCGGCTTCCACCATCGGTATTCCAGCGTCCTTAGCCAGGGCCTGCAGGCGATCAGTCGGAGTGAACTTCACAAAGAGTCTATCATTCTCGATCCGATAAGGCATGAAATAATAGACACGCAAGATCCCCACGTTTTGCTCGCTGACGCTCGACTTCGTGCGTTGAAGCTGCAAGAACTTCTGATCGCCTACTTGAAACGGACGCGTCTCGAACTCGATCGACGTTTCCTTCTTCGTATTCTCCGCCGACAGCTTGTACCCAGTGATTCCATACTTGGTGAACGTGAAGTGATTGCTGGTATCCGCCACAAGCACTTTCTCGCCTGTCAGTGGGTCTTCGTTCTCCTGTGCTCCATACCAACGACCTAGCAGTTGGTCGTCGTACACAGGCTGATTGGGATTGGCTAAGGGAAACAAGGTTACATACTGCTTGCAACCAGAAGAAAGCAATAACACAGCGGAAAGAAAAAGCATGGCACGTCGCATGGCTGGTCTCCTGCATGCGGACCGAGAAGAAGCTTTTGGGCAACACTTATTATAGGAAATCCATGATTGAACCGCGGGAAATTCGGTTCAAATGCCCTGAAACGCCGTAATTTCGTGCTTTTATGATTTTCTATCGAATTACATTGCGTGCGTGACTGTCATTGCCTAGATTCCAATAGGATCTACTCTTCGAGGCGTTGCTGTCAGCCAGCGTTACTTGTCCAATCATGATGAACGCTCTATCTTCATCTCGGAAGTTTCTTGTAGTCAGCAGAATCTGCTATGCACAACAACCATGTTTTTCTGTGTTGCCCTGAAAGGCCCTGCACCATGAATCGAAAACAATTCATGCTCGCGACGCTATGCGTGCTGTTTTTGGCCGGCATAAGCCAAGCCGCCGACAAGCCGAATATCTTGATCATCTG
Organism: Blastopirellula marina; assembly: GCF_002967715.1. Lineage (NCBI taxonomy): Bacteria > Pseudomonadati > Planctomycetota > Planctomycetia > Pirellulales > Pirellulaceae > Blastopirellula > Blastopirellula marina. The sequence goes on from NZ_PUIA01000017.1 coordinate 110,088, forward strand.
GGGTGATGACATCGGCACCTGGAATGTGAGCCACATCAGCCGTGGCATGATGGGGTATCAAACGCCCAACATCGATCGTATCGCCAAGGAAGGTCTCTACTTCACCGATTACTACGGCCAGCAAAGCTGTACCGCAGGCCGTGCGGCATTCATGGGTGGTACCGTTCCGGTACGCACCGGCATGACCAAGGTTGGCCTGCCTGGTGCCAAAGAAGGTTGGCAGAACAGCGACTGCACGATCGCTACCATCATGAAGAGCCAAGGCTACTCCACAGGTCAGTTTGGCAAGAATCATTTCGGTGACCGTGACGAACATCTGCCTACCAACCACGGCTTCGATGAGTTCTATGGCAACCTCTATCACTTGAACGCACAAGAAGAACCAGAGAACCGCGACTACCCAGCTGACATGGTGCTGGCCAACGGCAAGACATTCCTGCAAACGTACGGCCCGCGCGGCATCATCAAAGCCTCGGCCGATGGCAAGATCGTAGACACCGGACCACTCACCAAGAAGCGCATGAAAACCATCGATGAAGAAACCCTCGCCGCTGCGAAGGACTTCATTGCCCGACAAGATAAAGCAGACAAGCCGTTTTTCTGCTGGTGGAACGCAACTCGCATGCACTTCCGTACACATGTCAAGGAAGAGCACAAAGGCATTTCCGGTCCCAGTGGCAATGAATACCACGACGGCATGGTCGAACACGATCGGCACGTGGGTGAACTGCTCGCATTGCTGGATGACCTGGAGCTTACCGACAACACCATCGTGATGTACTCGACCGATAATGGTCCCCACTACAATACGTGGCCCGACGCCGCCACGACTCCTTTCCGCAGCGAAAAGAACTCGAACTGGGAAGGTGCCTATCGCGTTCCTTGTTTCGTCCGCTGGCCCGGCAAGATCCCAGCTGGCGAAGTTCGCAACGGCATCGTCGCTCACGAAGACTGGATGGTTACCTTAGCCGCCGCAGCAGGTGCCCCAGATATCAAAGAAAAGTTAATGAACGGCGTGGAACTGAACGGTCGCAAATACCGTAACCATCCCGACGGCTACAACATGCTCGATTACTTCATGGGCAAAACCAAAGACTCACCCCGGCACGAGTTCATTTACGTCAACGACGATGGTCAAATTGTGGCTATGCGTTACGACGACTGGAAAGCTGTCTTCCTGGAAAATCGGGGACAAGCCTTCGAAGTATGGCGAGAACCATTTACCGAACTTCGTGTTCCTCTGCTGTTCAATCTCCGTCGAGACCCTTTCGAGAAGGCTCAGCACAACTCGAACACCTATAACGACTGGTTCCTCGACCGTGCGTTTGTACTGGTGCCTATGCAGCAGCTTGCCGGCAAGTTTTTGCAAACGATGGCCGAATATCCACCGAGCCAGACACCAGGCTCCTTTAACCTGGAAAAAATCCAGAAACAAATCGAAGGCGCGGCCGGCGGTCATTAGATTGTAGTAGAGTTCCATTAGATCTCCGCCGTCAATTCGGGGCGGCGGAGACCTTGCTTTTAGACATCTACAAGGATCCAACCAATGAAGTGGCTTGCGCTGATTTTACTTACCCTGGCTCCCACATTGGCCCTGGGGCAGGACGATCCACTTCCCTCGTGGAACGATGGCCCATCCAAGCAGTCGATCATTGACTTCGTGACCAAGGTCACTACCGAGGGAAGCGAAGGCTTCGTTCCCAAGTACGACCGTATCGCGGTGTTCGATAACGATGGCACCCTCTGGTGCGAGGCACCGTTGCCGCTACAGGTCGACTACATTCTCAGCGAACTTAAGCGACGCGCCCCGAATGAACCGAAGCTCGCTGACAACGAAATGGTGAAAGCCGCCTTGAGCGGAGACTTCGCAAAGCTTCTGGCCGGTAAACACCATGACGGCTTGATGGAGATCCTGGCGCTCACGCATTCCGGAATGACCACCGACCAATACGACCAGAACGTCCGCAACTGGATCAAGACCTTCAAGGACAAGCGTTTCGGCTACAATCTGCCTGGCATGACTTATCAGCCGATGCAGGAACTTTTGAAGTACCTGCGTGCCAATGGGTTCCAAACGTTTATCGTTTCGGGCGGGGGTGCCGACTTCATGCGAGTCTTTTCCCATCGTATTTACGGCATTCCACCGAATCAGGTTATCGGCTCCAACTCGCTCACCAAGTTCGAGATGATCGACGGTAAGCCAACCTTGACGAAAACGATGGAGCAGGCCTTCGTCGATGACAAAACGGGCAAACCGGTTGGTATCTGGCAGTTCATTGGCCGCAAACCGATTGCCTGCTTTGGCAACTCGGACGGCGACCAGGCCATGCTTGAGTACACGACCATCGCTAACAAGTACCCCAGCTTCGGCCTGCTCGTCCATCACACCGACGCCGAACGGGAATACGCCTACGACAAACACCCGCCTGCCAGTGGAACGCTGATCACGGCCCTAGAAGTGGCCCCCAAGTACGGCTGGACGGTGGTCAACATGAAGGACGACTGGAAGACCGTTTTTGTCGGGGCTAAATAAATTTCCCTTGGTGAAACTCGCTCCCCACGAAAAGAGTATGTAATATGACCTTGCCCATGGCTAATTGGCCGTGGGCTTTTTTGTCGCGCCACCCCCTGGAGCCCTCGTCGTGACGCCTCTTCGCATCCTTTCAGCCGTTGCCACCATTCTTGCCCTCTTTCACCTTCTACCCACGGTTAATGCCCAGGATCCCTCGGATGCGTTGGCTACCTACATGCAGAAGCCGGACGACAGCTTTGCCTGGAAGGTCCGACACCAAGAGAAAATCGGCACGTGCGACGTCACCGAGTTGACGCTTACGTCGCAGACCTGGAAGGATATCGTATGGAAACACCGGCTGTTTGTCATTCTGCCGGCGGGCGTTCCCCAGGAAACGGACGCCGTGCTGGTCGTCGCTGGGGGTTCATGGAAGGATGAATACGCTCAGCCACCAGCGGATGGCAAGCTTGGCCTACCGAAAGAGACCACACTCCTTTCGCTATATGCCCAGCAAATCGGCTGCCCGATCGCCGTGCTGCTGAACGTTCCGCAGCAGCCGATCTTCGACGGCAAGAAGGAAGACGCCATCATTGCGTTAACCTTCGCCAAGTACATCAAGACAGGCGAAAGTGATTGGCCGCTGCTACTGCCGATGGTCAAAAGCGCCACCAAAGCCATGGATGCCGTTCAGGCCTACGCCAGCGAAAGCCTGGACGTCAAGATCGATGGCTTTACCGTCACGGGTGCTTCTAAGCGAGGGTGGACCACGTGGCTCGTCTCGGCGGTTGACCCTCGCGTTCAAGGCTTGGCTCCGATGGTAATCGACACGCTGAAGATGGACGCGCAACTCAAGCATCAAAAGAATTCGTACGGCGCACTTTCGCAACGCATCGACGACTATACCGATCTGAAACTTCCTGAGTTGATGGAAACGGCGGAAGGCCAGAAGCTTCGCCGCATCGTCGATCCGTATCATTACCTCCCCCAGATCAAGCAGCCCAAGGTTATCTTCCTAGGAACGAACGATTCATTCTGGACGGTCGACTCGCTGAACCTGTACTGGGATGACGTCGAAGGAGACAAGTTCATCGTCTACGTTCCCAACGCCGACCACGACCTGGCCAACGACTGGGGCCGCATCTTTGGCGGCCTGCGCGCCCTGCGACGACACGTTGACGAGCAGAAGGAACTTCCCAACCTGAAATGGGACTACATCACCGCCGGTGGTGATGTTCCCTTGAAGCTCGCGGTTTCCCCCGGCGAGAAAGCTGCCGTGGTTCACTTGTGGACGGCCGAGTCCCCCACACGCGACTTCCGCAAAGCCAAATGGACCAGCCAGGTTCTGCCGCGTGACGAGTTCGGAACCGCCACCACCAAGCTCACCCCGCCAGCCGAAGGCTACCGTGCTACGTTCGCGGAAGTGGTGTACGCCCACGACAAGGTGCCACTTTACTTGAGCACCACGATTCGGGTGTTAGGAGCGAACGATTAAGTTGACTCCTCGCTGTCTGGCGACAGGGCACGTCGCCTGGCGGCTCGCTATTCTTGTTCGCGATAGAGTCTTTGCACAATAGCCTCGATGCCTTCGTCATCGAGTTGCTGCTGGGTAATGCTTTGTCCAATGATTCCCCCCGATTGAATCACGATGCTGTAGCCATCGCCACTTGGCCGAAGAAGGTATCTGTCTCGGACCAGTCCCAAGGTGAACTCCATTGCGGAGCGTACCTTCTCGTCGGACTCAAGCGACATAGCCTCTTCCAAATCAGGCAATAGCGACGACATGCGAAGTCGAAGCATCCAGTCTGCCGCCTTGCGTCGTACCTTGGTGCTTCGATCAACGAATCCTCTGCGTAGGACTCGCTCGCACAATTCGGACGGTGTTCTCTTCCCCAGGCAGAGTACCGCATTGAAGCGTACTTGGGCGGACTTATCCTCGGCCAACTCCATGACAACGGCTTGAACTTCCTGATAGTCTGCGGCAAGGCCAGCGACGATATCAACCGTGTATTCGTACAAAGGGCGACGAGCACTACGTGCGCCGTGGACAATGGCAGCAAGATCTGTGTCCGATACAGTTCCTCGCTGATCAATGCTATCTGCCGCATCCATCACAGCATGAATTTCCGGCAGTAATTCAGGACAGCGAGGCTCGATGACCTCGGTCAGCCATTGTTTCGTTTGTTCGCGGCGTGATGGCATCTGGGATGTTTCCTTTTACCTTGACAATCTAACCTCGATGAGGATTCTGTCTGTCGGCGAATTCATTCAGGCTCGAATGGAACAGATCGGCCGTCATACCGTCACGCACGTAGATGCTCGTCACCCCTAGTCCACCCACTTCGTGAATGTTGCGCATCTCATCATCGAAGAAGAGCATCTCCTCGTAGGCAAAACCACTATCTTTCTGCAGTGCAGCGAAGTGCCGCAGCTTCGAGGACGGATAGATCTCGGCGAAGGCGAATCGATGTGTGATGTCCAAGTGACTGAGTAACTCGCGTGCCCAAGTGGGCTTCTCGGTGCGGGAAGCCAACGCAAGAGTGATAGCGTGATCGTCGCAGTGCGCGAGGATCTCATGCACGTCATCGTACAGCCGCACGAGCCGACCTGTACGATCTTCAATCCGCTTTCCGTTCACGCGGAACGGAGGACTCAAACAGTCGCACCAGGTCCCCCCACAGTCCCACAGGGTGAAGTCGAGATCAAACACAATCAAGCGGGGAATAGACACCGGTCAAATCTCCGAAGGGGAAAACGCTCGGTGCCGTTTTACCAAACCGCTGAGCCCTGATTCCAGTGGGCACCATATGCGTGAAGATTTGCCACGCGGGATGCAATGAAAAAGGACAGAGCTCCTCCTTCAACAAGGATAAGCCCTGCCCTCGTGCTGGTTCGATGGGGGCGGTGCAGTCTTATTGCGGTGGCGGCGGGTACTTGTCTTTGTCCGCTTCGACAGCGAAATCGAACGTATTATCGCCTGGCTTGACCTCGACCGATATCTCTTGTCCGCGACTGTACTTCGGCGGCAGACGCTCAGCCACGCCTGGGTTCACCACGCGTTTGTTATCGTCGAGTTCAGGCGCAACGTAGGTGGTGATTCGTACGTTGTTGACGCCTACCTTGGCACCCTTCACACCTGGGGTGTAGTTGAGTTCGTAGGTGCCATCACTCTGGGTGACAGCGATGGCCGAACGTCCTCCTTCCGCAGGCGCGAACGTGACTACCGCGTCTTGGACAGGACTTCCGTTGATGGTCAACGTTCCCGTCACGTGACCATGCTCGCTACTGCCACCCATACAGCCCACGGTGGCCAGCAGCAGTGAAAACGCGAACGCAGCCTGGCTGCGGTTGATGGTCTTACTCATAGGAGTTACCTCGATTCAAGCAGATGCGATGGGGGCGATGCGAACGGCGAACCTTGCGTGGCGCGCGTTGCCGACCGCGCAGGTTGTCTCCCAAAAACCCAAACCGATACCGGCGATTAGAAGTTGCTCAGCGGCACGCCGTCGTTGCGTTGAAGTAGGTTCTCGAACGTGCTGTTGGCGGCATCGTCGGTGTTGTGATCTATCGTCTCAGCGATAAAACGAACCGAGCCATCCCCCAACACGAAATTAGCACCCCCTGGGTGATTCGAGGCGAAGCCTTGGCGATGCCCATTGGAAGCACCAGTGGTCGAGTTGATCGGCAGCAAACCACTACCCGCGACGTAGAAGAACCCGGTCGTCGTGGCTCCACTACCGGAACCGTCGTTGTTTCCGGCGTGGCCATAAACGACCCCACTACCAATCAGTTCTCCCCCCAGAGTATAGCAGCGTTCGCCTACGAAAATCGTATTCGACAAACCGTCGGTCACGCTGGCGAAGGTAATTGGCGCATCGTACCGCGTCCAAACAAACGTACCGTCACACTTGTCGCGCGTGATTTGGTCGGCATCGTTGGCAACCAGATAGTCGGAGCGAGCCAGGTAGGTCGTGCCGTTGCCGCTGTTGTAAGGAATCGGCTTCGATTCGTTCAGCTCTGGCCCAGCCGTCGAGGGGCACATGAACGCGTCGACCGGTTGCTGCATGATCGCCAGCAGCGTCGCGTTGGTCACCGCATTGTGCAGAATGTTTTTGGGGGAAGTGTTGTTGTACGGCCAGTAGCTGTTCTTGTCGTTGCCATAGGACGGATTCAAAGCATCGTAGTTGTTGCTCAACTCTAAAAACGGCATCAGGTCGACGGCCCAGCCCCAGTTACCGTGGGTATCCTCAGTCCCGTAGTCTTCTGTACTCATGGGGACGATTTTCTTGTAGGTATCGTGGAAGTTGTGCATCGCGATGCCAATCTGTTTCAGATTGTTGGTGCACTGCATTCGCCGAGCGGCTTCGCGAGCCTGCTGCACGGCCGGTAACAACAGGGCAATCAGCACACCGATAATGGCGATCACCACCAAGAGCTCCACGAGAGTAAAACCACGTTTCCGAAGCGCGTAACGGAACATCAGAAGAGCCTCCAGCACATATTAGGAAGAGAAGAAAAGGACGAGGTTTGGCTGGTCCGTTCCAATAACCAGCAAGGCATAGAACAGATATCGGCAATGATTCTCTATTTTGTTGAGATAAGAAACCCCCAGTTTAGACGGGATCTCCTTTGTGAATGCTTATTTTCAACTATTGCGGAAAACGAACACCCATAAACAAGCCTTAAGGCATAATAACAAAACACCTCAAATGCTATGGCGAAATGCGCAACATTCCTCAATACACCACAAAACCATATCACCTGAATAGAGTCAATCAATCCACCACCAAGAGCTCCCCCCTTTTGGTAAATTCAAATTGCCGCTTTCTAAGTTTTTTCCGAATGGAAACCAGCAACGTGACTTCGGCTTATCGTGCTTTAGCCGCGTCTGATTTGTTGGCGGCGTTGCTCATAGCGGCTTTTGGCCTGTTCGTAGGCATCGGCACGGTGGTACTGCCAGACGGTACCTCCCACGCCGAGGAACATGGCCACGAAGCCAAACAGCACAAACATCCCACCAGGACTGCCCCCTGGCATCCCGATTCCGATCATTATGATGAACAGCCCGACACCTACCCCAAGAACGCCAGCCAGGACGCTGCCTGCTTTGGATGGCAGGTAAGTCGAACCATCTTTTCGCCGGACTTTGAATCCCTCTTGGGCCTTGTCCCATTCCCGATCAAGAGCCGCCAGCTTTTGCTCGCGATGCAGCACGGCCAGTTTGTCCTCGATCTGGTCCGTCCGCTCGGTCAGCGCATCGAGTTTCTCGGTATAGGCCGCTCCCCCTTCATGCACGACGGCCAACTGTGTCCCGCAGTGCATGCAGGTAACATGCTTCAGGTCGCTTGGCACCTGAAGCGGAGCACCACAGTTGCGGCAGTTAAGGGGAATGAGATTCATCGATAGAGACTCAAGGAACAAGGGAATGAAACTTCCACCCAGGTATTCGTCGCCGAGCCGGAATTATTGCCCCAAGCTGCAAGCGATAACGGATGTCGGATACCAGTAGGGCCCTCTCATATGACAGGCCAGATAAGACTGATATCGATGAAATCATATCGACTGAAATTGCGCGACGCGAACTTCCCAGAAATCAGCCGTCTGTCCGCAGGAGAAAGCCAGGGACGTTTTACTTGCAATCGATGCCCAGCCCCCCTACCCTGGGAGCATTGCCCCCCCTCTTCTTTTTTCTGATTCCATTTGCCACTGACCATGACGAAACGCTTCTGGATTATTGCACCGTTTCTTTCCTTCACTCTTCTTATTGGTCTTATTGGCAGCAACACTCGCCAGGCCTGGGCAGCCAATTGCGAACCGACCGATGGCGAGAATCGGCCTTCGATTGAAGAGCTGGTCGGGCCGCTGGACAAGAATCCGCAAGAGAAAACGCCGGATGAAGTCAAAGCAGAACAAGAGCAAACGGACGCCCAGCGGCGAGAAAAGCAGGTTCGCGAACTTCGCCAGGCCGAGATCGATCGCCTGACGGCCAAATTGCAGACCTCGCTCGACGATCCGAACTTGTGGCTGACACGGGCCAGAATCCGAGCCGAGATCGACCAGCGCGAAGGAGCAATCAGCGACCTGACGCAGTTCATGAAGCGGAAAGGGAAATCGGCCGAACAACTGGCCCAGCGGGGCAAGCTGTATTACAGCCTGAATCAGTTCGACGAAGCCGAAGCGGATTTGAACGAAGCAGTACAGTTGGAACCAGATAACACGGAAATGTTGTACGCGCGAGGCAAGCTGTATATCGATCAATGGAAGACCCAGGAAGCGTACCGTGATTTCTCGAAGGTCATTGCCATAGAGCCTCGCCACAAGATGGCCCGCTTTAACCGTGGCTATTTGCTGATGGGCGTGAAAGGGTCTTACGGAAATTATCGCCAAGCCCTCGAGGATTTGAAAATCGTGGTCGACATCGATCCCGACTGGGTTCTAGCCCGCTATCACTACGTGCGAGTGCTGCACTCCCTTGGTAAGAGCGAGGAGGTCATTCGCCACGCAACCTTCGTATTGTGGCACGAACCCGACTCCGAGTGCATGTATTCATATCGAAGTGCGGCTTATCGATTTCTCGACAAGTTCGACCTGGCCTTGAGCGACGCGACCAAGTACATGGAATTCAACCCTCGCGCGGAATCGCGAATCGGTATGAGAGCGGCGATCTACACGCGGATGGGCGAGCACGAAAAGGCGATTGACGACTGGAAGACCTACCTGAAAATCAAACCCAACAGCGTTGACGGGTATGACAACCTGATCGAGTCGTACAAGGCGCTCAAGCGCTACGACGATGCGCTGGCTGTCTACGACAAGGTCATGGAACTCGAGCCCAACAACTCCGACTGGCCACGTTTCCGCGGGATGCTGAAAGGGGACGTCGGCGACTTCCAAGGAGCGCTCGCCGACCTGACAACCTCCATCGAAATGGGTGGCAACAACTACGACAATCGGGCCAACATCTACGACGATATGGGAGAATACGCCAAGGCCTGGGCGGATCGTGTCTATCAGACGTACGCCGTAAAAGCATTCGTAGGTAAAACAATAGAGTACGAACAGGAACTGGCTGACGAAGAAAAAGTGCTTGCCGCCCTTGTCGAGCAGCAAATCAACCTGCTGCAAACAGGCAAGCGACTAACGCGAAGCAAATCGCTCTGGCCGCACAACAAGCATTCGGCCTGGGGAGGGTATTGGCTCCGCGGGCTCACCTCGCTGGTCACCAGCGATAATGCTGAGACGCAGAAGCTTGGCGTCCAAGGCTTTCGCGATTTTGTCGATAACTTGCGGGCCTGCCCCCTCCCACCGGAAGAGACCCAGACCGCAGTCGATGCGTTAAACAAGCTTGCTGCGGGTGATCAACCCGAGCCAATCAAGAAAGAGGCCAGCATCCTGGCCAAAGACCTGGCCGTATTGCAGGTCGCCAACGACCCTCAAACCGAAGCCTGGCAGCCAGGTAGCTTGTACTTCAAAACGTTTACGATTGAGAAGGATGAACAAGGTCGTTCCACCGAGTTCCGACAATTCGACATGGGGTGGCTTGAACGCAAGAAAGGAAGCGGCGAGAATCGCTTCCGCGAAATTCGCCGCACGCCCCAGTTCATCGAAATGTATGCCCTCGATCGAGCCCTTTGGGTCCGCCTGGAAGTCGATCAGGCCAAGTGGTCTTTCGATCGCGAGAATTGGAAGCTGATCGGCAAGGGAGAGATTACTCAGCGGTAGGCGTTATTACCGATAGCAAGTCAGTGGGAACACTCGCCTCCTCCTCTTCTCTTCGATCTCATTTGCAACTGACTATGACAAAACGAATCTGGACGAGCACGTCGTCTCTTGCGCTGGGACTGTTGGTTGGAATATCCATTCACGTTGGCATCACCGCCGAGAGGGCTTGGGCCGATGATTTCCCCAATCAGTACGCAGAGAACGTCGTCGACGAAGAAGAACAACTGATCAACCACATCGAGCAGCAACTCGTCCAGTTGCAAAACGGCAAGAGACTAACTGGGGATCAAACATTCCGGCCGCATGAAAAACATCCGGCCTGGGGACGATATTGGCTCGAAGGGCTAACCTCGCTGGTCACCAGTAACGATGTCGAGACGCAGAAGCTAGGCGTGCGAGGCTTTCGCCAGTTCGTCGACAACATGCAGGACAACCCAATCCCACCAGCGGAAACCAAGATCGCCGTCGACGCCATCAAGAAGTTCGCAGGGGGCGATCACCCCAACTCCCTCAAGTTCGAAGCCAACACGCTGGCCCAAGGGCTCGGAGTGCTTCAGGTTGCCAACGACCCGAAAACGAAAGCCCGTCCACCAGGCAGCTTACCGTTCGAGCAGTTCGTCATCGAGAACGACCAGCGAGGGCGACGCCGCGAGTTCAACCACACCGGACTCGACTGGACCCAGCGCATCACCGGCGACAACATCTACCGCTTCCGCGAAACCCGTCGCACGCCCCAGTACATCGAGATGTACGACCTGACGCGCGGAATCTGGATGCGTCTGGAACCCGACCAAGCCAAACGCTCTTTCGATTACGAAGAGTGGGAGTTTATTGCGAAGGGGGAGTTTACTCGGGGGTAGGTGTTGGTACCGATGGCAGGTAATCGTCCATAGCAATTGACCGCCACTATAGTGGCTGCCTGTTGCCGTCTGGCATCGACAAGAGCCAAATCAACAAGAAAAAGACTCAAACACCGTACCGGGGACAACGTCCTCAGTGGCAAGACGATCTTCATTTTTTCTCACACCAAATTGCCAACGACATGGCATTCGAAAATTCGCGAACTCCCAAAAACCAACCAAATATTAAGGCAATGAGTAATCATCTACCCATATCGAATAGGTCCACCCCCGCCTCGAATGCAGCGGAGTCATTATCAAAACCAATGTACAAACCAACACAATTCCCTTGAAGGTCCGCTATACACTCATCATCTACATCATCATTTATGACGCCGACCATTCGAATATTCATCAACGAGCAGTCATCTACGACCTTCTTCACAAGTTCCCAATTCTCATCTCTTGCTAACTCTCGGTCAACGATCAACACCATGCCAAACTCATGAACAGGACGTCCCTTTCTCTTTGCTTTGATCTGCTCAATTATAACACTGACCCTCTCCGCAAATTCTTTGCGAGATTCATACTTCCTATCCAACTCAAACTTCATTCCGTAAGTTGAACAACCTCGCCGATGTAAGTAGGCGTCGATCTCCTTGGCTTGACTTATGTTGCTGGACGAACACAAGATCATTACATGTTGCCTGCCACTCACGCGAACGGAAGGCGTGCGTGATTCTTGGGAAATTAGTTCTCCCGTTGTCCGGAACTCGCATACGCTTAGGATATCTCCGAGAAACTTATCCTTCAGAAGGCAGCGATAACTTGCGTACTTAACCCACAGCTCCGCATACTCCCTTTCACCGGGAATCCCTTGCTCCACGAATTCCTCACGATCGGCAACATCAAGCGAGTCAGACGACGACTGAAAATTCTCTTCCGTCAAACCTTTCGGGAACGCCGGATTCGACACAATTACAGACCAGGCATGTAGGAATTCGTTACCGTCACTTCTCGATAGCAACCGACCTTCCCCGTTCTTGGTAAGTTGCAGCCTTATGAAATGCCGCTGCAGCCCCTCCTCGAAGGTCAATGAATCCTCACCTTCACCCATGTCAAAAATTGTCCAACCGCGAGCAGCAATCATCGCCGCATTAATCACCCTTTTTACCTCACGCGGACTATCGCCTGAAAACTGCACAAAGCATTTGCTGAATATGTTTTTTGCATCCGATGAAACATGCTCCTTGTAAGCCGAAAACCGCTCGAGCAACTCACTAAGAAAGTTTTCGATGTCATGTTGCATTCTGAAAAGATTGACATCAACCTGGAACATTTTAGCCAAGTATTCTCGGGCCTTTTCTTCTCCGACCCCTTGAGTGTCGTAATGCCTTACGACTACCGACTCAACAACCGACCGATCAAGACCAACAACAAATATCAGGCCAGGAATATTGAGGTAAAGCTTTATCGCTTCCAAGACTTCAAGCGTAACCTCAGGAAGACAACGGTCTAGATCATCGACAAATAAAACGATTCGCTCATTGTTAGCAAGACTCTCTCTAACCCAGTTCGTGAGCATCTGCTCGAAACGATTGAGCAAAGCACGCTCGGGATGATTCAAGTCTTGATAATCTTCCAATATCTTTTCGAGCGGCTGACATGCTGCTTCACCCTCGAATACACCCGTTGGATCCTTTGCCTTGACTTTCAGCGTTGAGAGTGCACGTACAAACGACCTTCCCAGAAAGGCACCAAATCGCTTGACCGCAAAGAACACTCGCTCCGGCGAAGCATGCTCAACATTCATCGTCGCAATGATGACTTCGGCAACTATTCCTCGCCATACGTCATCACGTGTTTGATACTTCCACGGATAAAACCAAACCGGAATTACCTTGGCCTGTCCATTAGGGAGGTTCTCGTTCCAAACACCCAAAAGACCATCGAGCCACTTCATTGCCGATGTCTTGCCTGTTCCCCAGTCTCCGTAAATCCCGATAGACAGCGGCGTCTTGGTGTCGTTACTTCGAATAATGTCGTAGATTGCGCCAAGCTGAAATGGGAAGTTAAAGCGATCTAGCCATTCATGCTCCGCCCCAAGAGGATGATCCGACAGTGCCGTCGTTTGCGGATGCTTCTTCGCAAACTCTTCGAATTTCGATATCTGGTTTTCTGGCATCCAATTTGATCCCTTTCGGTGACTCTTGCAGAATACGCCTATGCTTGCATTCCGATTTTGGTTATAGGATCGTAACCAGATTAATTGCGACATGATACAGTCGGGCGGATATTCTCATTTAGCCAAAATGCTTCCACGGATGGAAACCTCACTTCATAAAGCTCTGAAGGCTCACTATGCCGGCAAGAAGGCCGAGACGGAGGTTCGGTTGGGGCGGTATATCATCGATGCGGTGGCTCGCGGGCAATTGATCGAGGTGCAGTGGTCTGGCCTGGCGGCCATTCGGGATAAGATTCGCGAGCTGTGCGACAACCACAAAGTGCGGGTCGTAAAGCCGATCGTGGCTCGGAAGAAGGTCGTTCGCCGCGATAAGAAAGGGGGCCAGATCGTTTCGGCTCGCTACAGCCCCAAGCGGTGCGATGTGTATAGCGTGTTCGAGGAACTGGTTCACTTCACCAATGTGTTCCCGCACGAGAACCTGACCCTTGAGATTCCGCTGGTCGAAATTGAAGAGATCCGCTACCCCGGGCACGGTAAACGCCGCCGAAAACGCGAGAACGATTTCGTCGTCGAAGATCAAACCCTGACCGAGATCGTCTCGGCCCATCGCTTCCGCAAGGCGTCCGACCTGCTGAAACTGCTGCCGGCTGGCCTGCCGAAGCAGTTCCACACCGGCGACGTAGCGGCTGGCCTGCAGCGACCACGGTGGATCGCCCAGAAGATGGTCTACACGCTGCGAAAGACCGGCGCTTTGGGTATCGTCGGCAAGGAAGGCAATGCGATCCTCTATCAGAAGCAGTCGGCCAAAGCTGGTAAGAAGGCCGCCTAAGAAAAGCTGCCAGTTCTTTAAAACCGGACTGCTGGGAGCTTCGTCTCACTGAAGAACAGGCTATGTACTTCTTCGCTTGGGAGACTCCCCCATGACTCGGACAGCACTTCTCGCAACTTCTTTTCTGACAGTACTTTGTCTCGCATTTTCGGCCAGCATCGCGTCGGCTCAGGGGGTGATCGTGATCCATCACCCGCACCCGCATCCGTTGCCGCGCCCGATTCCAAGGCCGATGCCGACACCCCAGCCTGAGCTTTCGTACAAGATCTCGAAGCTGGAATTGAACGCGAACATTAAAGACCAAGTCGCGCAAGTGCAAGTGGCCCAGGAGTTTACCAACACCGGCAGCCGCCAGATGGAGGTCTCGTTCCTCTTTCCTCTACCGTACGACGGGGCGATCGACAGCCTGACGCTGATGGTCGACGGCAAGGAATTCCCGGCGAAGCTGCTTCCCAAGGATAAGGCCCGCGAGGTTTACGAATCGATCGTTCGCTCGAACAAAGACCCGGCCCTGTTGGAATGGACCGGTACCGGTATGTTCCAGACAAGCGTCTTCCCAGTTCCGGCCGGGGCGAGCCGGGAAGTGAACATCACCTATACGCAGCTGCTAAAGAAGGATGGCCGGCTGACCGACTTCCTCTTCCCACTGTCGACGGCCAAGTACACCGACCGACCGGTCGAGAAGGTCAAGGTTCGCCTGGCCATTGAAGCGAGCCAGAAGCTGAAGAGTATCTACAGCCCCACGCACGAGGTCGACATCCAGCGGAACGGCAACAAGCGGGCCGTCGTCAAGTTCGAGAAAGAGAACTACATCCCCAGCAACGACTTCCGTTTGTTCTTCGAGAGCAACAATCAGAAGCTCTCGGCCAGCGTGCTTAGCTACCGCCCTGACAAGCACGGGGAAGGCTTCTTCCTGATGCTCGCATCGCCACCTCCGCGTGACGACGCGGCAGAAGCGGTGAAGAAGACGGTGCTATTTGTGGTCGATCGCTCTGGCAGTATGAGCGGCGAAAAGATGGACCAGGCACGCGAGGCCGCTAAGTACGTGCTGAACCATTTGAACGAGAAAGACCTGTTCAACATCATCGCCTACGACAGCGATGTCGAGAGCTTCAAGCCGGAACTTCAGAGCGCCGGCAAAGAGAGCATCTCGGAAGCAATTGGCTTTGTCGATGGTTTGTACGCAGGCGGAAGCACGAACATCGACGGCGCGCTATCAGCGGCCATGAAAATGGTGCAAGAGGACGACCGGCCATGCTATATCTTGTTCCTCTCCGACGGTCGCCCAACGCATGGCGAAACGAATGAGATGAAGATTGTCGAGAACGCCAAGAGCCACAACAACTACGATGCGCGGATGATTAACTTCGGAGTTGGCTTCGACGTCAACAGCCGCCTGATGGACCGGCTTTCACGTGAGATCAAAGGACAAAGCCAGTACGTGCGTCCTGATGAAGATTTGGAAGAACACGTCGCTCGGCTGTACCGCAAGATCAACGCCCCGGTGATGACCAACGTGAAGATCAAGTTCGACCTGGAAGAGGGCGGACAGAACTTTGTCAATCGCCTGCTGCCCAAGGAAGTGGTCGATCTGTTTGACGGCGAGCAGTTGGTTCAAGTGGGACGGTACAAGAAGGCAGGCAAGGCCAAGATCACCATTACTGGGACAGTGAACGGCGAGCAGGAGAAGTTCGACTTCCCAGCAGAATTCGTCAGCGAGAGCAACGACCAGTCGAACGCATTCGTCGAGAAGCTGTGGGCCATTCGCCGGATCGGTGAGATCATCGACGAGATGGACCTGCACGGCCAGAACGACGAGTTGATGACGGAACTGGTGAAGCTTTCCACCGATCACGGTATCTTGACGCCATACACCAGCTTCCTGGCTGACGAGAACCAATCGGTCCGAGAGCTGGCCGACGCTCGCTTCGGCGGAGCGAACAGCCTGAGCCGGTTGCGAGCCGAAACCGAGAAGCTGGCCGAAACGTCGGGACGGTCCGCGTTCCTGCAGCGCGGCTTCAAGCAGCGATTCCAGAACGCTCAGAATGCTCCGGCGGCGGAGTCTGCCCCTGCTTTAAAGGCGGCAGCAGACCAAGCAAGTTCGGCCAGCGGACTGGCAACTGGTGCCGGTGGTTATGGAGGCCTGGGCATGGCCGTTCAGGATACGGAAACGGATGAATACAAGGTGGTCGATTCGGTTCGGAACGTCGGCAACAAGACCCTCTTCTTCCGCGAAAATATGTGGATGGACGAAGAGTCAGCGGTCAAGCTGACCAGGAACAAGTCTGAGATCGTCGAGATCAAGCGGTTCAGCAAAGAGTACTTCGACCTGGTGGCCAAGAACACCAAGGAGGAGAACCAGGTGCTATCACAGCAGCGGGCCAACGAGACACTGATGGTCTGGCTGCGGGGGAAGAACTACCTGATCAAATAATCTTCGGTTAACAATTTCAAAAAAACCGAGCAAGAGCCCCAGGTGGTGAACCATCTGGGGCTCTTCGCGTAGGAAGCGTTCCTGCGGAAGGTCACATTGTTGGTTATTTTTCAGGCCAGGGAGATTTCCTCCAGTTGACGCCTACGAAAAACGATACATACTTCCGAAATCGACAGCGGACTGTATTTCTAAGAGGGCTTCTCCCCTCCCCCAAATCAGTCCGGTTCAGGCGCGTTTCAGGCGGAACGGGTCGATCGTTCTCGCGGTGATTTCCAGCACACACCAGTGCTTAGTGGTAGGGCGGTCCTCGGGATGCCCCTTATCGCGAACCGTGACTCTCCGAGGACCTTTAGGCACCCCATCGCCTAGGCCCCATGGCAACGATTGTTCTATTGATCACCACCGGTCTATTGATCGGGTACGGGATCTGGGAGCTGTACCGACATCGGCAGAAGCTCGCCAAGATCCCCATTCGCGTGCACGTGAACGGCACCCGCGGCAAGTCAAGCGTGGCCCGACTGATAGCGGCCGGCCTGCGTGCTTCCGGCATGCGAACATGCTGCAAAACAACCGGCACGCTTCCCCGGATGATTGTTCCCAGTGGGACCGAGTACCCGGTGTTTCGCCCCTCGAAGGCCAACGTCATCGAACAGGTCCGCATTGTCGACATGGCCGTCGAATTTGAAGCAGAGGCCTTGGTCATCGAGTGCATGGCCCTGCGTCCCAACTTGCAGTGGCTGTGCGAAAACAAGCTGGTGCGGGCAACCCACGGCGTGATTACCAACGCTCGCGAAGACCACCTCGACGTGATGGGGCCGACCGAAAAGGACGTGGCCTGGGCGCTGGCTGGCATGGTGCCGGTAAAAACCAAGCTGTTCACCGCCGAGCGCGACCACCTGGATGTCTTCGCCCACGCCAGCAAAGACCGCGGCACGCAGTTGATCGCCATCACCGAACAAGATGTCGAACAGATCACTCCGCTGGACCTGGCCGGCTTCATGTATGTGGAACATGCCGAGAACGTGGCACTGGCCCTGCGTGTATGTGCCGACCTGGGTGTCGACCGGGCAACGGCGCTGCGGGGTATGTGGGAAGCCAAGCCAGATCCAGGCGCGATGACCGCCCACGAGATGGACTTCTTCGGTCGCAAGATCCACTTCGTCAACGGTTTTGCCGCAAACGATCCAGAGTCGACCGAACGTATCTGGAAGATGGCTCTGGAACGCTATCCGGAAGTGGAACGTCGCGTGATGGTGGTCAACTGCCGCCAAGACCGGCCAGACCGCTCGCAGCAATTAGGGCAGTCGGTCACCAAGTGGCCGCCGGCTGACTTTTACGTGCTGATCGGTACCGGGACGTATATCTTCGCCAAAACAGCCACCGAAGCGGGTATCGATCCGCTGAAGCTGGTGTTCGCCGAAGACCTGCCGGCACCTGACATTTTCGAGACCCTCTTGGAATACTCAGGCAAGACATCGCTGATCATGGGGATCGCAAACATTGGTGGCGTCGGCCTCGACGTCGTTCGCTACTTCGCAAATCGCAGTACACAGAAGACTTTTAAATGACGGGGATTATTACAGTTGCGATCGGGGTTGGCCTGGCGGTCAGCCTCATATTTTCCGAGCTCTTCGGACTGGCCGCCGGTGGTATGGTGGTGCCAGGCTACTTTGCGTTGTTCTTGGATCAGCCAGTGAATGTCAGCATGACGGTCGTCGCCGCGCTGCTGACGTTCTTCCTGATTCACCTGCTATCTAACATCGTCATCGTGTACGGCAAACGCCGCACGGTGCTGATGATTCTGGTTGGCTTTTTGGTGCGTTCGCTATTCGATGCCCTGCCGGTCTGGGCCCTCGCTCCGCTGCAAGCGCTGCAAGTGCAACAGCCGCTGGAAGCGGCCGAGCCTGTCCAGGTGATCGGCTATATCATCCCCGGCCTGATCGCCATCTGGCTCGATCGGCAAGGGGTGGTGGAAACGCTAAGCGCCCTGTTCATTGCTTCGACCGCGATTCGTTTGATCCTTATTCTCGCTTTCGGTACGGAACTCCATCTGTGAAGAAGATTTACTGGCGTCCTAAAACAGTTTCCCGTACGGCTCTCACGCTGATCGCTTCGGTCGCCGTGGCCGGGCTGGCGATCGTCGAGAATGTCCGCGTCGAACGCAAGACACGCTACTACGAAGAAAAGCTGGCTGCCACCGAACTGGCTGCCCGCGGCATGGAAAAGCTGTATCTGACCCGCGTTGAACTGGGATACGCGATCGATCCGACGCTCGACCCAGGCCGCAGCGGTATGGTGGGGCTAACCAACTCGCCGGTGACCAGCATGGTGGGCGACTTGCCATCCAAGCTGGCTTCGGCCAACCCGAACTTTGCGGCGATCTTCGTCGACATGCTCAAAGAGACCGGCGTCCAAGAAGGAGACGTCGTGGCTGTGGGCATTAGCGGCTCGTTCCCCGCGCTGAACCTCTGCATGTTTGCTGCCCTGGAAACCGTGGGAGCAAAACCGATCGTGATCGCATCTGGTAGTAGTTCGCAGTGGGGTGCCAACATCCCCGAACTGCTGTGGATCGACATGGAGCGAATCCTGCACGAAGAAGGGATTATCAAGACTCGAAGCGTCGCAGCTTCGCTCGGCGGCGACAACGATCGCGGTCTAGGGCTGCCAGATAATGGTATCGAGATCATTCGCAAGTCGATCGAAAGGAACAAACTGCCGCTGATCGAGAAGCGAGTGAAGGATAGTGCCGACGAACGGATGAAGCTTTACCGCGAATACGCCGCCCAAAAGCCAATCACTTGCTACATCAACATCGGCGGTGGGGTTGTCTCGACTGGGCGTGCGCTCGGCAAGGAATCGTTCCTGACTGGTGTCAACCTATTGCCACCTCCCAATATCGACCAGCTTGACGGCGTAGCCCCCCGATTCATCAAGGAAGGGGTTCCGGTCATTCACATCGTCAACGCTGCAAAGATTGCCGAGCAGAATGGCTTGCCTGTACCGCCAACCACCTTTCCCGAAATTGGCGCAGGGCCGGTCTTTATCGTAAACGACTATAACCGCGTCCTGACGGCAATTTTATTGGTGCTGATCGTAGGTGGGCTCTACGGCTTTATTCGCTCGGACATCGGTTTTCGGCTGTTGCGAGTCGCTTCCCCCAAGAAGACCAGCGGCCCACCTGAGCCGATGGTGTAAGCCAACAGGCGTAGCGAGGTTGACGTTAAGGGGGTTTGTTGTTGATACTTAGGGGATTGAAGTTCCCCCTAAGTTGACGACCCAAGAGTTGCGGCATGTCTCAGGCCACCCAATCTCCTGCGAAGCAAACCCACCATCTGCGAATCTGGCTCGTGGTGGGTGCCTGCTTGATTTACTGTGTCCTGCTGCGGGTACTCCCCTACGCTTTGACGGCTATCGGGGCCCAGAATGACTGGTTCTCGCAGAACTTCCCCTGGTCGCTAACCCCGATCCTGGCAGTGGGCATGTTCGCAGGGGCGTTATTTACTAATCGCTACGCAGCGGCCGGCCTTTTGTTGGCAGCTTTAATTGCCAGTGACGTTGGAATCTGGCTGGCTTCCGGGCACATCGACTGGGCGTTCTATCCAGGAACTCCCTTCAACTACCTTTGCCTGCTGGGTACGATCCTGTTGGGTTACGTATTGCGAAACGATCGCAGCTGGATCAAACCGATTGGCATGGGCGTGCTGGCCAGTGTGGCTTATTTCCTGGTCTCGAATTTCGGCAGTTGGTTGACGCTGGCAGAATACACCAAGGACGTCAGCGGCCTGATCCAATGTTATGTCAGTGCCTTACCGTTCTTTCGCAATCTTCTGGCTGGAACGTGCCTGGGGAGCGTTGTGCTGTTTTGCCCGCTGCTTTTGAATGCGGTTGCTCCGATCCAAGAGCAAGGCGGCCAGCTCGAGCAGACCGGCTCTTCCACGACAAGGTAAGAGACCACCACGCAAGTTGACGACGGATAGGTGTTGCTGCATAAAGAGAGCACCCACTTCCACTTTGTCGGGCTGAACTGTTTTTCAACGGCACCGCTGCCATGGCTCAACTGACCGGCTCGATCGTCAAATACCCAGCGCGAAACCTGGTCGTTTGGTACCTGGGATTAATCGCCGCTGGAACCTTTGTGCTGACATTGTCGATGTCGCGCGGATCCGGTGCCGAATCGATCACTCTGATCGATGCCATCTTCACGGCGACCAGTGCCAGTTGCGTGACAGGCCTGGCCGTTCGCTCTACCCCGCACGATTTCAGCTTCATCGGGCAATTGGCAATTTTGTTTTTGATCCAGGTCGGCGGAATCGGGATCATGACGATCACTACCTTCACGATGTTCAACCTGGGTAACAGACCAAGCCTCCGAGCTCGGGCAATTCTCACCGAAACGCTCGGAGCGAGTGACGGTGCCGACCTGAGATGGATTCTGCAGCACGTTTTGATTGTCACGGCTGTCAGCGAAGGGATCGGCTTTGTGATCCTATTGGCACGAAATCTGTTTCTATACGATCCCGGCAAGGCCGCTTGGCACGCCCTGTTTCATTCGATTTCAGCGTTCTGCAATGCAGGTTTCGCGCTGCATGATGACAGCCTGGTGAGTTTCCAAGGTGACGTCGTCGTCAACGTCACGATCTCGGCACTGATTATCGTCGGTGGAATTGGTTTTCCGGTTCTGTTGGACCTGAACAAGAACTGGCGGCGAGGACCCGTCGAAGGTTGGATAAACCTGCATATTCACTCCAAGTTCATGCTCTTTGGAACGGCGTTCCTTCTGCTGGCCGGGTTCTTCGGCTTTTTGCTGTTAGAGTGGGACGGGATTCTGTACGAGATGCCGTTGGGCAAGAAGCTTCTTGTCTCGGCCTTTCACTCGGTTACATGCCGGACGGCTGGCTTCAATACCATTGATCTAGCTTCCCTTACCAACGCGACGCTCTTCATCTCGATGATGCTGATGCTGATTGGTGCCGGCTCCTGTTCAACCGGGGGTGGCTTCAAGGTCTCAACCGTGATGGTCATGGCTCTTCATGCATGGAAAACCTTTCATGGTGCCAGCCGCATCAACGTTGCCCGCCGCACAATTCCTGGGGAAGTAATTCAAGCCGCCACGGCCACTGCGCTATTGTTCTCGGTCGTGGCCATCGCAGCGCTGACGTTGCTGTTGGTCATCGAGCAGTCTGGCACGCCCCACCCCAAGAGCCAGGGGCTGTTTCTCGATGCGGCTTTCGAGGTGGTTTCAGCACTGGGAACGGTCGGCTTATCGACCGGCTTTACCGGAACCCTCTCGAACATGGGAAAGATGATTATTATCGTTTTGATGTTCCTAGGGCGTATCGGACCGATCTCGGTGTTCGCGGCTCTATCAATGAC
Source organism: Blastopirellula marina (assembly GCF_002967715.1). Lineage (NCBI taxonomy): Bacteria > Pseudomonadati > Planctomycetota > Planctomycetia > Pirellulales > Pirellulaceae > Blastopirellula > Blastopirellula marina. Next base: position 131,979 of record NZ_PUIA01000017.1, read on the forward strand.
CGAGCGGAAAACGCTTGTCGAATACCCTAAAGAAGAACCTTTGATAGGATAAGCCGTATGGCAGCTGTAAAGCACTTTTATGTCCTGGGTCTCGGCACGTTTGGTGGAGCATTGGCTCGGCAGCTGAACAAGAACGGCTGCCGCGTGACCGGTATCGATAGCCATCGCGAGCATGTCGAGGATATCAAAGACGAACTCTACGAAGCGATCATCGCTGACGCGACCGACTTCGATACCCTGCAGCATCTCAACTTGAAAGACGCCAACGGGGTATTCATCAGCATGGGCGAGGACATCAGTCCTTCCCTTCTGGCAACCCTGCACGTGAAGGAGCTAGGTGCCAAGCGGATCATCGTCAAAGGGGTAAGCAAAGATCACGGCAAGTTGCTGAAGAGCCTGGGTGTGGAGCGGGTAATTTTTCCGGAAGCAGAAATCGCCGCTACGCTGGCCGACCGCGTAACCTGGCCCAACATCATCGACTTTCTGCCAATCGACCCGGAATACAGTTTCATGGAAGTGGCCGTCCCCGATGATATGGTCGGCAAATCATTGATGCAGCTGAATCTTCGTCAGCAGTTCGGTGTGTGGGTTGTGGGCATCAAGGATTCGATGACGGGTAAACTGGAAATGTTCCCCGATGGTGCTTACTCGCTCGGCTGCGATCAACTCATCCTGGTGGTCGGAAAGCAATCTTCGCTCGAGCAATTACGCAATAAGACGTAATATCTTCGTGTTGGCTCGCGGCAATTTAGCGAATTGCCGCTCTGGAACTGGGCATGTAGAATAGAGGTTCTGGACGTACGTAAGTAGTGCGGCCATAACTACTAAACGCATATCTTTATGTGAATATTCGCTTGCCTCTCCCCCACCCGAATGGTAGGCATCACCTCCCTTCGGTCTCCTTCCCAAATTTTTTTAATTGACAGTTCTGGCTGTTGTGGGAAAGCAAATTCCCCCAATGCGTCTTAATAATGGAGCCTGCGCCCCAATCGCCAAGAGAGCCTAATCGCCATAATCAACGAAAACCTCCTTTTTTCACAAGCCTATCCCTTTGGCAGTTTTCGTGTGTTATTATTTGACGCAACCTCGCTGTTAACCGGAAGATAGCCACGCCACGGAGCCGAGCCCCCTTGAACGTTCTTTTTGCCAGCAGTGAGGTCTATCCATTTGCCAAAACCGGGGGTCTGGCGGATGTAGGCGGTGCATTGCCAATAGCATTGCAAGGCATGGTCGACAACGTCACCGTGATCCTGCCGGCATTCCGCCATATCTATAAGTCCGGGCTACCCATCGAAGAGCTACCGATTTACTTCGACGTCCCTGTCGGAGGCCAAATCGCCTCGGGCCAGCTCCTGAAGTCCTATTTGCCCAATTCAGATGTTCCGATCTACTTTGTCAAGAATGACGAGTATTTCGATCGGCCTGAGCTGTACCGTGAAGCAGGCACCGACTACCAAGACAACTGCGAACGATTCGTCTTCTTCTGCCGCAGCGTACTGGAAGCGATTCGTTTACTCGATCTGAAGATCGATCTTCTGCACTGCAACGATTGGCAAACCGGCCTGATTCCCGCTTACTTGAATATCGAGTACCGAGCCACGCACGGCTACGAAGATATCGCCAGTGTGCTGACCATTCATAACATGGCCTACCAGGGCAACTTCTGGCACTGGGACATGCTGCTGACAGGGCTCGACTGGAAATACTTCAACATGCATCAGATGGAGTTCTACGGCCATCTGAACTTCCTGAAGACCGGTATCGTGTTCGCCGACGCGATCACGACCGTCAGCCCACGATATGCCGAAGAGATTCAATCGCAGCCCATGGGCTGTGGCCTGGAAGGTGCCTTGCGAGAACGCCGCTCGGTGCTTGAGGGGATTGTCAACGGCGTCGACTACACCCGCTGGAACCCAGCAACCGACGACGACATCGCCTCGCAGTACGACGTTAGCAATTGGCAGAAGAACAAGCCACTGTGCAAAGAAGCACTGCAGAGAGAATTCCACCTGCCTACCAATCCCAAGGCACCTGTCATTGGCATGGTGGGTCGTATGGCCGATCAAAAAGGCTTTGACCTGGTCGCCAAGGTGATTCGCGATCGTGCCAAGTCATGCGATTGCCAGTGGGTGATCCTGGGAACTGGCGAACCGCATCACGAAGCGATGCTGAAAGAACTGAGCGCGTTGTACCCGAACAAGATCGGTGTCAAAGTCGAGTTCTGCGAAGGGAAAGCTCGCCGCGTGGAAGCCGGGGCTGACATGTTCCTGATGCCCAGCTTGTACGAGCCATGCGGACTCAATCAGCTTTACAGCCTGAAGTACGGCACCGTTCCCGTCGTTCGCGAGACCGGTGGCTTGGCCGACACGATCACAAATATGTCGCCAGCAACGCTTGAATCAGGCACAGCCAACGGCTTCAGTTTCCGCGAGTACACCGCCGAGGCGTTGCAGGATATCCTGGAAATCGCCATTACTACGTATCGAGAACAGCCTGAAACCTGGAAGCAGATCGTAGAGACCGGTATGGCACAAGACTGGTCCTGGGATCGCAGTGCTCAGCAATACATTGAACTCTATCAGAAAACGATCGAAGCACGCCGTAACGGTTAGTGCTGATCCCTCGCCGACAAGGATGTCGCCGTGAGTCCTAATTCTGGAAATGAGCTCCGCAGAGACCCGCTGCTTGGGTTTCAAGTCGTTGTCGCTGAAGGACGCGAGAGCCGCCCCCAACAGTGGAAATCGACCATACCGGCCCCATCGGCCATGCGTTGCCCTTTCTGTGGTGGTCACGAAGATGCCACCCCGCACGAACGGCTAGTTCTGCCACAAAATCTCCATCGCCAGCACGACAAACAGCCGTGGGAAGTCCGGGTACTGCCGAACATCTATCCTTCCCTCTCCCCTCACTTTCCTGATAGTGCCCCGCCAGTGGCCAGCCCCTTCTTCGAGTCAGTCGCGGCTAGTGGCATCCAGGAAGTCATCGTCGAGTCCCCTCAGCACGTTCGCTCGTTTGCCCAGCTTCCCGAACAGAACGCGATTCTGACATTCCAAGCCTATCAGATGCGGCTAAATGCGATCCGTGAGGAAGGCCGTTGCCGCTACGTTCAGCTGTTTAAAAACAACGGCCCAGCAGCCGGTGCTTCGCTCGAGCATTCACACAGTCAGCTGATGGCCACACGCTACATTCCGCCGATTATCGAGCAGGAACTGGCGGCCAGCAGCGAATACTTTCAGAGGACGCAACGCTCGTTCTGGAGCGATCTCATTGAGAGTGAACTGGCCGAGGGAAAACGCATTGTGCATGCCGACGACCAGCTGGTCGCGTTCTGTCCCTATGCGTCGCGTATGCCATTCGAAGTCACCATATTGCCGCGTGCAAGCCAGGCTGATTTTGGGCAGGCAAACTCAACGCTATTAGAGCAGCTTGCCTTGTTGTTACGCTCGATCCTGGTGCGAGTGGAAAAGGCATTAAATTTCCCGGCATATAACTACCTGATTCACACGTTGCCGTTTGACACATTCTCGACAGATCACTATCACTGGCATGTAGAGGTTTTGCCGCGCATGACGGTCAGAGCAGGTTTCGAGTGGGGGACGGGTCTATATGTGAACCCACTCTCGCCGGAGAGGGCCGCTCGAATCCTCCGAGAGTCGCTGTGATCGGCAAGGTCCGCACAACCTGAAAGGTCACCGCAGACCTTCGATCAAACCCGATTGGAAAAGCTAGCTAAAGGGTGCCGGATCGGCCGATTCGTCCTGTATCTATCCAGGCGGACTCCGCCGCATAACCTCCCCAACTCCCAGTAACTCCCCCCGAGAAAAACATGAGCAACACGATCCGTCTTTGCTTGGTCCTGCACAATCACCAACCCATCGGCAACTTCGATGGAGTCTTCGAGCAGGCCTATCAGGACAGCTACCTCCCTTTCCTGGACGTGTTTGACTGCTATCCCGATATCAAGATCGGCCTGCACACCAGCGGCCCGTTGATGGAATGGCTCGACGAGCATCACCCTGAATACCTCGATCGCCTAGCCGCTCACGTGAAGAATGGCCGCATCGAAATCATCGGCGGCGTCTTCTACGAAGCCATCCTGCCGATGATTCCGCCACGCGATCGCGTCGGCCAGATCGAAACCTACACCAAGTGGCTGACCGACCGCCTGGGAGCCAAGATCCAAGGCATGTGGATGCCAGAACGTGTGTGGGAACAACCACTTACTTCCGACATCGCCGATGCCGGCATCCAGTACACCATTCTAGACGACTTCCACTTCAAGAACGCCGGCATCCCACAGGAAGATCTCTACGGCTACTACGTGACCGAAGAGTGCGGCAAGCTGCTCAATGTCTTCCCAGGCAGTGAACGACTTCGCTACCTGCTGCCATTCGCCCCGGCCCAAGACACCATCGACTACATGCGATCGATTGCCGATCAGTATCCAGGCTCGGTCCTGGTCTTCGGCGACGACGGCGAAAAGTTCGGTACCTGGCCCGACACCAAAGCTCACGTTTACGATCGCGGCTGGCTGGCTCAGTTCTTCGAACTGCTCACCGCCAACAAAGATTGGCTGCTAACCACTACACTGGCCGAAGCTACCGAAGCGCTACTTCCTGTCGGCAAGACCTACATCCCCGAAGGCAGTTATCGCGAGATGACCGAATGGGCGATGCCAGCTCAGCAGCAAGTCGAGTTCGAGGACATGGTTCACGAACTCGAACACCAAGAACACTGGCCACAAATCAAAAAGTACATCCGTGGTGGCTACTGGCGCAACTTCAAGGTTCGCTATCCTGAAACGGATGAGATGTACTGCCGTGCTCTGGGTATCAGCAACCGCCTGCACGCTGCCGAGCAAAACGGTGGCGATGCCAAGCTGCTGGCTCAGGCCAAAAAGGAACTATACCGCGGTCAGTGCAACTGCAGCTACTGGCACGGTGCGTTCGGCGGAACTTACCTGCCACACCTTCGCAATGCCGTCTACAAGCACTTGATCGCAGCGGATAATTTGCTGGACAAGGCCGAGCACAAGTCTTCCAGTTTCATCGAAGCCGAAGTCGCCGACTTCAATCTCGATGGCCGCAAAGAAGTTCGCCTGGAAGACGACAAACTGGTTGCCCTGATGGCTCCAGCCAACGGTGGTACAATTTACGAACTCGACGTGCGATCGATCTGCCACAACTTGCTGGCGACCTTGTCGCGTCGTCCGGAAGCTTATCACCGCAAGGTGCTCGCCGGTCCTTCGGCCTCAGGCGGTGAAGTCGCTTCGATTCATGATCGCGTGGTCTTCAAGCAGGAAGGCCTTGATAAGATGCTGCAGTACGACAGCTACCAGCGAAAGGCGCTGGTCGATCACTTCTTCGACAACAACGCCTCTCTGGAACAAGTGGCCCTGAACAACGCCATGGAACGCGGCGACTTCGTCGGTTCTCCCTTCGAAGCCAAAGTCCGACGCAATCCTGACCGCATTCAGATTCAAATGTCGCGAACGGGCAACGCCTGGGGAATTCCTCTGAAAATCACCAAGGGCGTCACCATGAACGCCGGCAGCAGCAGCCTGGAAATTGCCTATATGCTGGAAGGCCTGCCGCAGGATCAAGTGCTGCACTTTGCCGTGGAAATGAATCTGGCCGGCCTGCCTGCTGGTGCCGACGATCGTTACTTCCACCAGGCCGACGGCCGCAAGCTGGGTCACCTCGGGTCGCAGCTCGACCTGCACGAAGTGCAAGACCTCGGCGTGAAGGACGAGTGGCTGGGCATCGATTGCCGCTGGAATGCTGATCGTCCGACTAGCCTATGGACGTTCCCCATCTCGACGGTTAGCCAATCGGAAGGCGGTTTCGAAATGGTTCATCAGAGTGTCTGCATGATGCCTCACTGGTGGGTCCAAGGGGATGCCGAAGGCCGCTGGAGTGTGGTCATGCAATTGGACATCGACACGTCGCTTGCGGAAAGCCGCATGCCGCAGGAAGCTCGTGAAAGCGTCAGTGCTGGTTAAGCAGCACGTCGGTCCTGCGTGACCGGCTTCACAATTCGATCGACCAATCATCGGAACTCTCTGTGGTTAACCACAGAGAGTTCTTTTTTTTCGCGAAACTGTTGTAATTTCTCTCCCAAAAGCTCCTCTGCGCAAAACTATTCATCTTCAACTTTCGTACTATGAGTATTCCAATGCGTACGAATTCGCGCATAGCGAAATCCGCAAGAAAAACTCTAAATCACAGGGGAAGTTTACGATGAAATTTGCTTGGAAATTTGCACTTTCCGCGATGCTGGCAGGCGGGCAGATTGCAGCAGGTGCCACACTGTTTGCTAACGAATCGGACACTAAAGTAGCGGCCCCAGCCAAAGCCCTTACCGTCGGTGAAGAGGGGAAAAATACAGACGAAACTAACCCTGAGACGTTTGAGGCCAAGTTTAAAGCGGCCATGGATGTTGCCAGAACTGGTGGCGATGCCAAGCTCCCGACTCCAGATCGATACGCGAAAGCGGTTGAATTGATCGACGAGGCCTGGCAGATGGATCGCACTGCGGATGAAACCAAGCAGGCCATTCGCATGAAGTTCTCTTTGCTGATGGCGATCGGTCGAAACAGTGATGAGCTCAAAGAAAATGCCAAGCAGTACCTTAACGGTTTGCTTCAAGACAACGATCCGGAAGTCGCGTTCCTAGCAGAATCAATGCTCCTGTCGCTTAAGCTAAGCCAACTGAGTTCTCTTCCAGCCGAAGAACAAGCCGCTAAGCTCGATGAACTGCAAGCTGAGATCCTCGAGTCGGAACCAACCGTTCGCACGGCGACGTTGGCCACGAATATCGCCAATGCTATTTCCTACCTCCCAGAAGAGCAGAAAGACACTCAGAAAATCTCGGAATTGGCCAAACACTTCAGCTCAGTTCAAGATGAAGCCGTTCAGGAAGCCGCCAGCCGATTGTTCGGACTCTCGAATCGCTTGAACCTGGTGGGCAAGCCGATCGAAATCAACGGCACCATGCTCGATGGTAAGGACCTGAACTTCCCCGCCGCCTACGAAGGCAAAGTCGTGCTGGTCGATTTCTGGGCAACCTGGTGCGGCCCATGCGTTGCCGAGATTCCGAACATGAAAAAGCTATACGAGGTCTACCACCCGCACGGTTTCGAGATCGTCGGTATCAGTCTGGATAGCGAAAGAGAGCAACTCGACGAGTTTGTTCAAACACGCGAGATCCCCTGGCCCATCGTATGGAACCAGCGTGAAGAAGGTGAAAGCGGCTGGATCGATCCGAACGCTGAGCGCTACGGCATCAGCGGCATCCCGACAATGATCCTCGTGGGAAAAGATGGCAACGTCATCTCCCTCTCGGCTCGTGGGCACAATCTCGGCCAGCTCTTGGCGGAAGCTTATCCCGATGTCGAAGTACCCGCGCAAGAAACCTCAGAACCTGCGGTCGAGTCGAAGTAATCCTCTCGACCTGTTCCATATTGCTATACCGCAGAATCGAAGCGGGTCCGACTCAGGTGCGGACCCGTTTTCTTTTCCAGTTTAGGTAGTTATCCAGTTCAGGATGGGCCGTCAAAAGCTCGACCGTGTTGTAGCGGCGACCGAGTTCTTTCTCATCCGGAATGAGATGATGGATCATCTGGTGACACATCTTGCACACATCGATAGTGTGCTGCATTTGCTGCTTGGAATAACGGCTTTTAAACCATGCCTTACGATGGCAATGTCGCGGGATCAGATGATGCTCGTTAAAAGCTTCATCTCCGCATAATTCGCAGCGAGCCATCGTGGTGGTCCTTCGGTTGAAACGGGCAAAATCAATCCCCGTCAGACACCAACGCTTGCTGAGGGTTCACTAAGAAAGCAACTTGTGAACAACGTTTCCGTGAACGTCGGTCAGCCGGTAATCACGGCCGGCATAACGATAAGTGAGTTTCTTGTGATCGAAGCCCAACGCGTGCAGCATGGTGGCATGCAGGTCATGTACGTGAACCGGATTCTCTTCGGCCTTGAAACCGGTCTCGTCAGTCGATCCGTAAACCTGCCCACCCTTGATCCCACCGCCGGCCAGCCAGCAAGTAAAACCGTAGTGATTATGGTCGCGGCCGTTCACCTTACCCGCGTTGGAGCCAGGCTTAGGCAACTCGACGGTCGGGGTTCGGCCGAACTCGCCACCCCAGAGAATCAAGGTCTCTTCAAACAGCCCCAAACGCTTGAGGTCGGCAATCAATGCACCGATCGCCTTATCGCACTGACCAGCCAGGCGGCGGTGCGACTTCTCAAGGTCGTCGTGGCTGTCCCACGGCTGACCTTGATCGTGGAAGACCTGCACGAAGCGAACGCCGCGTTCGACCAGACGCCGAGCGATGAGGATCTGACGGGCCTGGATACCTTCACCGTAGGCTTCCAACACGTTCTTGGGCTCGCGGGAAACGTCGAACGCATCGGTCGCTTCCATCTGCATGCGATAGGCCAACTCGAACGACTGGACACGCGACTCGAGCGCCGGATCGAACCCGCGCTGCTCGCGATGAGCCTGGTTCATTTGCTGCAACAGGTCGATCTGGCTGCGTTGTTGTTCCAACGACAGCGTCGAGTTCTTCACGTTCTCGATCAGCTTCTCGACTTCGGTATGCCGAGTATCGACGTAGGTTCCCTGGTAAACGCCTGGCAAGAAAGCGGACTGCCAGTTCTGTGTTTGCTTCGTCGGATAGCCGTGGGGACACATCACGATGTAGCCTGGCAGGTTTTGGTTATCCGTTCCCATGCCGTAGGTCAGCCAGCTACCAAACGCTGGACGAACGGCCACCGAAGCACCGCAGTTCATCAGCCCCAGCGAAGGCTCGTGGTTGGGGACTTCAGCCTGCATCGAACGAATGACCGCGATGTCATCGATGTGCTTGGCCGTGTGCTGAAATAGTTCGCTGACCTCGATACCGCTTTCGCCGTACTTCTGAAACTTAAACGGCGATGCCATGGCAGCACCGGTCTTGCGTTCGGTCCGGAGGTTATCGCCTCCTGGCAGCGGCTTGCCATCGTACTTGGTCAGCAGCGGCTTAGGGTCGAACGTATCAACGTGCGACGGACCACCGGTCATGAACAAGTGGATCACGTGCTTTGCCTTGGCCGGAAAGTGCGGCTCCTTAGGGGCGAGCGGGTTTTGGTACGACATCGCCTGAGCTGCCGACTGGGCATCGGCTGCCAGTAGCTTTTCGTCACCCAACAGGCCGGCCAAGCCTAACATACCAAGCCCCGTTCCCATGCGTGAAAGCATATCACGACGGTTCATACAACCTTCAGGGCGATGTGGGTATTGGCTATTCATAGTCTTGTTCCGGTTCTTAATTCACGAAGGGTCAGCGGCAACGAAAGGGTTAATCTACGAACATGAAATCATTCGAGACCATCACCACCTGGGCGACACTGTCCCACTTGTTCCACTTCTCTTCGTCGGTCGATGATTCGACATACTTCAAAAACATTTCCGACTCGTGCTCGGTAGGATTACGCTGCAGCACGGCCTGGAAGAGTCGCTCGAGACGCTGTTGGTCGGAAAGCGACTTGTCTTCTTTCCACTTTTCGGTCAGCCACTGTGCCTGACGCTGCACGAAGGGGCTGTTGAGCAGGTACAGGGCCTGTTGAGGAACACTCGTCTTCGAGCGTTCCGGGCTCATTGCATCGGGGCTCGGGTAGTCGAATGCCCGATACAGGTTCGGCAGGTCTTGTCGATCCACAAACCCGTAAACCGTACGTCGCGGCGGGTTGGGGACTTCCAATATTTTCACGGCTCGGCCACCAAGGGAGTCATCGAGCGCGCCACTCACTTTCAACATGCCGTCGCGCATTTCCTCGAAGCTCAAACGGCGTCGATTCATTCGCCAGAACAACCGGTTTTCCGGGTCCTTGGCACGGGCATCGGGGCGATCTTTGCTCGACTGCTGATAGGTCGAGGAAAGCATGATGTACTTGTGCAGCTTTTTGATCGACCAATCGTTGGTTCGCAGGTAAGTTGCCAGATGATCCAGCAGCAGCGGAAGCGCCGGTGCATCACTGCGGATACCAAAGTCTCCTGGCGTCAGTACCAGCGGCTGATCGAAGTGCCCCATCCAGACGCGATTGACCATCACGCGCGATGTGAGGGGATTATCGTCGGCGACAATGTCTTCGGCCAGTTCCAATCGTCCGCTACCATTCTTATACGCATCATCTGACTCATCGTTCAGTACGCGAATGAACTGACGCGGGACACGATCGCCACGCCGGCCCGGGTCACCACGCAGAAAGATCTGCGGATCGTGGATGTTGTCGCGATCGACAACTGCCATGGCCCGCGGCGGAGACCCTGCCGCATCGATCTCGTGTCCGCGAATCTTGCCTTCAAGCTTTTTCTGATGATTACGATCGCTGGTGAAGTACGAGCGAGCAATGTCATTCGCGTTGAGAGCCACCGGCGAGAACCGGCCGAACAGCGACTTGGCGATCTCTTCCTGGGGGCCTTCCAGCTTGTTGACGGCTTCCTTGTTGAAGTCGGCATCGCGATAAACCTGCCCAATCGGCTTGAGCACTTCATCGTACGCATCGACCAGGGCCGGTAGTGTCTTCGGCTGCGAAGCTTTCAGGGCATCGCGGATCGCCGGATTCAACTTGCTTTGTTCGCCAGTCCAATCGGCCAGAAGGGCCTCAGCCTGCGAAGCGTATTCGTCATCTCCTAATTCGCGTGCTTTAAACAATGGCCCCCATATCGGATGATCTGGCTTCCACTCGCGATCGGCGAACGTCTTCCACTGATTCACCAGGTGCGGACGAATGTTCTTGCTGTCGAGTTCGTTCTGTTCGAACTTGGCGATCTCGACGTCTTGCTTCTTCGAGACGGCCCGGACGATCAAATCAAAGAAGTTAGTCGACGCTTCCAGTTGGACGGCGCGATCGACCTTGGCCATATGTTGATCTAATTCAGCCTGTAGCTCGTCGAGCTTCTTCTTGAACTCAGGGTACTTCGGGTCGGCATCAATCGGTCCAACCAGCGGCATGGTTTCGTTCAACTGATCGAAAACACCGTAAAGCCCATAGTAGTCGGCCATGTTGATGGCATCGTACTTGTGATCGTGACAGCGGGCACACGTGACCGTCAAACCGAGAACGCCACGCGTGACGACGTCGATGCGGTCGTCGATGGTGTCTTGGTGCTTGAGGAACTGGCGACCAATCCGAATCAACCCTAGCCCTGCCAAACGACGGTCCCCTTCTTCGGCGAAGTAGTCGGCGGCGATCTGTTCCTTCAGGAACTCGTCGTACGGGGTATCGCGGTTGAACGAATCAATTACATAGTCGCGATAGGCGTGGGCATACGGGAATCGGCGATCCTGGCCATCGTTCAAGTAGCCGCGGGTATCCGAGTACCGAGCGACGTCCAACCAGACTCGCCCCCACTTCACGCCGTACTGATCAGAAGCCAACAACCGGTCAATAACTTTCTCGAAGGCGTTGGGGTCTTTGTCGTTGACGAACGCTTCTACCTCTTCAGGCGTCGGAGGGAGACCAGTCAAGTCGAATGTGGCACGACGGATTAGCGTGCGACGGTCGGTCTTTTCGCTCGGGACGATCCCTTTTTCAGCAAGTCGATTTTGAACGAAGTGATCGATATCGTTGGCAGCCCAATCCCCTTCGACCTTTGGGGCAGGCGGATTTTCGATCGGTTGGTAGGCCCAGTGATGCTGCTTGTCGTCGACCAATCGCTGGTCGAACGAAGCAGGCTGAAGCGGTTCAGACTCTTCCGGCCACGGCAAGCCCAGCTTGACCCACTGTTCGATCGCCGCGATTTCCTCGGCTGGCATCTGACCGCTGGGAGGCATCTCCAACGTTTCGTAGCGAATGGCCTGGATCAAATCGCTTTCTTCAGGCTTACCGACGACAACCGAAGCTCCGGAATCGCCACCTTTGACAACGGCCGATCGCGCGTCGAGACGGAGGCCACTTTCCTGCTTTTCAGGGCCATGGCACTCGACACATCGTTTCATCAAGACCGGTCGAACCGACTTCTCGAAGAACTCGATGTGCTCAGGAGAGAATTTATCTTCAGCCGATACCTGTGCCGTGAGAATGAACAACACGAACAGGACAAGCGGCAGTGCGAACGTCCGCATAGAGCTTAGCCACTGAGGTTAGGTGGGGATGGACAAAGGGTGGGAACATGGAAATTCCATGCTCCCCCTATTCTACCGCACCGCCTGGCATCGGTCCAAGTCTATTTGCGTCCTTGCAGGAGCAAATTACCCCTCATTTGCGGGAAAAGGTCCGATTACGAGCCCTCCGCAGGATGGGCATGCGGCTCGCCTTCTGCCCCATCGGCGGCCGGTCTGCGCCCCTTCATACGTACCCGCATGTTGAGGAACTCGACCCCCAGTGCAAATGCCATCGCAAAGTAAATGTATCCCTTGTTGAAATGCGTGCCTGCCCCTTCGGCGACCAGCATCACACCAATCAGAATCAGGAAGCTGAGAGCCAGCATCTTTAAAGTCGGATGCCGCTCGACAAACTCCGAAATGGGATTAGCAAACGTAATCATCACCCCCACCGAGATCAAAACGGCTGTCACCATCAGCCAGATTCCACCGACTTCCATACTGCCAATCGTGACCGTTTCTTTCACCATCCCTACGGCAGTAATCACCGAATCGAGCGAAAAGATTACGTCTAGCGCCATGATCTGAAAGATGACACCGGAAAACGTTGCCGGGGGCCTCTTCTGCCCCTCTTCACTATGTGGATCATGCTCGAGCTTCTCGTGAATCTCGAACACACTCTTCCAGATCAGAAATAAGCCACCAAAGAAGAGGATCATGTCTTTCACTGAAACCCCTTCAAGTTCTTCGTGATGATGGAAGAACTCGAGATCGCCAAAGATCCAACTCCAGTGGAAGAACGGCTCTTTTGCCTGCATCACCCACGAAATGGTGAACAACAACAGAATGCGCATGATCAGCGCGGCCATTAACCCCACGCGGCGGGCATTAGGACGTTGCTCTTGCGGAAGTCGCGCCGACACGATCGCAATGAAGACAATATTGTCGATGCCCAGAACGATTTCCATGGCGGCCAGGGCGATGACCGCGATCAGTGCTTCCCACATGGTGTTTCTTTCAACGTCCCCTAGAATGGCCGCAAGCAGCCACCAACCTCATTTGATCCCCACGATTTGGTCAGTGGCATCATAACTCACGTAGAACTCACTCACCATGCCGCTTTCTCGGCGAAGATCCCTATCTCCGCCGTTGCATGTCGTGTGCCACCCAACCACAATAAAGCGACCTGCGAAGAAATTCCCACCTAAGGATACTGGCTCATGAGCGCGCTATTGGATCGTCGTCAAATGCTTTCTCTCTCGGGCGCTACGGCCCTTGGCTGCATGGGACTCGCCGCAGGCACATCTCCTGCCCTGGCCGCAGCCCAGAAGACCAAGCCGGCGATTCGCTACTGCTTCAACACCAGTACGATCCGCGGCCAGAAGCTGAACATCGAGCAGGAAGTCGACATCGCCGCCAAGGCAGGCTACGACGGCATCGAGCCATGGATCTCGAAGATTCAAGAGTACAAAGACTCAGGCAAAAGCCTCCATGACCTGGGCAAACGCATAGCCGATTCTGGCCTGAAGGTTGAAAGCGCGATTGGTTTCGCCCAGTGGATTGTCGACGACCCAGAGAAACGCGCCGCAGGTCTGGAACACGCCAAACGCGATATGGACCTAGTCGCTCAGATTGGAGGAACCCGTATCGCGGCTCCTCCGGCCGGTGCCACCAACGGACCGAAGTTGGACCTGTTGGAAGTCGCCAAACGGTATCACGCCTTGCTGGAAGTCGGCCGGCAAGCAGGCGTCGTTCCCGAACTGGAGCTATGGGGATTCTCGACGAATCTGAACCGCCTGGGGGAAGTGGCCATGGTTGTCGTCGAAGCCAATCATCCTGACGCGTGCATGATGCCAGACGTGTATCACATCTACAAAGGTGGTTCCGACTTCAGCGGACTCAAAGCGATCAGCGGCAACGTGATTCCCGTGTTTCACATGAACGACTATCCCGCCCAGCCGCCACGCGAACAGATTAACGACAGTGCCCGCGTCTTCCCAGGCGATGGTATCGCTCCCCTGAAGACCATGATCCAAACCTTGGTGGGCAATGGATTCGCTGGCGTCTTCTCGCTGGAATTATTCAATCCCGAGTACTGGAAGCGAGACGCCCTGGAAGTCGCCAAGGAAGGTCTCGACAAAATGAAAGCCAGCGTTCAAGACGCGATCGGTTAGCGAGCGTCCGGGTAGGTTTTTTCCAGTGAGATAGAATCGGCGATCCAGAAGAATTCGTCTTGCGCTTCGCCGTAGCCACGCTCACGTTTCATGAGCACCTGGACATCCCACAGCGGTTTGCCTGACTCTTTGTCGAATATTTGAAACGCGTGGCGTCCGTAGTCGACCCCTTCGTAGACGCTGGTCGAGACGTCGTGGTCGAACTTCGCTGCGAGCGGTCCGCCTTCCCATTCACGCACGGCCTTTAAGGCGTCTTGCGTTTCAAAGGAGATGAGATCTTCGCGGGCCATTTCATCGGTCTGGTAATAGCCTTCCAGCGAGACCGTTGCTGGCTGGCGACTGTTTGAACGCCGCGTCAGCTGGTGGGCTTCCATCGTCTTCTTTTCCAACAGCAGATCGAGCCAGCTTTTGGCCATTTCGCGCGAGGTATTCATCATCACGCGATCACGGACTTTTCCTTGTGTAACTCCAATCCCCAACCAGATGGCTGCCAAGGCCATGCCGATCAGTGCCATCCCTTTACCGGTCAGCACGTCTGACTTACTGATTTTGTAATAGGCCACCAACGACAGAATGATGGCCAATATCGGGATAATCCACAGCACCGACGTAAAAATGGCGAGCACCGAAAAGACACCCAGCACCATCCCGCCAATCGCGAGACGGCTTAACTCTCGATATTCAAGCAGGTCTTCGTTTTCAGCGGAAAATCCAGCACTCGAAGCGTGGTTGGCGGTATCAGTCATACGTGAACGAAAACTTAAATTCTAGGGAGCAATAAACGACAACTACGACTTACCGATCCGCTTCAGCCTGGGCACGTTTCAGCCGAGTGGTGGCGAACTCGACCATGTTGAATCGCTTTCCAGGCATCCCCAAATTCGAAGGAAGCTGAAAGACGACATAACCATACGTACTGCCGGCAAGCGATGGGGGGCTGGGGCCATTCATCATGTTGACGAAATTAGGATCCCCAACCGGAGAAGCAAACAGGGTAAAGCTAATCCAGCAGTACATGACGATCGTAATCATGCCGCAGCCAACCCAATCGAAGATGTGATCGACTTTCTTACCGAAACGTACCGGGTATTTCGACAGCCAGTTCACGTACTTTCTCAGCGAGCCATAAAAGCACCAGAACAAGAACCACATGAAAATGAATTCCGTGAACCCGCTCCATTCCGGTGCCCTTTCGTTAAGTTTCGCCGCTGAGACCGGCGCGATGTTAACGGCGATCACGCTGCACAAAACCACCATCTGGCAATTAAGGAAATTGGTCCAGAAACATTGGTTCCAAAATACCGCGAACAGTGCCAACAACAGGACGACAGTAAAGACAAAAAAGTACACAGTCAAAAGTCCTGGATACGAGTAACAACAATGAAGGCAATCAAACAGCAATAAATCGAAACAAGTGAGAGCGGCAAACTACTCTTTAAGCACACGACTGATTTCTTCGATCGAAGTCACCCCGGTCGCCACCAGCCGAATCGCTTCCTCTTGAAGCGTCTTGTTGCCGGCTTGCTTGGAAGCAGCTCGAATCGCTTCCAGCTTGGGCGTTTTCGTTATAGCGCGACGAATGCCATCGTCGACCTTCATCAATTCAAATATGCCGACTCTTCCGTAGTAGCCAATGCCGCCACAATGCTCGCATGGTGGTTTCTTCGGATCATCCGGTCCCGGAGGCGTCGGTGTCTTATAGAGTTTGTCCACCTTGCTCGGCGGGATTCCCAACCGCTTGAGCAGGGCCGCGCTAGGCTGAAATTCTTCGCGGCATCCCTTACACAACCTGCGACACAGGCGTGTATACAACACGCCGTTGAGTGCACTTGCGTATTCGTCAGCGGGAACTTTCAGCGAAAGAAGCCGCAAGACTGCCTCGGCACAATCGTCCTTCGCATTTACCGTCGTGAAGCACATGCGTTTCGAGTTCGCTTGATCCAGCAATATGCCGAATACTTCCGGACTGTCGATACGACGAACGAACAACGCATCCGGCTGATTGCGGATCACCGACGTCAACACAGCTTCGGGCGCTTCACCTGCGTCGGGATCGTAATACTTCAGAGCGATGTTCATAACTTCCGGCTCGCGACTGTTCTTCAACTCGATCCCCGCGAAGTCACGCATCAGGCGGTCGGTCGAAGACAAGCCGGTGTGCCACAAAGTGGTAAAGCCTCCTTCAGGGCGGGCAGTAAAGACGAACAGGCCGTTCGGGGCTCCCATCAGTCCCTTGACCTCCTGAATCATACCTTCCCGCATCCCCAGATCTTCAAACGTCTCTAGTTTGGCGGTCACAGCAGGAACAGCGAGAATCGCTCGTTCGCCGGTTTGTGTCCCTTGCGAGTTCAGCGAGCACAGCACCTTCTTTTTGACATCGTACTTAATCTCGAACTCGCCCGATTGACGCGCGCGCCGCTCGTTGGGGTTCAAGTTACAGATTACCTTCAAGACCGCCAGCATCTGGTCGCTCGATTCTCGATCGCGGTTTTCCCCGGCAAGCCACACCCCATCGATCAGGTACCGCATCGCGACGGTTTCCTTGGTGTAGTCCATCATCACTTTGGACGCACGACGCGCGATCATTTCGTAGATCAGCTCTTTCACCCAGACGTAGGCATCCGGCATCTTACGAGCCGTGTACAGGTTCTCGGTGTTCTTGGCCGGGTCGCCACCCATTGCCGCGATCTGAATAGCAGGACCCTGGTCCCAGGCCTCTTTCAGTTCCCGTTTGACCTTACCGCCTGACCATGTTCCCATCACGTAGCGGATATGATCTTTCGTCATCACGCGTTCGTGCGGATCCAACAGGTTATTGCGCGTCTTGATGTACATCCCCAGGGGAATGGCCCATGCCAGAATTGCCAGCAGGAACCCGGCAAAATAAGGAATCGCAGCGCAAAACAGCCAGTACGTCAGGCCGAAGGCAAAGACATTCATCGTCACCCATGTTCCCTGCGGCAGCTTCCGCTCGGGGCAGTCTTGTCCGATCCAGTCGGTCGAGTAGACCCACGCGCAAAACAAGAAGATGACCAGCAACAGCAGAAACGGGTTAACGAAAAAACCCTCATCTGTGGGATTCGTTGCCACCGCGGGAGTTGCAGCGGGAGCCGCCGGCGCAGCGGCCGGAACCGGTGCAGCCGCTCCTTCATCTTGAGCGAGCAACGGAGACTCGAATCCCAGCGAAGCAGTAGCCAGGCCAACAAACAAAAGGGCCAAAATCAAAAAAGCGATTCTTCGCATTAAACCATCCCAGGTTGTGCCACATTGATGCCTTTGAGTGCCATCTTCAGCGCTTCGACGTTTGGTGCTACGGCGAAAGCGGTTTCGCGATCGATCAGTTCTTTATCGATCAACGACTTGAGGCTCATCGTGAAGTCTTGCATACCGTCGTCTTTACCGATACGAATCGCATCGGGTAGCTTGCTATCCTTCCCTTCCAGAATCAACTTCTGGACGGTTGGATTCATCGTCATGATCTCGACCGTCGGCACACGGCCCACGCCCGGCTTGATCGACTTGAGAAGTTTCTGCGCAACGATCCCCTTCATATTGAACGCGATGGCACTACGAATCGAGCCATGCATTTCTTCGGGGAACAAGTCGAGAATACGACCAATCGTGCTGGAGGCACTCGAGGCGTGGATCGTTCCGAACACCAAGTGACCCGTTTCCGCCGCGTGAATAGCCGTGAGGAACGTTTCCTGATCACGCATTTCACCAATCAGGATGATGTCGGGGTCTTCACGCACGGCATGCGCCATGGCAATCTCGAAGTCCTTCACATCCTGTCCGATCTCGCGCTGATTGATCAGGCACTTGTCTTCGGTGTAGACAAATTCGATCGGGTCTTCCAGCGTCAAAATGTGCTTGGAGTAGTGCCGGTTGATCCAGTTGAGCATCGACGCGATCGTCGTTGATTTACCGGAACCCGTCACCCCGGCCAGCAGAACCATTCCCTGGTCGAACTTACACAGTTCTTCCATCACTGGGGGAATATTCAGCCCTTCAAAGTTGGGAATCCAGTTGTTAATACGACGAGCAACCAGCCCGACGTTGCCCAGTTGGGTGAACATGTTCACACGGAATCGCCACTTCTCGCCATCGACGTCCACCACGTGGGCAAAGTCGGCACCGCCATTTTCTTTGAAGATTCGCGTATTGCGTTCATCCAGCAGCGGCCACAAGAGCCGCAGCATTTCTTCCGCGTCAATCGGCCCACGGTTGAGGGTCTTCAGCGTACCATTGACACGGACGATCGGCGGACGGCCCACCTTCATGTGCAAGTCAGAACCTTCCAGCTTCACCAGGGCGCGGAAGATCTTGTCGACTTCGTACTCTTTGTCCCCTGAGAGAAACTTCTCAGCTATCGCTTTATCGATCTCTGCCATGACTCTTCTACCTCAGTTCCTGAAAAGTTCGAGGACAAGCCCCTCATTTTGATTCGCGGCGGGCGTGAAATCAAAGCCTCACACAAATTCCCCGGTCGCGCATCAATTCTTTTGTCTCATGAATTGTAAACTGGCCGAAGTGAAAAATGCTCGCTGCCAGCGCAGCATCGGCTTTGCCTTCGAGGATGGCATCGGCCAAATGCTCGGGGTGCCCCGCCCCACCGCTGGCCACCACTGGGATCGTTACCGCCTCGCTGACCGCTCGGGTGACTTCCAGATCGTAGCCATCTTTAGTTCCGTCCCGATCCATACTCGTCAGCACGATCTCGCCGGCACCCAGTTCTTCGACCTTCTTCGCCCAGCTGACTGCCTCTAAGCCGGTGGGCTTGCGGCCACCGTTAATGTGGACTTCCCACACTTCCTGGCCATCTTTCTGCACACGTTTGGGGTCGATGTTCACCACAATGCACTGGCTGCCAAATCGCTTGGCCGCTTGGCGGACGAACTCCGGATCTTTGCAAGCCGCTGAATTGATCGAGACCTTATCGGCCCCAGCATTCAGTAGCGAGCGAATATCTTCCATCGTTCGGATGCCACCCCCAACCGTTAGCGGCATGAACACCTCTTCGGCCGTCCGACGCACCACATCCAGGATGATGTCGCGTTCTTCGTGGCTGGCCGTGATGTCCAAAAACACCAACTCGTCGGCTCCCTCACGCTCGTAGCGCGCAGCAACTTCAACCGGGTCACCAGCGTCGCGCAGCTGAACGAAGTTCGTTCCTTTAACGACACGCCCTTGGTTGACGTCCAAACACGGAATGACACGGCTGGCCAACATCGATGCTAACCGCAGCTTTCAGAAAGGGTTGCATAAACTAAACCGAACCCAGAAAAGGGTCCGTAGAAAGGCAAATCTACTGTAAGCGGGACAGGAGTCAGGGTCAACTAACCCCACCTGAGTGTGGAATGGTTTTCGGCTAGCTTTTAACATCTCCGTTTGGATCAGGCCAAATCGTTGACCTCAACCGATAGGAAGCCGAAGATCGAATTGAGAGGCTCCTCTTTGCACGAGTTACCATGATCCAACCCCGTCAACCTACTTCCGGATTCGCCGACAGCGAATTCCTCGTAACCATCGCTGTCTTAGGACTTTCCCTTGGGCTACTCCTTCCCACGGTAAAGAGATTGCAGGATCTTGGTTTTAGCTGGTGGCTATCCATTCTGCTGGGTTTGGTCCCGGTCGCCCTGTTCTGGATAGCGTTTGCAACCGTTGTGATGGTTTTCTTCAGAATTGCCTTGTGGCTAGAGAACAAGCAGTCATGACATTCAAGCCCTTGTGTCGTCGAAACGGGTTTGGCCCCGATTGGGAAGCGATGTGGTTCATCACGATGCTTGGTATGAGCATCGTTGTGTATGACACGACCGGTAGCCGTGTAACCGACGCAGGGCTCTCGAATGCGGCGGCATTTGCCTTGGGTATGGCCGGAGTTTTCGCGAACTGCTTGAGCTTTCTCTCGCTCGCGGGACTGCTGGTTACGATCAATCTCCTGAGCGACCCGTTTGTCAAGCGAAAGAAATGGTCGATTAGAACTCCCGCTTTGGCAATCACGCTCACTGGATTGATGGCATCGCTTCCGGTCTACTACATTACGGTTTGGCTGGCGGGAATCTGAAGCCTGAGACTTAGATAGAGTCATCCCAAGTCGGCCCCGCCGAGCCTGCCTGGGCGAAGCTATCTTCCACCAGGTGACACTCGGGCAGCGCCTTCAAAAAGGCCCGGCCATATCCCTTCGTCTGCACTCTTGGGTCAAGAATAACCACGATCCCCTTATCCGAGTGCCCGCGAATCAATCGGCCGAATCCTTGCCGCAGCTTGATGATCGCCTCGGGCAGTTGGTACTCCGAGAACGGCTGGCCGCCACGTTCTTTGATTTGATTCAGCCGAGCCTGCAGCAGCGGATGATCCGGCACGCTAAACGGCAGCTTGGTGATGATCACGTTTTGCAGGGCGTCCCCAGGCACGTCGACCCCCTGCCAAAAGCTATCAGTCCCGAACAGTACGGAGCCTGGCGTCTCTTTGAACTTCTGCACCATCTGCCCGCGAGGCATGCCGTCGGACTGGCTGAAAAGGGTGTACCCGTTCCGGCTCATCCAGCGGCTCACGCGCGAGGCACAATTACGCAACATGTCGTAGCTGGTGAACAGCACGAACGCGTGCCCCTGGGTTTGCTCGACGTACCGCTTCACCATGTCGGCCAGGGCCTGGTCGTAGTCGCGTCGGTTGCTCGGGTCTGGCATTCCTTTAACCAGCACCAGCTTGACGTTCTTCTTGTAATCGAACGGACTGCCCGAGGTGACCTCGTCGTTCCGCGTAATACCGATGCGTTCTTTAAAGAAATCGAAGCCTTGATCTGGTGAAGACGACAGCGTCGCGCTGGTCAGGATGACGCTATCCACCTTTTGAAACAGCTCTTCCCGCAGCACTGGCCCTACTTCGATGGGCGTCGCAAATAGCTTCACGCGGCGGTAAGGACCTCGCTGCTGGCTGCTCTCGACCCAGTAGACGGTATGATCCATCTTCTGCATGCGCCATGCTTCGATCGAGTCCCCCATCAAGAAGATCCGGTCCGACAGCGAATGAAAGTCTTGCCGGGTTCCTTCCTCTTCAAAACGATCCCCTTCCGATTTCACCATCTGGGCCAGCTTAGCCAGTGCTGGCGATAGGACGTTGGGGATCAGCTCAGGCACCGTTACGCGGCCGTTGCCACCAGGGTTTTCTTCCAGCCAGCTATCCAGTTCATTGAAAAACTGCTGTGCACGATAGCGGGTATGAACCACTTGGTTCATCGCATCGGTGCACTCGTGGTGAACCAGCAGACCTTTCTGGGTGCGTTCGTTGAACAGCTTGTTCAGGGCGAAGTCGATCTGTGTCGACGTGACCGACATCCCCAGGTGATCGCCGGCGACACCTTCCAGCGTGTGGGCTTCATCGAAGATTACCGCATCGTATGACGGCAACAAACTGACGCCCCCTCTCCGCAGGGCCAGATCGCTGAAGAACAACGCGTGGTTCACGATCAGCAGCTGGGCGTTCTGCATCCGGCGGCGAGCCCGGTAATAGAAGCAGTCGTCGTACGTCGGGCACTTGCGTCCCAGGCAGTTGCCGCTGTCGCTGGCGATTTCGTCCCAGACCCGAATCGCCGGGCGAAAGTCCAAGTCGCTCAGCGAGCCGTCGCCTGTCTTCTTCGACCAATCTTTCAGCGTGCGAAGCTGAGCGGTCTCTTCGTCTTTGTCAAACAAGCTGGCACTTCGCAGTGAAGCGGCCCCCAGCCGGCGGAGGCTCACGTAGTTGCCGCGTCCTTTGGCTAGCACGGCCGTGAACTCTAAAGGAATCGCCGCGTTGATCAGCGGGATATCCTTTTCCAGTAACTGCTCCTGCAAGCTGATCGTGTGGGTCGAGATCACCACCCGGCGAGACTTTTCGCCGCTCCCCTGCTGCCCACAAGCCCACAGGATCGACGGCACCAGGTAGGCAAAGCTCTTGCCGACGCCGGTGCCGGCCTCGACCACCAGGTGGCGGCTTTTGGCCAGGGCCTTGCCCACGGCCTGGGCCATGGCCATTTGCTCGGGGCGTTCTTCGTATTGCTTTAATCGACGAGCGATCAACCCCTGGGGGCCCAGAACGTCCTCGATTGACAGGTTATCCATCCGTGTCTGCTTGACTGATTGTTACTGCTTTACAGGGTCGGCTATTGCTTACTCTATCGCGAATGCCCCGAACTGCCCACCACGATGGGTAAAAGTCGCGTCGTAAGCTAGAGCAGGGACTCGATTTGGAATAGACTAAGGACCGGCCCTTTCCGGCCAACCTTTTCGTTACGTCCTTCTGCGTTGAGAAAGTCATCCACGATGCCGATCGACTTCGATTGCGCCGTTTGCAAACATAGAATTCGCGTCCCGGACGGAGCCGAAGGGAAGCGAACCAAGTGCCCCAAGTGCAGTGCGATTCAGCCGGTGCCATCCGAATCGGACGAATTGCAACTCAAGGACTCTCCGGCAGAAGTGGAACCGCCGCGTCGTCCAAGCGTGCGAGACGCCTTTCAACCAACCAAGCCCGAGCCTACCAAACCGGCGAAAAGCTCTTTCAGTGACTTTGATTCTAACGAAGCCGAAAACCCCTACGCCCCCACCTATGGCGAAGATGCGGTGAAGGTCAGTTCCGAGCATATGGAGGCCATGGAGAAGATTCAAACGCCGGCTCTCATCTGCCTGATTCTAGCAGGACTGGGGATCGCCTCGAACCTGGTGACGTTGGTCATCTCGGCGATCGGTATCATCGGCGAGGGGGCCCGCGGCACGGATGTGGTGATCCAATTGGCCATGTATGCGATCGGCTTTGGCTTCGCGATTGGCCTGTTGGGGTTTGCCAGTTTCGGGCTGATGCAGGCCCGCGACCTCAAGAGCTACGGCCTGGCCTGGGCCGGCTTCATTATCACCTTACTTCCGTGCTCGTGTTTGTTTCCGCTTTCCCTTCCTATTAGTATCTGGGGAATGATGGTTCTGTCCGACAATAGCGTCCAGCGTCAATTCAATTCCTAGCCAGTCATCGGCACATCTGCATACCACGTTGAAATTACCCTAGACCGATCAGGTGCCTAATCATGTCGATCGACTTTCCCTGCTCGAATTGCCACCAAACGGTTCGCGTGCCTGATGGCACTGAAGGCAAAAAGACCAAGTGCCCCAAGTGCCAACAGGTACAGGTCATTCCCGATAAGAACACATTTGGATCGTCGCCGACACCGGCAACCCCTCCTCCAGCCCAGCAGCCCCCCAAGCAGGAATCGCTCTGGGACGACCTGACTCCCGAGTCGACGCCTGCCCCAGCATCCAGTAATCCCTTCGGCGATGCCCCCGATCCGTTCGGTCCTCCGTCGAGCAACCCTTATTCGTCCCCTGCCCATTCATCTTCTTATGCCCAGCGGCCAGCCTCGCGTGCCGAAGCCCGTTCGAAGCTCATGGGGCCTGCGATTGGCGTTTTGTTATGCAACGGCATGGGACTGCTTTTGCTGGCCGTGTGGGCCATCGCTACGATTGTCGAGATTCAAGACGGCGGCGAGCTCAAAGACACGCCTGAGATCGTTGGGGCCAGCATTGCGCTATTCATCATGTTTGGCCTGCCATTTCTCTTGAGCCTATTGTGCATCGTGGCCATGATACGTGCGTTTTACGTCCGCAACTATGCGTTAGTAATGACAGGCTTTATTCTGGCGTTGACCCCCTTCGGCGGAGGTTGCGGCTGTTTTATCGGGATGTTTTTTGGCATCTGGGGTATCGTGATGATGAACGATGATTCCGTCAAAGCCGCGTTTCGCCTGCCCTAGCTAAGCCCTTACCTATTTGAGAAAGCCCCGCGATGCCGATCAGCTTTCACTGCGAAACCTGTCGGCGGTCTATCTGCGTTCCCGACGGCTCGGAAGGCAAAAAGACGCGCTGTCCGAACTGCTATTCGATCGTCCAAATCCCCTTCAGTGGCAGCCCCAAGCTGTCGACAATGACAGAGGTGCCTAAGGAGTCCGAATTTGCTCCGCTGGTGGATGATGACCCGCTGGGCATTGTCGGCAAGACCGAGTCGCGCTGGGATCAACCAACCCAACAGCCTTCGATCAACCCCTTTGCCGACCAGCCTGACCTGCCAGCTTCTGCTCCAGCAACGGCCGTGCTGCCAAAGCAACCTGCCCCAAATAAGCATAAGTCCATACCCAGCCAAGCATCGACCGTTTCACTTTTGGCTACGATCTTGATGCTCCTCTCATTAATCATGCTGATACCTAGCCTGCTGAGCATCGGCGCTAATGTCATCGCGTTGGACGATATCGGCATGGGTAATCCCGAACAAGTGGGATCTCTCGCAGGCATGATTACGGTATTTGTTCTTCAAATCCTGACGATCATTGCCTTGAATGAGGCCCGAACGCTCAGGAATTACTCCACGGCACGCACTGGCATGGTTTTGGCTCTAATCCCTTGTTCCAACCCCGCAACTCTTTTGATTATCCCACTTGGGTTAGCGATTTGGGGAGTGTTACTCATCCATGCCCCCCAAGTTCGAGACGCCTTCGAAAGTGAGCGAGGATATACGCCTGACTGACACGCCCCCCTAGGTGTGCTAAAACAAGCGTTCCCTGTTGAAACAATCCCCAAGCTTTGCCTGTCTTAATTCTCTGAGGAGATTCGCCCCATGGCTACCAACGGTGATCTGAATCGTAAATTGCGAATGGCTTTGGTCGGTGGCGGTTCCGGCTCGTTCATCGGACGTGTCCATGCCACCGCAGCCGTCCTCGATAACCGCGCCACACTGGTCGCCGGAGCACTCAGCTCGAACCCCGAACGAGCCAAAGCTTCTGCTGCCGATTACGACATCCCGGAAGAGCGCGCCTACACCAGCTACCAAGAGATGCTGGATAAGGAAAACGCCCTACCAGAGGACAAGCGGATCGACTTCGTTTCGGTCGCCACCCCCAACCACATGCACTTCCCCGTGGCTAAGGCCGCTCTGGAAGCTGGCTTCAATGTCATGTGCGACAAGCCCATGACGCTGACCCTGGCCGAAGCCGAAGAACTGTACGAAGTCGTGCAGAAGTCAGGTGCCGTCTTCGCGGTCACGCACAACTACACCGGCTATCCGCTCATTCGCCAGGCTCGCGAGATGATCCTGCGTGGTGATCTGGGCGAGATCAACGCCATTCGCGTGCAGTACATCCAAGGCTGGCTGCGAGAAAAGCTGGAAGACACCGATCAAAAGCAAGCTGCCTGGCGTAGCGACCCAGCCAAGAGTGGTGCGGCCGGTGCCTACGGCGACATCGGTACCCACGCCTACAACCTCGGCCGCTACATGACCGGCCTGCTGCCCGATAAGGTCAGCACGAACCTGGCCACCTTCGTCAACGGCCGCACCCTGGACGACTACGGTACCACGGTGATTCGTTACGAAAACGGTGCCCTCTGCACGCTGACCGCCTCGCAGATCAGCCACGGCCGTGAGAACGACCTGGCGATCGAAATCGACGGCACCAAGGCCGCCATCCAGTGGCGTCAGGAAAACCCGAACGAAATGATCTTCCGCCAGAACGGCGAACCTCACAAGATCTACACTCGCAACCCCGGTGCCCCATTCATGACCCCGATGGGCGATGCCGCTTGCCGCATCCCCGGTGGTCATCCCGAAGGGTTCTTCGAAGCGTTCGCGAACA
Organism: Blastopirellula marina; assembly: GCF_002967715.1. Lineage (NCBI taxonomy): Bacteria > Pseudomonadati > Planctomycetota > Planctomycetia > Pirellulales > Pirellulaceae > Blastopirellula > Blastopirellula marina. The sequence continues at coordinate 157,900 of NZ_PUIA01000017.1, forward strand.
TCTACCGCGCCGCATTCGATGCCATGGCCCTGCGTGCTCTGGGTAAGGACTTCGAGAAGAAGGACACCGTTTACCCGAACATCCACGACGGCGTCGAAGGGATGTACTTCATCCAACAGTGCGTTGCCAGCAGCCAGCAAGATGGTGCCTGGCTGCCGCTGAAGCACGAAGCGGCGCGGCGTTAATTCCGCAGGCAGAATCTAAAACACGAAGAGCGTCGCTGCTTAACTGAGCAGCGACGCTTTTTTTATTGCTTCGTCGGATTGGAGCCGTTATCACATGAGCCAGCAAGTTGAACTCGGCACTCATCGAACAACGAAGCAATGTCCCCAAAACCCAAGCGAAAACCACGCAAAACTGATACGAGCGATAGCTGGATTGATCGCGCGCCGCTGATCTCTATCATCCACTGGTTTCTTGTTTGTGGGATGGCCATCGCGATCATCACCATTGCCTCAGGGCTCTTGGAACGCCAACTCATTTCGAGTTCCGCATATTATGGTGCAACGTTCACCCTCCTGGGTATCGCCACGCTCCTTTATTTCTTTACCGGCCACCGCCGCCGCAAAAGAATTCCGGAAGACGAGCAGTATTACTGCGAAATCTGTCATCGCGTGATCAAATATCGTCAGCGTCAGCGCACGCTCGAGCGTTTTCCAGACAAGCACTTTCAAGAACTGTGCCAGCGATGTCGCGAGATCGTGTTCATGCAAGCTTCCTGGGAAGAGCAGCAGAAAGCCATCCATCGAGGTGTGCTCCCCTTATTTCTTCTCTTCTCCCTGGCATGCCTCGCCAATATTGCTTTCTCGCTATTTACCCCTTTGCCGGAACCTTCGCGACAAGGGCTGGTAGAAGCGGAACTCCAGGTCCTCCGTTTCGAACACGGAGATCGCATGCTCGTCGCCATCTATAACAAGCAAGAGGTCTCTCTCTACCTGCCTGGCGACGTCGATCTGCGTCAAAAAGCCAAAGAGAAAAACCTCCAACAAGGGGACTTCGTCACGGCACTGATCGATGACAAAGTGATCGTCGAACTCTCACAGAATGGACAACCGATCTTCACGTTCGCCGACGTTAAGCACGAGGAGTTTATTAGCTACATTGCCGGAATCGTCATGGCGGGGCTCTTCGCGACGGTGCCTATCGGCTGGTATCTTTATTGGGAACACCCTCGCGCAAACCAGGTCCTGCAGACCTATCGCGAAAAACTGGGCCATTACCCACAAGACGTGCGACAGCAGCTCGAAGCACGGACCCGATTCTGAACTCATTGATAGACCCTGAGCCACTCCCCCATGAAAATCGAACACTTCGCACTCCAGGTTGCCGACCCGATCGCTGTTGCTCGCTGGTATGTCGTTCACTTGGGGATGACCATTCAGCGGGGAAGCAACAAGCCGCCGTATGCCCACTTTCTGGCTGATGACGGGGGGCAGATGCTGATCGAGCTTTACTTCAACGATCAGTTCGATGTGCCAGATCAGTCCCTGGTACCGCCGGCTCATTTTCACTTGGCATTTGCCAGTGAAGACATCGAGCAGGATCGTACGCGGCTGATCGAAGCCGGGGCCAAGGAAGAAGGGCCTATCAACACTCAGCCCAACGGCGACCTGGTCTGCTTCCTCCGCGATCCCTGGGGCCTGACGCTGCAGTTGGTCTCGCGGGTAGAAAAGCTTTTGGCGTAACGCCTGTTTGTTTCGGCGTGCTATTTCGCTGATAATCGAGAGCATCTTCCCTCTTTCCCTTGAAGGTGCTCCCCATGCGAATGCTGCCCGCCCTGCTGACGATCCTGCTGCTACTCCCCTGCCCCCTTCTGGCCGATGGGCTTTCGTTTGAGCCGGAAGAGCTGAAAACGAAGCTTGGCGTGGGATACGCCGTCCGTTTGCTCGATATGAACGGGGACGACAAGCTCGACATCTGCATCGTCGACCAAGAGCGGATCGTCTGGCTGGAAAACCCCAGTTGGACCGAGCACGAAATCCTGGGCCCTGGCCAGACCAACGCTGACAACGTGGCCTTCGCGCCGGCTGATATCAACGGCGACGGCCAGCTCGACTTCGCCGTGGCGGCCGGCTGGGGTGGCGGCAAGACGCAGCGTGGCACCATCCAGTGGATCACCTCGGCAGACGCCAAGGGTGATCACTGGAACGTCTATCCCATCCGCAACGAGCACAGCACGCATCGCATCCGCTTTGCCAACGTCATCGGCGACGAGAAGCCTGAGCTGATCATTGGCCCTCTGTTCGGCCCTGGTACCACCGGCCCTCACTTCGCCGAAAGTGGCGTGCGGCTGATCGCACTAGAGATACCTAAGAATCCAACCACCGACGAGTGGCCGCTGCACATGATCGATAACTCTCTACACGTGATGCATAACTTCCTGCCGATCGATTTCACCGGCAACGGCAAGACCGATATCATCTCGGCCAGCTACGAGGGAGTCTTCTTGCACGAGCTTCAGGAAGACGGTACCTGGCAGAAGTCGCAGTTGGGTAGCGGAGACCAAGAATCGAGCCCCAGCCGGGGTGCCAGCGAAGTGAAAGTGGGGCGTTTGGCAAATGGAGATCGGTACATCGCCACCATCGAACCTTGGCACGGTAACCAAATTGTCGTGTACACCAAGCCGGAAGATCAGCCGCTACGGAGCCTGTGGACGCGGCACGTTCTGGACGATCAGCTAAAGTGGGGGCACGCCGTCTGGTGTGCCAACCTGGACGACGACGCCGATGAAGAGCTGGTCATCGGAGTTCGGGACGATCAAACCAACAGTACCCGCCGTGGGCTACGGATTTTCGACCCTCAGGATGCTAAGGGATCCCAATTCAAGCGGACGGTCATTGACCCTGGGGCGGTTGCCATCGAAGATTTAGCCGTCGGGGACCTGAACGGGGACGGTAAGGCGGATGTCGTTGCGGTTGGACGGCAAACGCACAACGTGAAGATCTATTGGAATAAAACTCAATAGCTGACGTCATAAATCTCAACTATTGCCTATTTACCGGGTGGTTCCTACTATTTTTATCGCAAAATTTCAATATCGCTGGGTGAATTACGAACGGACCGTTACACTGGATTTCACCTGCCAACGCGAAATCTAATCTCCCCACATCATGAAGAACGAAATAGGAACAGGCCCGATGAGTAAAGTTCGTTGGGGTGTGCTTAGCACCGCAAAGATCGGTACGGTCAAAGTCATCCCTGGGATGCAGAAAGGGCAATACTGCGAAGTGACCGGGATCGCCTCGCGCTCTTTGGAAAACGCTCAGGCAGCCGCCAGTCAGCTCAATATCCCCAAGGCTTACGGTTCGTACGAAGCCCTATTGGAAGACCCTGATATCGACGCGGTCTACATCCCGCTCCCCAATCACATGCATGTGCCGTGGGCCATCAAAGCGATGCAGGCTGGCAAGCACGTGCTGTGCGAAAAGCCGATTGGCCTGAGCGTGGAAGAAGCCCGGCACCTGGCCGACATCGCCTACCAGCACCCCAACTTGAAGGTGATGGAAGCGTTCATGTACCGCCACCATCCACAGTGGCAAAAAGCCCGGCAGATCGTACGCGAAGGAGGCATCGGCACGCCGGTGACCATTCAGTGCTTCTTCTCGTACTACAACAACAATCCGACCGATATCCGCAACAATCCGGAATGGGGTGGCGGCGGCATTATGGATATCGGCTGCTACCCGATCTCCCTGTCGCGGTTCATCCTCGAAGGGGAACCGGAAAAGGTCATCGCTTCGGTCACGCGTGACGAAGAATTCAAGACCGACGTCGTCTCGTCGGTGATGATCGACTTCGGCGGCCTGATGAGCACGTTTACCTGCGGCACGAAGATCGCCCCATACCAGCGGGTCAACATCTTCGGCACCGAAGGCCGCGTCGAGATTCAAATCCCCTTCAATGCCCCCCCAGACAAGCCATGCATCTTGTGGCATCAACAAGGGGAAGAGATCACCGAGATCGAACTACCGATCGCCGATCAGTACACGGTCCAGGGGGACCTCATGTCGCAGGCCATCCTGGAAGACACCGAAGTCCCGACGCCAATCTCCGACGCCGTGGCCAACATGGAAGTCATCGAAGCCGTCTTCCGTAGCGAACGCTCCGGCCGCTGGGAATCGGTCAGTCATATGGTCGTGAAGTAAACTCTCAGGCACCCTCTTCCTAGCAGGGAAAGCCATATTCTCGAGCGATCACTTCAGAAGACAACGCCCTGGAAGGACAACTTTCTAGGGCGTTGTCTTTTCTTTTTTCAACACCATGGACTCTCGCGAAAGTGCAACCGAAATCCCTACTTTTAATCACACTTCCTCCAAAATAAGGCTTGTTCATAGATCGCAATTCGGGCACAATCATGGCCACCAAAAAGATATCTCGCAAAATTTCACGGTAATCCGCGGCATTTAATGACTTAGTCATATGTCATATCGGGCAAACCACGATAGACAACCAGCCCTTACAGATGGCAAGGCTATCGGAATTAGAGGGGGTCTCGTGGGCAGTTTCCATCATTAAATCTGCGATTCACCAGACCAACCCCTTATCACTATTTCTTTCTTTCGATAGGAACGCGCTTATGTCCAGGTTCTCGTACCAATTGCGTGGTTTCACGCTCGTCGAACTTCTTGTTGTGATTGCAATTATTGGTGTCTTGATCGCCCTACTTCTTCCGGCTGTCCAGCAGGCACGCGAGGCCGCTCGGCGGATGCAGTGCACCAACCAGATGAAGCAGCTTGGGCTGGCAATGCACAATTATCACGACACGTTCCAAAAGCTTCCTCCGGGCAATTCTGAGATAGAATCACTCGGCAAACCGCGACGAGAATGGGGTTGGGCTCCTCGAATTCTGGCTTTCATGGAACAAACGGCCATTTACGATCAAATTGAGTTCCAGAAGCCCTCGTACGATCGCCCCAGTGGATGGAACAACGCGATGATGGACGATTCATCGGTTGTGTGTAACTACAAGTTCATTCGCATGGTGCACGAACAGTTTCTTTGCCCTTCCAACTCCCAAGGGGGCGAGGCCGCCGTTGAAGACCACTTCAGCGCCAGCTGGGAGATCTCGCAGTGCGACTATGCCGCGAGCATCGGCGATTACCCCAACGGCACCGGCGTCGCTGGCGTGGGTGTCACCCACACCGGGGCAGGTAACTCAGAAGAAATTGTTCGTGGCGTGATTGGCACGCGAGACTACTCGGCGAAATTTTCGGATATCACTGACGGTCTGAGTCATACCTATTTGCTTGGGGAGTGTATTGGTGCGTGGAGCCACTGGCAGAACTGGGGTTCGGCCTGTTTCTCGAGCACGGCCTATCCGATCAACCATCGCAATCGAGATTTCATGAATGGGACTCTGGGACCAACGGTTACCCACTGGAGAGAGAACATCGCGTTCCGCAGCTTCCACCCAGGCGGGGCGAACTTCCTATTGTGTGACGGTTCGGTGACCTTCCTGCCGGAAACCATTGACGGTGCCGCCTATCGTGCCGGAGCGTCCAAAGCCGGGGGCGAAGTTCCCCAACTTCCTTAAAACGGAATCCGTCCTCAGCTTTGTCATTCATTTTCCATCATTGGCAGGAAGTGTTTCATGAGCTTTTCAGTCGAGTTACTCCGTACCAGTGGCTGGCCAGTTCCGCGACCAAGTCGAGTATTTACCACACTCGCCTTAGGCATTGCGGTTGCTATGCTGGGATGCGATAGCGGCCCCTCCCTCGCTCAAGTCACCGGCACGGTGACGTACCAAGGGAAGCCGCTCGATAAAGGAACCATCGTTTTCGAGGTCTCTGGAACGCGATCGGCATTCGGGACAATCGAGAACGGACAAATTGTAGATGTTTCTACATTCAAGAGTGGGGATGGTGCCCCAACAGGAGAAGCTAGAGTCGCCGTGAACTCATACGATGACGGCGGAGCGAGCGTTCAGCAAGCATCCCCTGATGGGCAAAATGCTCCCGGAGGGGCTAGTCGTATGGTCGTGGGCAAAAGCCTTATCCCGGCGAAATACAGCAACCCGGCGACCAGCGACCTCCAAGTTACCATTCAACCTGGCAAGAACGTTGTCGAATTGGATCTTGCTCCCTAGAATGCGAACTTAAGAAGGAAGCCATGGATTCCGCGGATAGGCCCAAAGATTATTATGGACGTTAATAATCTGAGTAAATTCCAAGGGGTACCTGTACCATTGATCCCTTTTGCCCGAACAGTGTTATTCATGGCTAAAAGCCTCTTTCGGGGTGCCTTAATAGCGGACATCTCTTCCCGCCTGTAGGCTGTGCGACTAGTACGCATAAATGGTGGCGAAACAACAAGGGGTTTGCACTGGTGTGCTACCCCTTTCGTCCTGAAGATCTACAACGTTTGATATGCTCCCACCAAGAAACTCTTCCGTATCATAGCCTTCGCTCCGGCCACCTGTTACGGTGGGGGTAAGTTGCTGCTTACCCTTTTCTTAAGATTCGCCAAAGCCGAACCGAATGGTAGCTGATCACGACGAAGCATTTACCTCGACCGCAGCTTATGCGGACGAATCTGCTTCCACCGATCCATACGACCTGGAAGCGACCAAGTGGTTGGTTCCGGCAGCCTTGGTTCTGTTTGCCATGTTGCTGCTGGAGATCGTCGTGCTGTTTGCCTGGCGTAGCCCCGGCGAAACAGGCGTCTTCATTCGCTTCGGCCAGGCAGGCATCGTAGGCTTCTACCTGGCGTGCGGCTGGGCCAAGTGGTGGGTTCGCTGGCTGACCGCTTTTGCCGCAGTTCTGGCCTTCTCGCTGACCATGCTCGAACTACTAGACCCGGTCGCCTTTATCATGTTTGGTGTACTGATCATGATCTCCGCCGGCTTCACTTACCTGGTCCGCATGATCGTGGCCGTCATCCGCGGCGAGTCGAATCCGACGCAGCGTTTCACGATATTCGGTCTGATGATCGTGACGGCCATTGTCGCCGTGTGCGCGATGGGGATGAGCAACCTCGCTGAATTTCAAGAGCCGGCTCGCGGGGCATCGATGGTGATCATGATGGCGTTTTTCGGACTGTCGCTGATCGTACAGTGCGCGCTGCTGTGGACGACAACCCGGCGTCAGGCTATTGCTTTTGGTGGAAGCGCCTTGTCGCTGGCGTTCATCATGCCGTTTGCCATTTACGGGGTAATCTTCCTGTCTCAAGATCGTATGCCGCCGATGTCGAGAGTGCTCGTGCCATGCTGGCTGATGGTCCTCACGACCTGGGTTACGCTGTATCCATTAGTGTTCGTCTTCTATGGCATGGGAGGCTCGCTGATCAATCCCAGTTGGAAACTCAAGCCTCGCCACGAACTCGCTGTTCGACCTGCCAAGACCGAAACGGACGTCGACGTACTGATGGGCGAATATGGTGATGGAAACTGAATCCGACATCGCGATCGAAGAACCGAACTGCCCGGCAGCAGACGTTGCCTCAACCAGACAATCGCCATCGAGTAAGCGTTTACGGACACTAGGTGTCATCTCGCTGGTTGCCTGGGCACTGGCGATCTTGTATTTCCTGTTCGGCTGGAGAAGCCGAATCATCGAGATCACCATGTTTCTTAGCTACAGCCTGACCGCGTTTGCTGGCTTCTATCTGGCTTGTGGCAACGCCCGGTGGTGGGTGCGATGGCTGCTGGTTAGCTTGGCGATACAGCTGATCACTTTGGCCAACTACAACTCCAGCATGCTGGAAGGAGTCACATACTTTAGTGTTCTGGCGATGATCTCGGCGGGATTCACCTTTGCCGGGCGGATGGTCATTTCGGCTTTTCGCCGTGAGTCGAGCCCCCGGCAGCGATTCACCATCTTCGGCTTGATGATTGTCACAGCAATTACCGCGGTCTGCCTAGTCGCTCTCAACATCTCTCTCGATTCGGAGAGTGGCCCGTCCGTCCTCGTCATCATTGCTGCCCTGATCATCATCGGGTTTGCCCTGACGGCACAATGTGCTTCCGCTTGGAGCCACACCAAGCGAGAAGGGCTGGTCGTCGGCCTGACAGCCTGCTTGATGGGCATCCCTTCCTCGTTGAGCATTCACCTGCTCTTTCATTACATCGACCGGTCTCCGCCAGAGGCCGGCGATGTCTTGATCCCTGTATGGACGATGGTATTTTTCATGTGGATGCTCCTTTACCCGCTCTGGTTCGGCTTCTACGCGTTGGGATGGACCTTGATCGATCCCGGTTGGAAATTCGGATCTGGTCATGCCACGAAGCCGGCGGCCGAGGTCGCAGAGAAAGAAGTCGACGTGCTGATGGAAGATTGATTGTGAATCGGCAGGCGAGTCTACTCTTCGTCTTCGTCGTCGTATTCAACGTGCCGCTCGTGCCAGTAATCTTCATTGGCCAGAACTTCCTCGATAATCGAGGGCTCATGTAGCGCGGCTGCCTGGGGAACGCATTCTAATTGGTGATCCGCGTAAACCCCTTCCAGGTCGAATTCCTCGGCATCGACGGGTATCGCCCATCCATCCAGATAAACGTACTGCTGACCTTCTTCCAGGTCTTCAGTCATCTGTTTCATGTACTCGATCCAGAGATCGACATCCTCATCGCTGGGTGGCTCGCTATAGCGTGTATCCAGATCGAGATGAGCCAGTTCCTCCCAGGTCAGGTCGCAAGCTGCAGCCACCGCAAAGGTGTAGGCGCGACGACATTTCGGGCAGGCGAATAGCCAACCGCAGCCACACCACGGACAATCCATCTGCGCCGGTGCCGAGATCCAGAACGGTTCGCACTTGCAGTGAGAAACCAAATCATCATTGGCCTTTTTGAGAAAGAGCCCGGCCTTTTCGCTCATCGATCCGTCCTTACTTATGGCGAGTGTTTGCAATTAGTCGATTCGACATAAACTCTTTCCATCACAACGCTTGATTTGTTGTAACTTACCCGAAATCAGCCCGTGAGCAATTTTCACTTTCAGAAAAACATGAACGATTTCCTGGCTAAATCGTCGAACATTCCAGGGGAGACGGATCAAACCTTGGTGAAAGTCTTGTCCCTCACGATTTTCGCATTCCCCTCCCCCAGGTGGCTGTGCATAATCAAAAATATCGACTCGCTTCTGCCCGCTTTCCTTCATAACCTTCCCATGTCTCGAATGATTCGAACACTTGCGATTGCCATCGTTGTTTTGCTGCTTCCTGCCCGCCTGGTAGTTGCCCAGATCAGCGATTCTCCGTGGATGCTAGCCTCGGACATCAACATTCCTGCTGATCAAAAAGCGAAAATCACTGTGGGGCCCCCTGGCTGCCCGGTGGTGATGGTCGATCGTCAGGCCTGGCACATCAAGTCGAAGAAGGTCGTCCAGACGATCCAAGATGGCTGGGAGATTGGCGACTATCGCTGTTTAAGCGCCAACGGCAAGTATTTCGCGGCGTTCGAGGGGGGCACGTTCGATCGGGGCAAAGACATCAATGTCTGGAACTTGGTCACCGGCGAGATCGTCGCCACCATCCCCGGCAAGTCGAGCAGCATCTACCCGGTGATGAAGATCATGTACAACCGCTACCTGCTGGCGGCCCCCAACACCGGCGAGACGCTGACGATCTGGGACCTGGAACAAGACAAAAAGACGCGCGACGTCTTCGTAAGAACCGACCGGATCGAAGAAGGCCAGCTCACCGTTTCACCTGATGGTAAATACCTGGCTTTATGCGAAGGAGACAAGGTCTCGGTCATGACCCTGGCCGATGGCCGTTACGCTGGCAACCTGGCTGCTCCCTTGCGCGATCCAACCAGCCGCAGCACCTGGACGCTGGGTGCCCGCGACGTCAAAGACCTCGAGTTCTCGCCGGATGGCCAGGAGATGGCCGCGATCTATAGCAGTTACAGCAGCCTCAACAAGCAGCGACTGGTGGTATGGAACGGTCAAGGGCAGATCACGCACGACATTCCATTGAATATCCCTTACGGCCGCCTGAACGCTTACTGCTTGTCGTGGCTGCCTGATCATAAGGGGTGGGTCATCGACGGCAACGTCATCGATCGCGAAACGAAGAAGATCACGGTGCAGTTTAAACGCTCGCGCAACGACACTGACGAGATCGCCGTGCTGGACAAGTACTTCCTGCTGGGACGCTTCGGGGAAGAAGCCGAGTCGCTCACCATGATCGGGCTTCCCTGGGAAGAAGTCGAGCGTTCCTTGGAAGCGATGAACACGGTCGAGAACGCGATTATTGGCCCTGGCGTGAAGCTTTCCCTTTACGTTTACATGCGTGGCCAACGCAGCGAATCGATCGACAAAGCCCGGGCAACGATCGGCGATGCCATTGTGTCTCGCCTGAAAGTGGACAAGATGCTTTACGCCCCTGACCAGGATGCCTACTTCCGCTTCAACGCGGAACCAGCCTCCACCGAGCATCAATACGGGCAACTAAAACTGGAACTGCTGCTCAAAGGTTCGGATGACCCCCTCTGGTCCCATACGTTCTCCTCGACAAGCGCCAGCGGCTTCCTACAAGGATTGGACAAGGGGGACATTACCGACACCTCCGCTGCAGCGGTCGCCGGGGAAATCAGCCAAGTGCAAATCCCCTACTTCATGCCCCGCACGGCCGACTTCCTGCCATTGCCGCTCGTTGTGCATTAGTCATTCATTTCTCCCTCGCAGCGAGAGCGAGAGGGGCACGATTCAAGCCTGGCGTGTGGGAAACGGAATCACTTCGTCGATCGAATTTGCCCCGATGGCGGCCATCACCAAGCGGTCGAGTCCCAGTGCACATCCGCTGCAGGCCGGCAGCCCTGCTCGCATTGCCTCGATCAGTTGGCTCTCCTCCGGCAGCGGCGGCTTGCCCAGGGCTTCTCTCGCCGCGTTGTTGGTTCGATTTCGTTGGACCAGAATCTCGGCGTCGAGCAACTCATCGTAGCCGTTGGCAAGCTCCATCCCATCGACGAATAACTCGAAACGACACGCTACCCGTGGATCGACTTCATCAAGTCGAGCCAGTGCGGCTTGCGAAGCTGGGTAGTGAAACAGGATCGCTGGTCGATCGAAACCAAGCTTCGGCTGGATCAACTCGGAAAGCAGCAGTTCCAAGAGGCCGTCGACATCCTCCTCGGCGAATGACTCCGGCACGCTCACCGCGTACTGCTGGGCTATATCTCGCAGCTGCTGGCTTGTTACCGTTAGTGGGTCGATGCCTAAGTGGGATTGAAAGAGCTGGGAGTAACTGACCTGTAAAGCAGGACCTCGCTTGAGCGTGGCTTCTGCCAAGTTGGATAGCAGCTGCATCCCGGCTGCCTGGTCGTCGCAAACCCGGTACCACTCGATTAGCGTGAACTCGACGTTGTGCTGCGAGCCAGCCTCGGCTAGGCGAAACGCCTTGGTGATTTGAAAAATGGCATCCGCCCCGGCAGCTACCAGCCGCTTCATGGCAAACTCTGGCGATGTCTGCAGATAGTACCGCTCCCCATCGTTCGGCCTAGCCGGATCCCAAGACAAAGCCACCGGCACGGGATCGAGGTGCGTATCGACGACCGAGTCCCGCGACAGGAGCGGCGTTTCGACTTCCCAGAACCCCTGGGCCAGAAAGAAGCCCCGCACCGCCTGGGTGATCTCGTGACGACGTTTCAGATTGTCGATCGACGCCGTCGGGCGCCAGTTGCGGATGTCCATGCTGGATATGTCTGCCAGAGTTACTAAGCTTCCATCCATAAAAAAAGAGCACATCACGCATGCAATGTGCTCTTTCGAGTGTTATTGGTTTCTCGCCGCCGACTAGGCTTCAGCTCGGGAAGCTCGCGATTCGCGGAGTCCACGGCTGAGGATATCTCGCAGCAGTGGCGAGTAATCTTCATAGCCAACCTTGGTTGGTGCACCTTCGGTGTATTGGAAGATGGCATCGCGGGGCTTTTTGCCCAGCGAGATCAGCGTGCTGCTGACCGTACCCCATTCCTTACCTTCGATGACCATGCCAGGACGACCTTGAGCTGCTGGTGGGCGAGCGAAGACCTTGCTGGAAACAGCGAGGAACTTCACAGCCGAATCGAGCGTCTGCAGGGTCATCAAGCGATGAGCCAGCTGAACGCGTTCGTCGCGCGAATCGTTCAGGTCGTGACCACCGATCAGGTTCAGGCCGTCTTCCAGACGCTGAGCATTGACGTCATCACCACCATGCACGACCCAGCCACTGTCGGCGTCGGCCATGACGAAGTTGACACCGTCGTACTGCTCGGACATCAAGCCTTCCATCGCCACTTCTACGGCAGCCTGAGCACTGCTGGCCCTGAGCAATTCACGGCACAAAAGTCCTCGCGAACGAGGCACCGCGGGACGCTTCATCTTGCGGCGATTGGTGCAGCCAACGACGAGTCCGTGCTGATTGACGCCCAGCCAGGTTCCCCCAGCTTGCTGATCAATTCCGCACAATGCTCGAGGCTTCCCGGATTGAATCGAGGGAGCCAACGTGGGACGATCATAAAATTCTTCCCGATTAGCCGCGACGAGAATCGGGGCCTCAGGAACGCTTCGGTATTGGATTGCCAATAGGCACATATTGTTAAAGAGCGGGGCTAGAGGATTGAAAAAAGCAAGTGCCCTGGTCACGCCCCAAGGTCGAACTAATTCTCTTGAGTCTATTCTTTTTTCCCCATTCGGACACCCTTTAATGGGGGTCGAGTACCTAAATTTTTGTTAAAACAAGTTTCCCTCGCGGGCCCTTGCTGGTTGTGTGAAATCTGGGACACAAAATGGCCCACTATCCCCACCTTTAAGGTACGCCATCGGCAGGTGGGGCCAATGCTCTATGACCTCCTGTCGGGGGTCATGTATCAAAAAAAACTCCGCAAAATCGGCACTTCGTCTCACTGGTCTCGTCATCACCCAAGTCGGCTGCCTGGCATCAAGCTCGGTAACTGCGGACAGCCTGATCTTGGTTTCCCCTCGCTCATCGCGGCAACACACCGTGATGAAATCAGGTCTTATGGTCAACGCGATCGTCAAACATCTGCATGGGCTCAGACACAACGCAACGCGTAGTCCGAATCCTATTCCGACGCCACAGCAATCCACGCTCGGCGAGCTCGTTTGAGGTTTTGAGCCAAGGAAAACTCCTACGTCGCGAATAGCCACCTGAGCAACATGGATCCTGGCCCTAGCAGGGATCTCTGTACCACCGACATGGGTGAATTCACGACAGATTTTCGTTATCATTTCAGTCAGGCAGTTTGCTTCGGCCAACCGTGAAGAGGTTCCAGTTGCGCTGAATCAACAGAAGGACACCTTCATGCAGATCGCGGTTCGAGTCATTCGAACGAGTCGCCATCGGCAGTACATTGGTTCCTTCCGCCTCTCTTTTCATTGCCAATCGGAACAGTCATTCGGGAGTGGTCTTATGTCCTCAGGCAGATTTGCCGGAGCGGTCGATTTAAGTGGTCCAGATCGTCTGCAGATGTTCATCAACAAGGTCAGCGAATCGCAAGAGATGTGGGGGCTGTACGTCGATGGTTGGGCGGAAGAAACCGACGGCGACGGAAAAAAAGGGCTGGTCGTCTGGCCCGATGAACAACATGCCCGCCTTTGCGCTACGGATAAATGGCGACAACACTCCCCTAAAATGATCAAGCTCTCCAGTTTCAACGAACGCTGGGTCGACAAGCTGGTGCGGATGCGATTGAAAGTAGCCGTGTTCCCTACCCCATTCGATGGGCCTGTGTTCGTCGACCCGGTGGCCTTGCGAGCGGAACTTCTATAATTGCTAGACAGTAGTTCCCACAGATTCACTCATCTGGCAACTGAAATAGGCATGAGAACCTGGGGGATTTCTGCTACATTAATCCTTTTCCTGGTACGAGCTTCCCTCACGAAACGAAAGCATGGCGACGGCGCAACCCAATTCCTCTCCCCGCACCGAAACGACATCTCGCCCAGTTCCCTCTGGACGCAGTCATCTTCGTTCGTTGATGGGCTTTCAGATTCTCGGTACCGGTAGCTACGTTCCTGAGAAGGTCGTTCCTAACGAAGACCTCTCGTCGCTCGGGTGCGATCCTGAATGGATCATTCAGCGCACCGGGATTCGCGAACGTCGTCACGCTCCGGCCAATATCGCTACCAGCGACATGGCCTACGAAGCGGCCATCGCGGCGATCAAGTCGGCCGGTATCGAAACCGATGAGATCGACCTGATCGTGGTCGGTACGTTCACGCCAGACTCGGCCACTCCGTCCACCGCCTGCCGCTTGCAGGAACGCCTGGGCATTCGCGCCGCGGCCATGGACGTGAGTGCGGCCTGTGCGGGCTTTCTGTACGCGATGATTACCGCCGCCCAGTTCATCAAAACGGGGACCAGCCGCCGGGCACTGGTCGTCGGGGCCGATCTGCTGTCGCGGATCTCGAATCCTGAAGACAAGAAGACCTACCCGCTGTTCGGCGACGGAGCGGGTGCCGTCATCCTCGGCCCGGCCAGTGAAGACCACGGCATGCTTTCCTACACCCTGGGAAGCGAAGGGGACGGTGGTCCACTGCTATGCGTGCCGGGGGGTGGCTCGCGTGAACCACTTACCCAGCAAGGCATCGCTGAAGGCAAACAGTACCTCTACATGGATGGCCGCAGCGTCTTTAAGTGGGCTGTGCGGGTGATCGAAGATTCGATCCGCGACGTCCTGTACGACGCCCACCTCACTCCTGACGACATCTCACTTGTTCTGCTGCATCAGGCCAACGTCCGCATCATCGACGCGGCCTGCGAAAACCTCGGCTTCCCACGCGAGAAAATGGTGGTCAACTTAGACCAATACGGCAACACGTCGGCCGGCAGTGTCCCGCTGGTGCTCGACGAAGCCATGCAAAAAGGATTGATCCACCGTGGCGAAAAAATCCTGCTATGCGGCTTCGGTGCCGGGTTGTCCTGGGGTACGACCGTCTTCCAGTGGTAGGCATGTTGATCAACCGCGGATGATTGCGGAAAAGGATCGGGCATCATTGATGCCCGTTTTCTTGTCGTCACTTACCACCCATTAGACTTCTTATCCGCACCCATCCGCGTAATCCACGGTCGTTTCTCCCCTCTCTGTCACTGAAAACTGACCACTTCACACTTCTTACTCAACCCCAACCTAATCTTTATCCGTACGCTTCTACGCGGTACGATTGCCTTCGAGATTAGCGACTAGAGAAACCGGAGAAGGAACCAATATGGCTACGACTGCCAAAGCAGCTAAGAAGTCTGTCAAAAAGCTCCTCACGCGCGACGAGGTCGCCACCAACGATACCTGGGATTTGAGCAGCCTGTATCCCGATAGCGAAGCGTGGGAGAAGGACTTCAAAAAGCTGGCCAAGAAGGAAGAAGGCTTCGACAAGTTCCGCGGCACGCTCGCCAAGGGAGCCAAGGAACTGCTGGCCTGTTTGAAGTTCGATTCGGAAGTCGATCGCCTCGGCGAGAAGCTGGGCGTTTATGCGTTCCTTCGTACGACCGAAGATCAGGCCAACGACGAAAGCCAACGCCGCATGGCTCGCTTTCAAGCGGTGGCCAGCAAGCTTGCCCAAGCCGCCAGCTACATCGCTCCCGAGATCCAAGCGATTCCCGGCAAGCGTCTTCAGGAACTGATGGACGATCCGGTCCTTAAAGGGTATCGCCTGGTCCTGGAACGCATGACGCGTTACAAGAAGTACACGCTCGGCAAGAAGGAAGAACGCATCCTGGCCATGCAAAGCGAAATGGCCGGAGCCGCTGGCAAAGCGTTCCGTCAACTGCTGGATGCCGACATGAAGTTCGGTACCGTTAAGAACGAAAATGGGGAAGAGCAGGAACTGACCAACTCGACGTTGATGGAATTCCTGCTTAGTCCCGATCGCAAGGTTCGCAAGAAGGCCTTCGAGCAGTACTACGCACAATTCGAGGGGCACGAGAACACCCTTGCCGCGACCCTTTCCGGTTCGATCCAGAAAGACGTCTACTACGCCAAGGTTCGCGGCTACGACAGCGCTCGCGGCCAAGCCCTCTATGCCGACAACATTCCCGAGTCGGTTTACGATAACCTGATCAATTCGGTCCACAATCATCTGCCAGCCGTGCATCGCTACTTCGAACTGCGTCGCCGGAAGATGAAGCTGAAGGACATCCGCCACTACGATACCTACGTGCCGATCTTGAGCAACGTCAAGACGAAGCATACCTGGGACCAGGCAGTCGAGGTGATCATGAATGCCATGATTCCCCTCGGTCCTGAATACTGCGACGTGCTGCACGATGGCCTTACCAAGGCTCGCTGGTGCGATCGTTACCCCAACGCCGGCAAGCAGAGTGGTGCGTTCAGCTGCGGTAGCTTCGATGCGGCTCCGTTCATCCTGATGAACTATAAGCCAGACGTGCTGGACGACGTGTTCACCCTCGCTCACGAGGCCGGGCACTCAATGCATAGCTACTACTCGTCGAAGAGCCAGCCGTATCAGTACTACAACTACGTAATCTTCGTGGCGGAAGTGGCCAGTACGTTCAACGAGCAGCTGCTCAGCCAGCACCTGCAAGAGAACGCCAACACCGATCTTGAACGGGCCTATCTCATCAATCGCGATATCGACGCCATCCGCGGCACGATCATTCGCCAGACGATGTTCGCCGAGTTCGAGAAGATCACCCATGCAATGTGCGAAGCAGGCGAACCCCTTACCTCGAAGTCGCTGCAGGAAGTCTACCAAGGCCTCTTGGAACGTTACTTCGGTCCGGACTTCGTGATCGACCCGCAACTGAAGCTGGAATGCCTCCGCATCCCACACTTCTACCGCGCGTTCTACGTTTACAAGTACGCGACCGGCTTGTCGGCGGCGATCGCCCTAAGCATGCGGGTGCTCAACGGCGGCAAGGCCGAACTGGACGATTACCTATCGTTCCTCAAGGGTGGCTGCTCGAAGTATCCGCTGGACCTCCTGCGAGATGCAGGCGTCGACATGGAAAGCCCCAAGCCGGTCGATATGGCCCTGAGTCATTTCGAGAGCCTGGTCGATCAACTGGACGACTTGCTGTAAGCGAACCACTCGGTGCTCAATGATTAACTGGTTGTATTTCCCAAAATCCAGCAAGCCAGATAAGCTGATCGTTTCAGTTGTCTCCGCGTTTGAATCAGTTGCTACCGAGATTGATTCGACGAACAATGAACTCAAAAGCAACGAGGTACTCGAAATCGTTGCTCCAAGGCTTGTTTCACTTGGATTCAAAGTTGAAACCGGTAAGAAGAGTTCCGAGAAAATTCAGGTCCCGGTTCTTTTTGGGTACAACGGCCGCCTTGAAAAGTCATTTGATGCCGATGCATATCATCAGCCTGAAGGTTTTGTGATTGAAGTTGAAGCTGGTCGCGCCGTGGTAAACAACCAGTTCCTGAAAGACCTGTTCCAAGCATGCATGATGCATGATGTGCTCTACCTCGCAATCGCGGTTCGAAATCAATATAGGGGAATGAAAGATTTCGAACGCGTTGTGCGTTTTTTTAATACGCTGTATGCGAGCAATCGCCTCTCTCTTCCGCTAAAAGGGATTCTTATCATTGGCTATTAACTCTATTGTTCGATTTAGAATATGAGCGTCCGCGAACAATTTGAACGGGAACTCACTGAGCGTGGGTTCTCATTTGAAATTGATCCCGATTCTGGCTGTTACCTGTTTTCGGTTGACGAAAACCAATTGACGATCAGCCTCGCGAATCTCGAGCTGGAACTAGCCGACGGTGTCGATGCCGATCGCGTGGCCCGCTTTGTTGATACGATGCTCGCATCGGCCCAGACCACCGATAGGGACTATGCGGCCGAGCGTCTTTACTGGACGCTCGAACCGAACGACTACCAGGAGAAGGCCGACTATTGCGTGGCGGTCAGCGACGTAGTCGACCGCGTGCTCGTTCATCTTTCCGAGTGCGGCACGATGATCACTTGGGTCACGCCGAGCATCCTGGAAACACTTGGCCTGTCTCTAGAAGAAGCTGGCGAGCGGGCGTTTGCCAATCTTGCCCGCGAGGTGGAAGAGGCGACTCTGGAAGCCCAAAGCGTTGATGACGCGGCATTGGGTTACCTGGTAACGGCGCTGCCCTTCAAAGCCGCTCTGATCCTAGCGCCGAACCTGCGTCAGCTCGTCGAAGAGAAACTCGGCTGGCCCGTCATGGCCGTGCTACCGGACCGCGACTTCCTTTACATGTGGGGTGCCCAGCATCAGGGACTCACCCAACGCGTAGGCCACGTGGTGGTGCGGGAATATACCCGCAGTCCGTATTCGATCACGACCGAAGTCTTCCGCATCGACGACAGCGGAGTGCGCGCCATTGGAGCGTTCCCTGTGCCGGAAGAGTCGCCAGAGTGAAGTTTCGTTTTCTCTGATTCCCATTTACGTTGGCTTTCTCTATCATCAAACGCGTGAGCTATATTCACAACGCTTGGAAGGGAGTCGGCACCGTGAGTTCTGCCTATTCGTGGTTGGCTGTTTCAGGTAGGTCGCCTGACGATACGCGGCGCGACCTGGGATTGACTTCGGGAGAAACGTATGAAGGATTCCCTGACGGCAATCTCTCTGGCATCTTGCTTCCTGCCGGCTGGTATCTGGTCGTCTCCGAGCGATGCGACTATGCCAACACGCGTCGCCTGCGGAGGCTATCGAAGCGGTGCGAACTGGTGACGTGCGCCGTAGAAGAGAACATCATGTACGCTAGCACTTCTTTCTGGACCAACGGCAAGCTGGCGTGGGAAGTGACCCACGACAGCCAGCTTCAAGCAGGGCGTCATCACTTAGAAGCGTCGGGCAAGCTGCCTACGATGGTCGATGAAATCCGCCAGTGGTACGCTGGCGAACAAGCCGCGATGGATCAATCGAACCAACTGGTCGACTGCACTATGGAAGTTCCCATCGAAACGGCTCGGAGGATCACCGGGTTCTCGTTTCACGACGCGCTACCCGGTGAAGGGAAAGAACGGTTTCATCATTTGGACCATGACCGGGCAACGAGCAAGTGGTGGCAATTCTGGCGGCGATAGATGTTTCGTAGCAGCAAGATGAACCACGAAGACAAACAGGCCCTGCAGCAGCGGCTGTTTCGACATGTCGACTGCCTGGCAAGCCTAATCGGTCCGCGATGCTTTCGCAAAGCTGGCTCGATGGATGCCACCACGGGTTACTTGCGTCAGCAATGGTCTCAGATGGGTTACGACATCCAAGAGGAACCTTTCAATGCATTGTCCGACATCGCCACGAACTTCGTCGTCGAAACACCAGGAACTTCTCGCGCGGAAGAGATCGTCGTGCTGGGGGCACATTACGATACGGTTCTGGCGACGCCTGGCGCTGACGACAATGCTTCTGCGGTAGCAGTTCTGCTGGAGGTAAGTCGACTGTTGAAAGACCATGTCGGAAAACGGACGGCGCGGTATGTTGCGTTTGCCTGTGAAGAGCCTCCCTACTTTAATGTCGATTCGATGGGGAGTCAGCATCATGCTCGCACGGCGAAACAGCGCGGAGACGATATCGTCGGAATGCTATGCCTGGAGATGGTAGGGTACTTCAAGGATGAGCCTGGGTCGCAGCCCTACCCCGAGGAGATCCCCAAGTGGCTGACCTGGCCATTGCCCAAGCGAGGCAACTTCCTGGCGGCACTTGGGAATCTGGATTCGTGGAAACTCGCGTATCAGTTTCATCGCGGATTCAAACGGGGCTCACGATTACCAGTGTGGGCGCTGCCATTGCCGGATCGATTTGAATTCATCTTTATGAGCGACAACCGGGCCTTCTGGGAACAAGGTTATCCTGCCCTGATGCTCACCGATACAGCGTTCGTGCGGAACCCGAACTATCACCAGGCCAGCGATACTCCGGATACGCTCGATTACGCGCGCATGGCCGAAGTGGCCCTCGGCGTTGCGTCAGCCATGAAGCGGCTTTTAAAATAGAGAACGTTTCGGCCAGTCAGTAATATCAGGCAAGACCATCGGGGGCGGCAATTTCGTGGATTCGACCGTTAAGTCCATTCAGCTAGAAACGGCTGGACTGGGCATCATTTTCTATTCCCCCCACAATGCTGCGCACATCGAACCGGGGGACGACTACTTAAGTGTCCACTATACGAACGTCCCCGACGTGCGACGGCACGTGCGTGCTGGGTCGATCGTGGGCTTCTGCACCGGGACGCCTGGTACTTTTCGGTTGCGTGTGCAGCGTGGAAAACCGGCGATGTGTGCCGAGCAACACGAGTTCAGCCTGACGCTGCCATTTCGCTGCATTGGCGGAAAGGTTTGCTTCCGCGACCTTTACGACTTGCTGGACTGGAATGTCGAGTGTCCCGAAGAGCAGACACTGCTATTGCGCGATGGGGCCTACCGGGTGATGGTACGCTCGAATACGCCTCCTTCTGGCGTGCTAGGGGACAACCAACTGATCGACTTCTATTTCCAACGGGTGGAAGAACTGCCCGACATTCCTCAACGGGGTTCCCCCTATCTCTGTCCTTGACCCCAATTACCACTCACAGAGGTCAATAGAGGGGCGATCGGCTTACCGCATCCTCCGGCGTCAATCGCGCAATTGATTGGCAAATGTTAGTGAGGGCACTTTCCTTTCCACCAGTCGCGCATACTGTTGGCTTAAAGGAATTCACCTTACCCCAAGCATCGCCGGTCGGCTTATGGAATGTCGCCCGTGATGATGCTTCACGACCCACCTTTTTTCATGCACCTACGGAGGGATTTTATGGTCCGAGCGTTGCTTATGACCGTCGCGTTGTTGGTTTGTTTGTCGCTGGTTTCGGTGAGCGAAGCTGGTTGGCGTCATCGCCGTTGTGGCAATCACCACTATCGTGGATGTGCAACGACCAATTACGGAAGCTGTAACCAAGGCGGCTGCTATAGCAGTGGTTACTCAAGCGGCTGCACCTCGACGTCGTGCGGCACTACCAGCTACCCCAGCCAAAGCACCGGTTGCGCCAATGGTGTTTGCCGTTAAGCCAACCGCCTATTGAAAACTGAGAAGACACCGCGTTGACCATGTGGCAGCGCGGTGTCTTTTTTTCGTTGTGATTCAAGTCGATTTGAAAAGTTGCTTCTTGGCTCTCGATGCGATGAGCGTAACAATGGCAGAGAGGGAGTTTCCAATCATCTTCCTGGCTTCTCAGAGGAATAAAGCCATGTTCCGTACTCTGCTGTTGGCCGCTGTTCTGATCGGCGGAATGATGTTTGTCTCGACCTCGCAGGCCGATGCCGGTGGTCGCCGCTACTACCGACCCTACGTCGCGAATTACGGCTACTACAATTACCCCGGTCGCGTGACCACTTACTACGGTGGTCCCTACTACCGGAGCCATTACTATGGCCCGGCCTACGGTGCCCCAGGTTACAACTACGCACCACGTTATTACTACCGCCCTGTAAGCACTTATGGCTACTACGGTTATCCAGGATACGGCTATAGCTATGGTTACAGCTACGGGCCCGGCGTGAGCTTCCGCGTAGGCTTCTAAGTGACGCGAATCAGACCTCACTCAGGGCGACGCTTTCCTTCGGGAGAGTGCCGCTCTTTTTCCATACGAAGCATCTCACCTTTGAGGAGATTTACGTTGATCCGCACCCCTCTTGCTTTCGCCACCTTGATCGCGAGCGTCTTGTTAGTATCCAATACCGAAGCTGCCTGGCGGCGTGCATGGCGAGGACGCAGTGTCCAGCAAACCGTACCAGCTACACAGAACGTTTACACACGGCACGATCGCTCGGCACTTCCACGCAGTGAATTCCGAGGATTTGGCTTCGGCGGATACGGATACGGTTCGGGCTTCGGTCCTGACTTTCGTCCCGGTCGATGGTAGTCAGGATGTCGGCCGGACGGCTTGAACCGTGATGATGTTTCCCCCTTGGTCGATCACTTTGACCTGCAGGCGAACTTCTTTCTTTTGGTCGTCCGCCCTTAGTTCCAACGTGCGTTGGTCTTCGTCCTCGACTCCTTCCAGTGGCTTCCCGTCGACAACGCTTCCGCGAACGTCGTCGTAGTAGAGGACGGCCTTCACGCCGCGATCGTCTTTGGCCTGGATGCTTACCTGGTAGATGCTCGGCTTGTCGGTTGGTTCCAGCTTCACTTCCAACTGTGGCCCAGCGTTGTCGGCCAAGTCGACCTCAGGATTCAAAAGCCGCGACGAGGCCAGGATGCCGGTATTGGCGTCGGAGAAACGGGCTCGGCCCGAGACCGGTGTGTCCGGGCTGAGGTTCTCTTTCATCTTTCGAAATCCGTTCCCCATAATATAGTGACGATCGTCGCGCTGATCGTGCGGCAGCCCTAGCGCGTGCCCCACTTCATGAATTACGGCACCGAAGCCATCTTCGATGAATTCATATCGCGGAGAGTTCGGGCGTCCATTACCCAAGGCCGTGCGACCTTCGATGGGTGTGGGATCTTGAAAAAGCTTTTCCTGCTCGGCAATAGTTGTCGCGCAGAACATATCTTGCAGCACCCAGGCCGAGAAATTGGCCGTGCCCCCATCGGCCGAACGCCAGCCACCCAGCGCGATACCACCTGGCCATTCAAATATGTGCGGGCCGTCATCGTACGTTTCGGCGAAGGTGATCACCAGATGGGTCGACTCCGAGCCGATGCTCCGCGGGATCTCTGGTTTCAACTGCCTTAGTTGGAAGTAAGGATCGTAGTTTGGCGCGCCGTTGTAATACTTTGCCGGATGCTTACCCCGTACCAGGTGTACGATCGGGGTTCCTTCGTCGTCAGTTTGAAAGACGAGGCCACGATCTGGCAGACCACGGCGGCGGAACTCGTACTTGTACGTCTCGTTCACGAAATGCATTAGTGTATTGATCTTTTCGCGGTAGCCTGGCTTGGGCTCGCGATCGGTTGGAACGAAGTAGATCAGACGTACCTTGTGATCGATTGGCGAGATCTTGGCGAACTCCGGCAAGGTATCGGCTTTGGCCCAATCACCGGTTACCCAACGTTGATAGGGACCTCCGCCAACCGATAGTTCGGCCTGGTTCGGCTTGAGCCAGATTTTGATTTGCCGTCTACGGTCGATAATCTCGACGCCGTTCTCTTTACGCTGCAACTCTTCAAAGCGAATCGAGCCTCCCTTGGCATCGACCTCCAACCACTTTCCACTGCCACTATCGATGAAGTAGCTCTCGTTGTCCCCCTGTTTCTTCCAGGCAGAAAGTTCGGCAGCACATAGCGTTTGCCAGCCAAGGCCCACCAGCAACAGGAACCAGGAAAAGCGAAACATCGAGGAAAGCCGGCAAGTCATGAGCACACACGTTGAAAGATAGAGGATGTACATCCAGCGACCGACGAAAAGTTCCGACCGCACTACTGCGTCATTTTATACGCGCACCTGGAGAGCCTGCCAGGCTTTTCGACTGACTTAGCCACGCTTGGCAGAAGTAATCCACAGAAACGGCTGCCCAGCTTCGTCGACTTTCAGGTCAACTCCTAGAAACGCCTGGTAGAGGATGTGGTCGAGAATCTTCTTGTAGAACGTTTTGTCTTTCGGAAAGCGAACGTCGACACTGGTATCGATGTTATCCTGTTCGATCTTGTAGTGATCGAAGAAGATAGCGGTCTTCAGACGAGGCCCGATCGCCCCGAGGGCTTTCTCGAGCGGCGTTCGATTGATTTCGACCTCGATGAATTGAAACAGGACCGGACACGTATCGGCCGGGCTCTTGGTCAGTGGTTGACCGATTGGCCAGGCATCGTTACTGACACCCATCGGCAGCACGTGTAGATTGACGGTTCCCCCCACTTCTCGTTTGGGCACAACGATCAATCCATGCTCGCGAAGCAGGATCGCCATCGCAGTCCCAGCACAAAACCCATTGAGCTCGTCCTTCGCTTTGAGGGTTTTCACGCGAGCAATTGTCGCCGGAGAAGCATCGAAGTTGAGTCCAGTCCGTTCGCGGACCGCGGCTAGCGTTTCGGCCAAGGGTTGGTCTTTTGTGTTGAAATCGAGCGGCTTGGAAAGCTTCGCCAGGACTTCACTGCGTTCGGCACGCGTCATTCCATCGCTTTCTGGCTGGCGCATTAGTTCATCTTCGCCCCCCACTTTGATGCGTCGGAACCACTGCGGCAATTCCCCCAAGTTGCGTTTGGTAAAACGTTTGCCGTCAGGCATGTGCAGCGTTTGATCGCGGCCGAGGATGGCCGTCACGCGATACGATTGACTTCGACCGAGATTGACTTCCTCGATGCCCACCCCTTCCCCTTCGCGGCCGGTGCGTAGTTTGACCGAGTCGGCCCCTTTGCTGTCCAGCAGGCGTGTCCACTCTTGCAGGGCCGTGATCGACAGACCTTTCTCGGTGATTACTTCCAGAGATACGCGATGGTCGGCCAAGGCTGCCGCCGGAATCGCAAAGAGGATCAAGGTGGTTAAAAGCGTGCGCAGTTGTGTCATGCCAGGTTCCCTTTCGGTTCTCGTCCACGCTTCAATTGTAGCACCCGCTAAGTGCGCAGCCGGGGAATTGGCAGAATCGCTACCCTTGGAATTCCCTTACCGGCGCTCTCTGAGTGGTTGCAACGAACTACCCAAAGGGACAAAATACCGGTTCTGTCGTTTCCCATGATTTTCCACTGACAATCCACCGACGCGTTTTTCACCCCCGCAAAGGAGCACAGCATGGCTCGCGCAGTCACGATGTTCACCGGCCAATGGGCCGATATGAAACTGGACGATTTGGCCAAGACCATGAAGGGTTTTGGCTTTGACGGTCTCGAACTAGCTTGCTGGGGGGACCACTTTGAAGTGGACCGCGCCGTGACCGAAGATGACTACTGCGACAAGAAGCGGGAGCAGTTGGACAAATTCGACCTGGGCTGCTGGTCGATCAGCACCCACCTCTGCGGCCAGGCGGTGTGCGACATCATCGACGAACGCCACAAGTCGATTCTGCCTGACTCGGTTTGGGGCGATGGCGATCCGGCCAGCGTGAACGATCGTGCTGCCGAGGCGGTAAAGAACGCTGCCCGTGCTGCCCAGAAGTTTGGTGTACCGGTCGTCAACGGTTTCACCGGCAGCAGCATCTGGCACCTGCTGTACAGCTTCCCACCGGTTCCTCCGAAGATGATCGAAGACGGCTTTAAGCTGTTCGCCGATCGCTGGAACCCGATCATGGATGTCTTCGGCGAATGCGGGGTTAAGTTCGGCCTGGAAGTCCACCCGACCGAAATCGCGTTCGACATTTACAGCGCTGAAAAGGCCCTCGACGCGATCGGCCACCGCGAAGAATTCGGCTTTAACTTCGATCCTAGCCACCTGCTGTGGCAAGGGATCGACCCAGTGGAATTCATTCGCTACTTCCCCGATCGCATCTACCATGTGCACATCAAGGACGCCATCACGACGCTCAACGGTCGTAGTGGTATCCTGGGCAGCCACATCGACTTCGGCGATCATCGCCGTGGTTGGAACTTCCGCAGCCCAGGCCATGGCGGCGTGAACTTTGAAGAAATCATCCGTGCCCTGAACGACATCAAGTACAGTGGCCCGCTAAGCATCGAATGGGAAGACAGCGGCATGGATCGCCTGCACGGTGCGGAAGAGTCGTGCGAGTTCGTCCGCAGCATCGACTTCTCACCCAGCGACGTGGCATTCGACTCCGCTTTCGACAAAGAAAAGCAATAAGCCCAATAAGCCCTCTCAATGGAGAGAGCTTCGACCAATTCCTGCCCCCTCTCCTCTGAGGGGACAGGGTTAGGAAGAGGGGCTTTCCCGCTAATCGCTACAAACGAAACAAACCGAGCTAGACGTATATTCCGGCTCGGTTTTTTCGTGCGCCGGGGCCAGAAGTTGGCAAGATTGCCCGTTTGACATCACACTAGAGTATTAGCAAGCAGTCCCTCACTATTTCCCTGGCAATCCTGTGCAACTTACCACCGCCGCCATCCTGATTCTCTCCGCCGTGACGATGCAAGCCGAAGCGCCGTCGCGGGTCGAGACCGATGCGCGGTTTCAGACGCAGCTGAACGAGTTGGCAGCCAAGTGCGACGAGGTCAAGCTGCCGGCCCAAGCCGAAGCAACTCGCAAGTGGATCGTTCCCACCTACGGCAGGGCAAACGTTTTTTACCTGGTACCGGAAACCGACCCACTTCAGCCGGACGACGAGGCCTCGCAGTTGGTGCAGTTTTGGTATCAGAAGTTCCGTACAATCCGCAATGAGCACGCCAATGCTTTGTACAAGCATGCTCAGGAACTATTGATCGCCAAGCAGGGAGCCAAGTCATATCAGACACTGCATGAAGTGCTTCGCGAGAACCCCGATCACGCCGACGCGCGGCGAATCCTGGGGTATACCAACGTCAACGGTACGTGGCGTCGCCCTGGCGTGGTGACGCGGGCCAAGCAACCGCGGTACGAACATCCCAAATTCGGCTGGCCAGCAAAGACGTTCTGGCAGATTGATACACCCCATTTTCAAATCATGACCAATCTCAGCGAGTCGGAAGGCCTGAAGCTGGGTGAGCGGCTGGAGGTTGTCTATTCGGCCTGGGAGCAAATGTTCTTCAGCTACTGGAGTAACGAGCTCCAACTGGCTGGTTACTTCGACGGGGGAACTCCGAGTCCGGTACGAAAGAAGTTTGAGGTCGTACTATTCAAATCACGCGGCGAGTACGTCAATTACCTGGAACAGGTCCAGCCGCGAATTGGCATCACGCTGGGCATCTACCAGTTCGACGAAGAAAAGGTGTACCTCTTCCACGACGAAAGCGAAGCGGCTCACGCGACTTGGCATCATGAAGTGACACATCAGTTGTTTCAGGAGTATCGCTCAGCCTCGAAAGATGTTGGACTGAACTTCAACTTCTGGACAATCGAAGGGGTAGCGATGTACATGGAATCGCTACGGATCTTTGA
The DNA here is from genome assembly GCF_002967715.1 of Blastopirellula marina. Classification (NCBI taxonomy): domain Bacteria; kingdom Pseudomonadati; phylum Planctomycetota; class Planctomycetia; order Pirellulales; family Pirellulaceae; genus Blastopirellula; species Blastopirellula marina. Next base: position 184,709 of record NZ_PUIA01000017.1, read on the forward strand.
CGGGTATGTCACGCTGGGCGGTGTCGATGCAACGCGGCTGCAATATGCCCGGAACCGCCTTCTGATTGGTGAGTTCTATGTTCCGATTGCCAACATGGTTGCAATGGGGCGTGAAGATATCCAAAAAAGCCCCGATATCGCCGCGATCTACAGCCAGTCGGCCGGCATGGCACATACGTTCCTCGACTCGAGTGACGGCAAGTATCGCGAAGGGTTCATCGGCTATCTAGTCAGTATCTACAAGCAGGATGACAGCCTGAACACGTTGCCGCAGAAGCTGGGAGTCAGCGGTTTGCAGGAGCTAGACAGGATCTATAAGCTCTCGCTGGGAATTTCTCCGGAAGACGTTTATGCGTTGCCGGCAGGAGGACCAACGACCGATTTGTTCCTATCCATGTTCACTGCGTTCAACGATGAAGTGATGCCGCATATCGGAACGTTTACCAAGTTGCGGTGGCTTGATGTATCGATGACGAATGTTTCCAGTCGCGGCGTTTCGTACCTGAAGGACTGCAAAGAACTGAGAGACTTGGGCATTGCGACACCCACGGTGGACGACACAGCCTTGCGAACTGTGGGTCAACTGACCGCGTTGGAAGAGCTCGATATCAGTGGCAGCCGGATCACCGATAGCGGCCTGAAAGAGATCAGCTACCTGCAACACCTGAAGGTCCTTCGAATCGCTGCCACGCAGATTACCGATGCAGGTCTGCTGAAACTTGCCGAACTGAAAGACCTCGAGATGATCGATGCCCGGCAAACGCAAATCACACCGCAGGGTGTCGAGCGACTCAAGCAATCGCTGCCTAAGGTAGTGGTTCACCTGTAAGCGAGACTTTAAAATCGAAGGCTCCTCCACTTCCCTTCCTTCCTGTTGGAGCCTCACCGATGTCTGCCCCTCGCCCTTGGAAACTCTCTGAAGTTAACTACGGCCACGTGAAGAACACCCAGTACGAAGTGGCCGTGCTTCCCCTGGGTGCCACCGAACCGCACAACCTGCACTTGCCTTACGGAACGGACGATTACGAAGGAACCCAGATAGGAGAACGGATCTGCGAGGCAGCCCACAACCAGGGAGCCAAAGTCATTCTTTTGCCAACCGTTCCCTATGGCACCGAAACCAACATGCGGCAGTTTCCGCTGGCGATGAATCTTGATCCGTCAACCCTTTTTGCCGTCGTTACCGACCTGATCCAATCACTGGTGCAAAGCGGGATCAAGAAGGTGGTGCTGCTGAACAGCCACGGCGGAAACGAGATGAAACCATTGCTGCGCCAACTATACGGGAAGACAGAAGCCCACGTATTTCTATGCAACTGGTTTAAATCCTTTAGCGACCAGGAATACCACGAGATCTTCACGCACAAGGAAGACCACGCTGGCGAGATGGAAACCTCAATGATCCTGGCTTATCGGCCAGAGTTGGTCGCCAGACGACCAGACGGATCGTTCGACGCCGACTCCGGAGCAACCAGGTCGATGCAGATGAAGGCACTCGAGCATGGCTGGGTTTCGATCACTCGCCCCTGGCACTTACTGACGACCAACAGCGGATCTGGCAATCCTCACGAGGCGACGGCCGAAAAAGGGGAGCGACTTATGGAGCTGCTGGTCAGCCGCCTGGCCCCGTTTCTGGTACAACTTTCCCAGGCAGATGCAGACGAAAACTTCCCGTTCATCGTCGACGGATAGTCGTAAATCATGAAATCGGTTGGTTTTGCAGAAATCAGCCGAACCGGCCAATTGACGAAACCCGGGGCGGCATTTAAGATAAGTCGCTTCGATTGTGGTGGGTATAGCTCAGCTGGTTAGAGCACTGGATTGTGGTTCCAGGGGTCGTGGGTTCGAATCCCTCTACCCACCCTTTCTTTTCTTTGGTCGAGGGCCGATTGGTTGCCCTCCCAAGTTCTTCGAGAGGCTTTCTTAGCCCATGTCGGATTCTTCGCAGCAACAAGTACCTGCTGGCCGTTATCGTCATTACAAAGGCCCTGAGTACGTCGTGCTGGGCATTGCCCGGCATAGCGAGACCGAGGAGCCCATGGTCGTTTATCGCAAGGATTACGGCGATCAGAGCCTGTGGGTGAGGCCGCTGGCCATGTTTGTTGAATCCGTGATCATCGAAGGCCAGGAAGAGCCTCGGTTTAAATACCTGGGACCTGCCGCGTTCTAAGCATCCCTTAATAGCGGAACCATTTTTTGTTGTGGATCCATGGATCGGCGCATGAAAAAAGCCTGAGACCTTTCGATCTCAGGCTTTTGGATTTCGATCTAATCAGGCGTAAGCCGAAGCTTAGGTACCGCAGCTGCTGCAAGCAGGAGCACACGAGCTGGTGCCGCAAGCTGGAACCTGGATGGTCTTAGGAACCATCTTGCAAACCGGAACCTGAACTTCTTCAGTTACGGTGTGTGGAACCATAACGGTGTACGTGCGAACCTTGTCTTCGTACACGGTCTTGTAGGTCGTAACCGGAACTTCCTTCGTGCGGGTTTCGGTATTGCAGACCATGTACTTCACTTCCTTGGTCATGGTTTCCGGAACCATCTTGCACACCTGGTAGGTGTACTCTTTTGCCGTTGGAACGCACTCGGTGTACGAAACTTCCTTCTGCTTGGTTTCGGTAACCATGTTGCACACCTGGTAGGTGTACTCACGCGTTTCCGGAACACATTCGGTGTACGAGACTTCTTTCTGCTTGGTCTCGGTCACGTAGTTGCAGACCTGGTAGGTGTATTCACGAGTTTCGGGAACACAAACCTTGTGCTTGACTTCCTTGGTCAGCGTTTCAGGAACCATCTTGCACACCTGGTAGGTGTACTCTTGAGTTTCTGGACGGCAAACCATGTGCTTGACTTCCTTCTGCTTGGTCTCGGTGACCATGTTGCAGACCTTGTAAGTCGAAGTACGTTCTTCTGGCTTCATAACGCACACGGTGTAGGTGTACGGAACTTCTTCCGTAACTTGCTTCATGACCGTGCATTCGTAGGCTTCTTCGACAACGTTAGGAACCCAAACCTTGCAGGCAGTTGGGCAACCGCAGCAGTCGGTGCTGCACTTGGTTTGCCAGCAACCACGATCAACGCAGCGGGTCTTGGTAACGGTTTCTGGAACCATCTTGCACACGGTCTTGGTACCGGTGCGTTCTTCCTGGTGAGGAACCATCACGGTGCAAGTCTTGGTCTTGGTTTCCCAAACTGGCTTGCTAACCGTGTAGTCGACAACCTTGGTTTCCCAATCTTGAACCATCACGGTCTTGGTACCGGTCTTGGTTTCATAGACTGGCTTGCAAACGGTGTATTCAACCGTCTTGGTTTCCCAGGTTGGAACCATAACCGTCTTAGTACCGGTCTTGGTTTCGTAGACTGGCTTCTTAACGCAGTAGTCAACCATCTTCGTCTTGGTCACAGGAACCATAACCGTTTTGGTACCGGTCTTGGTTTCGTAGACGGGCTTCTGGACGCAGTAGTCGACCATCTTCGTCTTGGTTACGGGGACCATGACCGTTTTCGTGCCGGTCTTGGTTTCGTATACAGGCTTGTTCACCGTGTATTCAACGAGCTTGGTTTCCCAAGTCGGAACAGTCACGGTGTACTCTTTGGTGACGTAGCTGGTTTCTGGAACGCGCTTGCAGACCTTGTAGGTTTGCTCCCGAGTTTCGGGCGTGCAAACAGTCTTGGTCACGGTGCGAGTTTCCATCACCGTCGTCGGTACCATGACGGTCTTTTCGACCATCGTTACAGGTGCGGCTTCACCGCACGAAGAACAAGAGGCCGTGCCACACCCAGTGTCACAGCTGGTTGCACATGGCGCCGCACACGCATTGCAGTGGCGCCGACCGGCTTCCGCAAACTGCGGAATGCTCAAGAAGGTCATCGTAAGAACTAACACAACACGGAGCATCATCAATCTTTCCCCCAGAAACTTTCTGAAAACAAGTGGGCTTTAAGGGCGTCTCACCCGACGCCTCTTTAACAGTAGGTCATTCATCAGCTTTAACTGGCAAAGTTCGATTCTAACGGTTGCACTACCCAGGTTGAATTAGGTTCTTGTGTATTTTAGGCAAAATATATAAGCAACCTGGACAAGCAACCTGAGGGAGGGGCTGATTCCTTGGTTGCCGAGTGTTATCAACAACACAGAAGATTTCTCCCTCGCAAACTGCCCGGTTGAGGACATCCTACTGTGCGTGCCAAACGAACATGTTGCGTCATCATCTCCGCGTTAGGACTCCTCGCCGTGGCCTGTGGGATCACTGCATCCGTCGTGCCAACACTGCTCCCAAGTCTAGTATTCACAACGATTTTTGCACTATTGGCGATCGCTATTACGGCGGCCATGTTACTGGCCTTACGCCCTGGCAGCGATGGCCAGGCCCAAGGACAAATCGATGTCCCTTCCGAGAATTTACAGCTGAAGATCGAGCTCGATACACTCCGTCATCTGCATGCCGAGTTGCTGGAAGATAAAGCTTTTCTACAGTTCATGAGGGCCGACCAGGACCACGAACAGCAATTACTGGCCCTCGACCTGCACGACTTAAGTTTGCCGAATTTGACGTCCGCCCTTTTCCAATTGGAAACCCTCAATCAACGACTGGACACAGACGGGGACACGCTGGACGGAACGATCGACCTGATTCGGGACAGCCTGTATCAGACTCGACGCGTCATGAACTGCCTGTCACCATCGTTAGTTCAAGATGAAGGAGTCATCGCCAGCATGCAACGCCTGGCCGATCGCTTAGAGGCATCGGTCGACCGCGTCCACTTTCATCACGATGTCGAATTCGACCGGCTCACCCCTTTGAGCGAGTGCGCGCTGATTCAATTGGTTCGCGAGGTACTCGATCAAACACGCCGTAACCGCTTCGCCCAGAATATTGAACTGGAACTCATTCAAGAGGACGACCTGCTACGCTTGTCGATCTCGGATGACGGCCATGGCAACCTGGTTGACAGCACCCGGCTCCAACAGTGCCTGGAGATTCTGTCGGGGCATCCAACCCCACCTCATCAATCGGCCACAGGGAACGTGTTGCGGGTAGATTTTTCCGTCACCGATTTGACTCAATCGGACACGATCAAGGAAAAATCGCGAGCATTCAGTTGATCCGCGTCGGAAAGATCGGCTAAGCGGTTATACTGTTAAGCATCTGCCTGCCCCGGTTTAGCTCCTTCGAGTCCCCTGCTCTTTAGTTATCATGCGCGTCGCCCTTTTCGTTCCTTGCTACATCGATCAACTCTACCCGCGTGTGGCGATGGCCACCTTAGATCTGTTAGAGCAACTCGGAGTCGATGTTGATTTTCCGGAAGCGCAAACATGCTGTGGGCAGCCGATGCTCAACAGCGGCTGCGACACCGATGCGTTACCGCTGGCCGAGCGGTTTGTCGAGATCTTCTCTGGCTTCGATGCCGTCGTCTGCCCCAGTGGCAGCTGTGTGTCGATGGTGAAGAATCACTACCATCATCTGCTGCACGACAATGCCAGGTACGAAACCCTCCGCACTCAAGTTTACGAATTGTGCGAGTTCCTGGTGGATGTGCTGAAGGTCGACGCACTGCCGGTAAAGTTTCCATACAAAGTAGGGCTCCATTCCAGCTGCCATGGCTTGCGTGAACTTCGTCTGGCCAGCGACAGCGAATTGAACATCCCCGAATTCAACAAGCCTAAACAACTACTCGCCCTGCTCGAAGGAGTTGAGTTCGCCGAGTTGAAACGTAAGGACGAATGCTGTGGCTTTGGCGGCACGTTTGCGGTTTCAGAAGAAGCGGTGAGCTGCACCATGGGGCGCGACCGAATCGCCGACCACTTGCAAGCCGGCACACAAGTTCTGACTGCCGGCGACATGTCGTGTTTGATGCACCTGGCCGGACTTATTAAACGCGACAAGCAGCCCATCCGCGTCATGCATATCGCCGAGATCCTCGCCGGATACGAGGTACCCCAATGAGCGCTATTAAAAGCTACGATCACCCGACCAACGCCGATCAGTTCAACAAGGACCAGGCTCGCACCCATTGGCATGACTCGTCGTTGTGGTTCATCCGTGAGAAACGGGACCGCATGTCCAAAAGCTTGCCGGAGTGGGAAACGTTGCGTACGTGTGCTTCGCAGATCAAGGCCCACACCGTCAGCAAGCTGGCCGACTACCTGGAAGAATTCGAGAAAAACGCCACGGCCCGTGGTGCAACCGTCCACTGGGCGAAAGATGCAGAAGAGCACAATCGCATCGTGCTGGAGATCCTGCAGAAGCACCAGACCAAACGGATCGTCAAATCGAAATCGATGCTCACCGAAGAATGCCACTTAAATCCGTGGCTCGAGAAGCACGGCATCGAGGTGGTCGATACCGACTTGGGAGAACGTATCGTTCAACTGCGGAACGAGCCCCCGTCGCACATCGTGATGCCGGCCATTCACTTGAAGAAGGAAGATGTCAGCAATACGTTCCATGAGCACCTTCAAACCGAACAAGGCAACTACGATCCGAACTACCTGACCGAATCGGCACGCCAGCACCTGCGACAAAAGTTCTGCCAGGCCGATGCCGGCATTACCGGCGTGAACTTTGCCATCGCCGAGACAGGCGGCTTTGTCGTTTGCACCAACGAAGGAAACGCTGACCTGGGTGTTTCGCTGCCGAAAGTGCACATTGCCTGCATGGGTATCGAAAAGCTTATTCCCAAGGTCGATCACCTCAGCATCTTCCTGCGACTGTTGGCTCGTAGCGCGACGGGGCAACCGATCACGACCTACTCTTCGCACTTCCATGGCCCGATTGAAGGTGGTGAACTGCATATCGTTTTGGTCGACAACGGCCGCAGCAAGCTGATGAACAGCGACGACTATCGCAACTCGCTGAAGTGCATTCGCTGTGGTGCGTGCATGAACACGTGCCCGGTCTATCGACGTAGCGGCGGCCATAGTTACGCGGCCACCGTTCCCGGACCGATTGGTTCCATTCTCAATCCCCTGCGTGACGCGAAGCACCACAAGACCCTGCCGTTTGCATGCACGCTTTGTGGCAGCTGCAGCGATGTCTGTCCAGTGAAAATCAACCTGCACGAACAGCTCCTGACGCTTCGCACCGAAGTGAAAAACCAGAAGCAGTTACCGATATCGAAGACGTTGCCGATGCAGATTGCGTCTTTCGTGTTTCAGCGTCCCAAGTTATTTGCGTGGCTCGGAGGTGTCGGCAAGTTCTTCCTGCGAACGATGCCTCGATTCCTGATCTACAACGCGATGAACCCATGGGGACGCAACCGCGAGATGCCGGAAGCTCCGCCGGAAAGCTTTCGTAAGCAGTACGCCCAGCGCGTGAAGAAGAAAAGCGACAAGTGATGAGCAGCAAAGATCAAATCTTGAAATCGGTCCGCAACCAGTTGGTCCCTTCGGCCGACTTGCCGAGCCTGGATCAGGACTGGATTCAATACGACGATGCCGTGGCCCACTTCGGTGATGTTCTGCAGGCAGTCGGCGGAACGGCGATCGCCGTGGAAGGGATCGACGGCCTGACCGAAGAGCTTGCCAAGATCCCGGCATATACCGCAGCCAAGAAGACTGTCAGCTGCATTGACGGCCTCGTTGGTACCGTGGACCTTGATCGCGTGGAAGATCCGCACGAACTGGAAGATATCGACTACGCGGTTCTGCCAGGCGAGTTCGCCGTGGCGGAGAATGCAGCCGTTTGGGTGACTGATACTAAGTTGCGTCACCGCGTAATCGCATTCATCCCACAGCACATCTGCCTGGTCATTCACTGCCCCGATGGCAACGTAGAGAAGGCTGTGGTGCATAACATGGCCGAGGCCTATCAGCGGCTAACGTGGAGCCGAAACGAGTTCGGCTGCTTTATCTCCGGTCCTTCCAAGACGGCTGACATCGAGCAATCGCTCGTTATCGGAGCCCATGGTGCGCGTTCGCTTCACGTCTTTTTTGTTATCTGAACGTGCGGCCTCGCTGACGTCTTCAGTACGCTTCTTCCGTGGCGCACGCTCTTGGTCGACCTTTTCGTCTCGCTTTTGCTTGGTGAGCGCCACGTCAGAAGGCTCACGACGCCGCTCTTCCCACCGCTGACGACGACGATTCCACTCTTCCAACTGCTCTGGCGTCAAATGTCGTCGACCATCCCAACCGCGTCCTCGATCGTCGGCATGGCGTGGGCGCGGAGAACCATCGTGCCAATCCCACTCCGGAGCATTCTCAAATGTTTCACTATCGACCATCGCGATCTGCTCGGCCGTCACCTGATAGTGCAAAATCTCGGACTGGCGGCGGTTGTCGGGAACACTGCGAATCACTTCCAACATCGCGTAACCGTCTTGAGGGCTCAAATGGGTGCTGCGGATAGCTCCCACATCGGTTGCGACCTGGCGGTCGACGATACGGTTCCACTTGTCGACCAGGACCAGTTCCTGGCGATTGGTTGACTTGTCTTTTGATTGTTCGAGATTGGTCAGCACGTACACTTGGCAATCGTCTCCGTATTCGGAAACGAAATCGGCTTTGAGCCGCACATTGTATTTGATCGGCCCCCACAGCGAATCTCGCGGCATGCTATAAGCAAGGTACTGCTTCTGGAAGTAAGCCAGATAACCAGGGCCGTGCATGTAAGCCAACGCACTAAAGAGAACTAACCCAGGCAAAATCACTTGCGTAATTCTGGTCCAGGTCGATTCCTTAAGGATCATACTCGTACTCTCTCTGTCTGTTCTGTTCCGGGGTGAGAACGGCAAAGGTAGGATTTTGGGGCCGCTCTAAAAGAATCAACCGCGCACAAGCGTGCAGGTATCGCTCTTCTCGTCACGATTTTCGCGGAATCTGCAAACTGGTCAAGTAATTCGTATGCTTACGAATATAGATGAGGCTAAAGTGCAACGCCTAAATCGCCAGCACGCTTTTTCATAGCGGCCTCGAAATAGTAGAAACGGCGTCCTTTTTCGAACCGGAGAGCCCACTGAAAGGTCGAATAGACCAGCTTCAGCGAGATCCGATCCAGCTGAACGAGCAGGACAATACGTTCAATAAAGTCGAAGTGCTCAGGAAGGCGAGCATATAGGCCCTTTTCAAGCGTCTCCTGTAAATTGGGCACATCGGCTGCGTCGAGCCGAGACGGTGCGAGCCACGTTTGTCCAAGCGCATAGGCACCACCCAGAGCAAAACTACCGGCAATCCATTTCAGCATTCGACGTCGCATCATCCGCCTCCTTTGGCATCGAAAAAATTCGGGCGCGATACGTACCAAATCTTCGGCTCCCCTGGCAAGACCAACAGCCAATAGAATTCCGCTAGCAAACGCTTGCGGCCTGACAATGCAAGTTTATCCACCACTATTTGATGCAAAAGTGGCAAAGCTTGACATTACAATTTGAAAGCGTCATACTGCCGTGAAAGGCTTGTTATTGAGGGGTTTATCCTAACAGGCCTCCGGTTTGAGGACCGCGCTATCCCCGCAAGCGCTGGCTACCCAGTTAGAGAGAACCTCGTCTCTCGTATGTCATCTCCCACTTGGTGACAGCTTTGGGTTGTCCTACCTCCGCTCGCTTACCAGCACACATGTGGTGGTATACGTCCCAATTTGACCAAGGAGCATTCCCATGCTGGTCATTCCTGGAAGAAAAGCGAAGGACGTTTGCGATTCCCACTTGGGACCAACTCGCCGCGATCTGCTGCGCGTGGGTGGTTCTGCCATGCTTGGGCTGTCGCTCGGACAAATGCTGAACCTGCAGTCTGGTCAGGCACTCGCTGCCGAGTCGAGCGCGCACGGCCCGAACTTCGGCAAAGCCAAAAGCATCATCCTCGTCTACTTGCAAGGCGGCCCCAGTCACTTGGATTTGTGGGACCCGAAAGACGATGTGCCGGACAATGTAAAAAGCGTGTTCAAACGTATCGGCAGCAAAGTGCCTGGCATGGACCTGACCGAGAACATGCCCAAGCTTGCCCAAGAGACCGACAAGCTGACGCTTATCCGCTCGATGAGCTACACCCCGGTTGGCCTGTTCAATCACACAGCGGCCATCTACCAGATGCACACCGGCTACACGGCCGACAAAGTCAGCCCGAGTGGACAGTTAGAACCGCCCACCCCGAAAGACTTCCCGAATTTCGGCTGTAACATCATCAAGTTTAAGCCGCCGGAAGTTCCAATGCTTCCCTTCGTGATGATGCCGCGTCCGCTGCAGGAAAGCAACGTCGTCAACAAGTCAGGCACAGCCGGCTTCCTGGGACGTGCTTACGATCCGTATTATCTCTTCCCCTCGGGAGATGATATGGACATGAACAAGATGGACCGCATCAACGTCGACGACCTGAAGCTGCGTCCCGAAATAACCAGTACGCGTCTGGGACGCCGCGCCCGCCTGCGAGACATGATCAATGCCGGCATGCCAGCCCTCGACAAAGCAGTCGAATCGTACGACCTGGACAAATACTACGAGACGGCCCTGAACCTGATATCCAGCGGCCGGGCTCGTGACGCGTTCGATCTTTCCAAAGAAACCGACAAAACGCGCGATCGCTACGGCCGCAACACGTTTGGCCAAAGCTTGCTGCTGGCCAGACGCCTGGTTGAAGCTGGTACCCGCGTCGTGGAAGTGATCTGGCCGAAAGTCGCCAACAGCGACAATCACAGCTGGGATCATCACGTCGACTTGAGCAATCGCATGAAGAACAAGTCGGCACCGATGCTCGACGCAGGCCTCTCTTCCTTGATTGCCGACCTGGACGACCGTGGCATGCTGGACGAAACCCTGGTGGTTGCCGTCGGTGAGTTCGGTCGAAGCCCTCAGCGCGGCGTAAGCACCTCAGGCAACAACAACAGCGCCGATGGCCGAGACCACTGGCCTTACTGCTATACCGCTTGCCTTGCCGGTGCCGGGATCGGTCGAGGTAAGGTCTACGGTGAATCGGACGATACTGCTTCCGCACCTAAGAACGATCCGGTTCATCCGACTGAGCTGTTGGCCACGATGTATCATGCGATCGGCATCGATCCCCAAACGATCGTTTACAACCATTTGAATCAGCCCCGCGAGCTAGTGAAGGCCGAAGCCGTTACGGCACTCTTCGGCTAGAGCGAACTCCACCCCACTCTTTTCTTCGTTCCCCCCTTTAGCTTTTCATGAAACGGCCTCGGTGATACCCATCCCACCGAGGCCGTTTTTTTATTGGCACCCCCATAAAATAAACGCGTCCCGCCACTTTAGGCAGCGGAACGCGTTACGGGGGAAACCCATTTCAACCTGAAAGCGATTACTGTTCTGGATCGGCTCGATCGACATCAAAGCGATCGAGATCCATCACCTTGCTCCAAGCTTTGACGAAATCATCAACAAACCGTGCTTCCGCACCTTCGGTGGCGTAGACTTCGGCGATGGCTCGCAATTGCGAGTTCGACCCGAAGATCAAATCAACGCGAGTTGCCGTCCACTTAACCTCACCCGACTTATAATCGCGACCTTCATACGTGTTGTCGCCGGTCTTGTGCCATGTGGTGTCCATATCCAACAGGTTAACGAAGAAGTCGTTGGTCAACGTACCAGGCTTGCTGGTCAGGACGCCAGCCTTCGACTCGCCTGTATTGGCGTCCAAGGCCCGCAATCCACCGACCAAAGCAGCCATCTCAGGAGCCGACAACGTCAGCAAGTTGGCTTTGTCGACGAGCTTTTCTTCTGGCTTGCGACGGTCACGATCATTCGCACCGATATAGTTGCGGAAACCGTCCGAAGTTGGCTCGAGGTAAGCGACCGATTCCACATCGGTCATTTCCTGAGTTGCATCCGTACGTCCTGGCGTGAACGGAACCTGCACGTCGTGCCCTGCCTCCTTGGCGGCAGCTTCCACGGCGGCACAACCACCCAGCACGATCAGGTCGGCCAACGAAACCTGCTTGTTGCCTGACTGCGAAGCATTGAAATCCTGCTGAATCTTTTCTAGTGTCGCAATCACCTTGCCGGTTTGCTCAGGGTTGTTCACACTCCAATCCTTCTGCGGAGCCAGACGAATGCGAGCGCCGTTAGCACCACCACGCATATCGGAACCGCGGAACGTGCTAGCCGAAGCCCAAGCAGTTTCGACCAATTCAGGAATCGTCAGATTGGCGGCGAGGATCTTTTTCTTCAACGAAGTCACATCGGCATCATTGATCGTCGCGTAGTCAGCCACGGGAACCGGGTCTTGCCACAGCTGTGGTTCTGGCACAGTGGTACCCAACAATCGAGCATGGGGGCCCATGTCGCGGTGGGTCAATTTGTACCAGGCTTTGGCAAACGCCTTTTCAAACTCTTTCGGATTCTCGTGGAAACGCTTTGAGATCTTGGCGTATTCCGGATCCATCTTCAAAGCCAGGTCGGTGGTGAACATCATTGGGGCATGCGATTTGCCTTTGACGTGTGCATCGGGAACCGTCCCTTCGCCACCACCATTCTTCGGCTTCCATTGATGGGCACCGGCAGGGCTCGTGGTCAATTCCCATTCGTACTTGAACATGTTGTCAAAGTAGTCGTGCGACCACTCGGCTGGCGTGGTGGTCCAGGCACCTTCTAAACCACTGGTGATGGTGTCTTCCGCGTTACCTTTGCCAAAAGTATTCTTCCAGCCGAGACCTTGTTCTTCGATGCTGGCAGCTTCCGGCTCTGGCCCGACGTTACCCTTTGGGGTAGCAGCCCCGTGAGCCTTGCCGAACGTGTGACCACCGGCAATCAATGCGACCGTTTCCTCATCGTTCATCGCCATCCGACCGAAAGCAACACGAATCGCCTTAGCGGCTTCCAGCGGGTTCGGCTTTCCGCCGGGACCTTCTGGGTTGACGTAAATCAAACCCATTTGAGTCGCGCCCAGTGGATTGTCGAGTTGGCCTTCACTATCAAAACGATTGCGACCAAGCCATTCATTTTCTGGCCCCCAGTAAACGTCCATCTGCGGTTCCCAAACGTCTTCACGACCGCCAGCGAAACCGAACGTTTCAAAGCCCATGTCTTCCAACGCGCAGTTACCGGCCAAGATCATCAAGTCGGCCCACGAGATCTTATTGCCGTACTTCTGCTTGATCGGCCAGAGCAAGCGGCGAGCCTTGTCCAAGCTGGCGTTGTCGGGCCAACTGTTCAGAGGAGCGAAACGCTGGGTACCGTCGGAAGCACCCCCGCGACCATCGGTCACGCGGTAGGTACCGGCACTGTGCCAGGCCATGCGAATGAACAGCGGGCCGTAGTGACCATAGTCAGCCGGCCACCAATCCTGGGAAGTGGTCATCAACTTCTTGATGTCCCCCTTCACAGCATCGATGTCGAGCTTCTGGTACTCTTCGGCATAGTCGAAATCAGGACCGAGGGGATTGCTGCGAACCGAGTTCTGATGAAGGATGTTCAAATCGATCTGATTGGGCCACCAATCCTTGACGGACATCACAGGCCCCGAGTCCATGTAGCCTTCGGGGATTTTGTCGGTATCCCCCGTCTTGGCATGAGCCGCGGTGAATAGAGCGTTCATCGCCCCGGTAATAGGGCACTTACTTGCAGGTTCCGCCGATCCGATATTCGGATGTCCGGCAGGAGCGGTTGGCTGCTGAGCGACGGCGGATGCGGTGAAGCACATCACCGCACAGCTCGCTAAATAAGCCGTGATGGGAATGGTTCGTGTCATGATCTCTCCGGTGGGTTGAAAATTATTTGAAATGGCCCGCTGTGGGGCACCGGCCAGTCAACTTCACTAGATTCTGCCGTATGGAGAGTAATTCATCCAATGAATTCTCTCTATGGCTACCATGCACAAAACGCATAGACAACTTCTGACACCCTACCTGGGAATCTAGAGCCGAAATGGTCGGGTCACAACAATTTTCCGGATTGGAGGAGCGAGAATACGACAAATTCTCGTAGATACTCAGGGGAATGAGAGTCGCCCCTAACAGCCGTTAGCGTGCTCATATCCCCTAAACACAGAAAAGTTGCCCCTCCCGCTCGACTCGCGTCGACACTTGCCCGATAGATGACTGTGGCACGAACTGCGCCAATTGTTATCTTGATCGCTAGAGGCGCATTCGAAACGTTTGTTCGAGTGCGTCATGAAACACGCGTGGCGAAATGTCGGCGTGCGACAGGTAACACGCCGCGTAGTTCTTTCAACCAATTCAACGTTTACCGAGCGGAAGTCGCATGCTCCAAAATTCATCCGGAAAGCCCCTGGATACTCACCAGAAGGCGCTCAGCATCAACTTGGACAATCGCCGATACGGCACGTTTGCCGAGATTGGTGCCGGACAGGAAGTTGTCCGTTGGTTCTTCCGCGTTGGGGGTGCAGCCGGAACGATCGCCAAAAGCATGTCGGCCTACGACATGCAGGTCAGCGACGCGATCTACGGGCGTGCGAAACGCTACGTCTGCCGCGAACGCCTGCAAGCGATGCTTGATCAAGAGCATGCGTTGAACCTGGAACGCTTGACCGATATGCGAGGTGAGACGAGCACTTTCTTCGCGTTCGCCGATACGGTGAAGGCCCGCGGCTACAAAGGGGGCTCGGAATGCCACGGCTGGATGGGCATCAAGTTCCAAGCCCACCCCCGCGATGACGACAGCCAGATCATCATCCACGTCCGCATGCTGGACAACGAGATGGCCTTGCAACAGGAAGCGCTGGGCATCGTGGGCGTGAACCTGGTCTATGCCGCGTTCAACTACCATCACGAACCGGAACTGCTGGTCGATTCGCTGCTGGATGGTCTTTCGACCTCGCGTATCGAGATCGACATGATTGAGTTCTCCGGAATCGCGTTCCGCCGAGTCGACAACCGTCTGATGAGCCTGAAGCTGGTCGAACTGGGGCTCAGCGGCGCAGCCATGTTCGCAGCCAACGGCGAAGTGCTGCAGCCATCCGAGTTCCTCTATAAGAAACCAATCCTGGTCGAGCGAGGTAGCTTCCGTCCGGTTTGCAACGTCAACCTGGACATGCTCAACTGCGCCCACGAGAAGTTCTCGCAGCTTCCCGACGTCAAAGGGAAAGAGGTGGCTCAGATCATGGAGATCACCATGCGGAACCTGAAGGCTGAAGGTGAGATCGACCGCCGCGACTTCCTGGCACGTGCCGACATTATGGCGGCTTGCGGTATGAACGTGCTGATTTCCGATTACTTCGAGTACTATCGCCTGGGTGCTTATCTGGCCCGCTGCACGAACGAGCATATCGGCGTGGTGATGGGAGCAGCGAGCCTGCGCGAACTGTTTGACGAAAAGTACTACACGACGCTCGATGGCGGCATTCTGGAATCGTTCGGACGACTGTTCAAGAACGATCTGAAGATCTATTGCTATCCGCTGAGAGATCGCGACTCCGACGAGCTTTTGACCTGCGAAACACTAAACATCAAGCCGGAACTTCAGAAGCTGTACCGCTACCTGCTTGAGCGGGACGGGATCAGCGATCTCGACAATTACAATCCCGATTGCCTGGGTATCTTCTCTCGCGACGTGCTCAAAAAGATCGGCGAATGCGATTCGTCGTGGGAAGCGATGGTGCCGGCATCGGTGGCCAAGGTGATCAAGGAACGGAAGTTCTTCGACTACCAATGTCCCGACGACGATTCGTGTGCGGTTTCGTAACCGTCATCCGCACAACCGAGATACAAAAAAAGCTCCTTGCCAATGCAAGGAGCTTTTTTGCGCTAGTCGATCATCCAGCCAGGCTTACTTGGCCGAGGCTTCCCAGATGGCAACGTTGCGGAACAGGGCTCCTTCGCCGCGAGCCACGAAGCCAATGCGGCCCTTGTGTTCCAGGAAGCGTTCGTGAGACGCTTCGATTTCCTGGCCATCGAGCGTTGCCCGCATGCGATCGCCGCACACTTCGATGGTGATCTTGTGCCACTTCTCGGGGTCGGTGTCCTGCTTGATGCGTTTCAGTTCTTCACGGCGGGTTTCCTTCGAGATGCCGCTCATCTTCTGAATCCAAAACGCATCAGGCTTGATCATTACGCGGCCCTGGTGCAGATTCGGCTGATTGGTATCGCGAAAGACGAAAGCAACCTGTGGCGACTGGTTCATCTTGAACTCGGCCGTTAGGACAAAGTCACCCATGTCGGTCACGTACTCGCAAACGGCTTCGTGGCCGTTGGGACGCTGCTCGCTGGGTGCTTCCTGAATGGCGTAAGCAGCGCCGTCGATGGTCTTCCAATCACCCAGCCCATCGCGCCACTGGCCGGCCTCGACCTTTCCTTTGGCCACCATGACATCCGGCTTGTCGAACTTCTCGAACGCGACCAACTTGCCGACCTTACAGATCTTGGTTTCCGGAGCAACCGGTGCCTCGGCCAGTACCGTGCGAGCAAAACCAACGACAGCCAAGAGAACTAGAAGACGTTTCACGGGGTGGGACTACCTATACAGGGATCGGAGAAAAGGCGGCCGCGAAATTCAACCGCCTTGAATGGGTAACTTTAGAATAGCACAAGCGATAGCCGTTTGCTCTAGTAGCATGCCCATAGAATTCCTGAGTTAGGCGGACCCTAGTTTTGCTTCTCTTTCTCTCGTTGTTCGGCCTGGTGCTTCTGCCGGATGTCTTCCCAGTACTTCTTTGCTTCCCTTGCCCGTCTCAGGTCTTCCTGGACCTCGTCTTCGTTCCCCAATCTAGCCCAAATGACTGCCCGCAGCATGAATCCCTGCTGGTCATGCTTGCCATGCTTTAGGTAGGTGTTAATGTCCTGCATGGCCTTGTCATATTTCCCCATGACAATGAACATGCGAGCCCGCTCTTCAAAGCAACTGTTGTCCCTGGGATTGTCATCCATCATGTCTTCGTAAACGGCGTTTGCTTCTTCATACCGTTTGGCATGCGCAAGGCCCCTAGCCAATTGACGCTTGTAGTAACTTGGATACTTGGCAAGTTCCGCAGCCTTACCGAAATCCTTTAGGGCGTTATCATGCTTTTCAAGCTCAAGGTAGGCCGTGGCTCGGTCACCATAGAACACTGACTGAATTTCTTGGTCGTACTTATTTAGCTCGATAGCCTTGGAATACGCCTCGATGGCTTCCTCAAAACGCTTGCTATTGACCAGGTATCGAGCAAGATTGCCATGTGTCGCGTAGTTGTCACCGTCGATATCAATGTTGTGTCGATAGTCGGCAATCGCTTTATCAACTTGATTGGTTTCGCGATATATTTCAGCACGCAATCCAACGAACTTCGAGGCTTTCGGCCTCTGCTCGATCAACTCATTGATATCCGCTAGAGCGAGATCATACTTTTTCTGTTGTTTGTACGACTTGGCTCGGTAGTACTTGGCGCATGGGTCGTCCGGAATTCGCTCGAGAATCGCAGTTGCTTGATCAACAGCATCCGCGTACCTTTCCAAATTCAAATAAGTAATGATCAAGGTTCGTCTCGGCTCAATCAGTTCAGGCTTTAACTGGACTGCTTTAGCGAAGTCGACAGCTGCTTCGGCGATCAACTCTCGGTCAATGCCATAGATTGCTTTGATTTGCGATGGCCGATCATGGATAAGGCGTCCCCGCCCCACGTAAGCTTCTGCCAACTTCGGATCCAATTGAATGGCCGATGTAAAATCCTTGATAGCCTTCTTGTTCTCGCGCTGCTCGACATAGAATTTGCCCCGTTCGAAATACCGGATCGCACTTTTATCAAGCTCGATCAAGGCAGTCAGATCGACCTCTATCAGGTCAACATTCTCCAACTCCCGATTCAATTCCAGCCGTCGATCTCGCAAAGCATAATTCTTTGGCTCTAGCTTGATGGCGTCGTCGTAGTCGACCACGGCCCAGTGCTTCTGATCCAGCAGCACGTGTAACTCGGCCCGCTCAGCGAAGCGTTCAGCCGTTTTCCCTTCGGTCGCGATTTTTTTGGTCAGATCGACGATCTTAGCTTTGATGCGAGCCTGCCGCATCTCGGTTCGATCAATCTTGGGCAAATCCAGACTACTGCGATCAGGAAGAAAGGCAACTCGGTCCTAAGCCTGTGGCTCAATTTCGTCGAGACATGCATGTAGGGTGCCGGAAGCGAACGGCAGCAAAACAAGGGAAAAGACTAGCAAGCACGAATAAACAGGATTGAACGAGGAAGAACTCAATGATTTGCTCCGAGTCAGCAAAGGCTACCAAGTGGGTAAAGTTTGCATCCTAAGAGTAACATTTCTGACACGGGCTTCCAAAGTCCTTTTTCGCAACCTTCTGTCCCGCCTGAGTCGCGGGGTGGGGCCACTACTCTTCTTCAGCCGGCTTCTCTGCCGATTCTTCCGCAGCAGGGGCCTCCTCAGAAGCAGGTGCTTCTTCTGGCTTTGCTTCTTCCGACTCGCTCGGCTCTTCTTTCACTTCCGACTGCTCGGAGGCTTCCACCTTCAGATCCGCAGCAAACCGATAAAGCCCTGGCAGGAACTTTTCTTTGTCGACGCTGTAAGTCAACAGCTCGATCGAGTACCGCTTGCCCGAGCGAACCGTTTCCAGGAAGACACCACTGGCCGCAAGACTGCGGAACTTCATGGCTTTCTCGTAACGGACGAACCAGGCATTGCCGATGTTGACCACCGTCATGGCCGCGTCTTTGTCGGCACCGACTTCTTCGGTAATCTTGCTAACCAACTGCTTGGCAGATTCGGCCGAAGTGGTTTCTGGCAGACCACCAGCATCCGACTCGCGCAGCACGAGCCGGGGAATGCCCCCTTTGTCTTCGTAGTAGGCCGCAAAGAGATAATCGTTGGATCGCGGCAGGAACTTCCAGCCCTCTGGCATATTCGATTGAACACGCCCACCGTCCAGCGGAGGAGTTGCCTCACCAGCCGGAGCGAGCGATACCTTCGCTGGCTTGGCCGTGCCTGCAGCCGGCTGAGGGGAAGTAGCGCTGCCACCTCCAGCCGCAGGAGCCGGAGCGGGCTCGCTGGTGCATCCCAGCGCCGCAAG
The DNA here is from genome assembly GCF_002967715.1 of Blastopirellula marina. Classification (NCBI taxonomy): domain Bacteria; kingdom Pseudomonadati; phylum Planctomycetota; class Planctomycetia; order Pirellulales; family Pirellulaceae; genus Blastopirellula; species Blastopirellula marina. The sequence continues at coordinate 203,600 of NZ_PUIA01000017.1, forward strand.
TAGAAGTACGGCGCAACTTACTAGACTCATTCGCAGCATCATCGTGGGGACTCCCGCACTCAAACAGGTGAGTTGTTGGTACTAGGAAGAGGCAACTACGAAAACGGCACCCAGGGTTGGGGTGTAGCGGGGCCGTTACTCGATCGTTTCTTCGATCGTTTCCTTGACCTTCTGAACGAAGTGCGGCGGCTTACCGGACTTGCTCAGATCGGCAGCTTTGGCTTCGGCCTCTTCCTTCTGATCGAATTCGTAAAGTGCGACCCGCTTCATCGACTGATTGAAAACCCCCCAGAACATCTTCATCCGGACTTCAGTGGTTTTCTTACTGCGGGACTTGCGCTTTGCCTTTTTCTTCTTGGGTGCTCCTTCGTCCTGAGCTTCGGCGGCTTCTGCAGCCTCCACTTGAGCGCGCAACTCTTTACGATTAGCGACTTTTCGAGCCATAGTGCAATCTTGCCGTTGTGGGAAGTTGACCAATTACTTGCGAAGGCGAGAATCTAATAAAAGACGAGTTCCCTAGTGGGCCTACCCTCGCAATGGGTTGAATTTAGCTAATATAACGGATTCCGTTGCCAATCACCATGGGCAGACCGTTTTCCCTCGAAATAGCCATAGGGTCTCTTAGGCAGACCTTACTCATGATCGATCTTGTAGAGCAAATCGTCCGTCATCAACTGGAAGAGACCGTCAAAGAACTGGGGCAACCCAAATTCCGGGCCAAACAACTGCGCGAGTGGATCGTGCAGAAACGGGTCGATTCCTTCGAAGAAATGACCAACCTGCCCAAGGCCTTTCGCGAGAAGCTGGCCGAGTCTTGCCGGATTTGGACAACCACCATCGCCAAGCACACCACAGCTGATGACGGCACCGAGAAGCTGTTGGTCCAGTTGCACGACGGCGGCCGCATCGAGTGCGTGCTGCTACGGGATGGGGACCGACGGACGATCTGTATCAGCTCGCAGGTTGGCTGCGCGATGGGCTGCGTCTTCTGTGCTTCGGGCCTGGATGGGGTCGAACGCAATCTAACCGCCGGCGAGATCGCTGAGCAGATGCTGCGGCTGCAGATGCTTCTGCCTGAAGGGGAACGCTTAAGTCACATCGTAGTGATGGGCATGGGAGAACCACTCGCGAATATCGATCGGCTGCTGCCGGCGCTCGACCTGGCATCGTCGGAAGATGGTCTGGGCATCAGTGCTCGGCGAATCACCATCAGCACGGTTGGCCTCCCACCGGCGATCGACAAGCTCTCGAAGCTCGACACGCGGTATCACCTGGCCGTATCACTACACGCCCCCAACGACGAGTTGCGGACCCAGATTGTGCCGGTCAATAAGACCATCGGCATTCAAAAGATTCTTGACGCGGCCGATCACTACTTCGAGGTCAGCGGGCGACGACTGACCTTTGAATACGTGCTGCTTTCCGAGCTGAACGACCGCCCAGAGCACGCCCAGCAATTGGCCAAGCTCCTCAAGGGTCGCCCTGCCCTGTTGAACGTGATTCCCTACAACCCAGTGCCTGGCCTGCCGTACGAAACGCCCACGGTCCAAGCCCAGCAGCGCTTTCGCGAGATCCTGGAAAGCCACGGGATTACCGTGAAGTTCCGGCATCGCAAAGGAGACAAGATTAACGCAGCGTGCGGGCAGTTGCGACGACTCTCGAAAGAGAATCTTGTGCCACTGGAAGGGATGTCATCCTAACGCTCGGAATCAAATTGCTGTACCAGTTCAGCGATTTCCGAGACCACAGCCTTGTCGATATCCGAAGGATAAAAGAGACGCACGATCAGATGGGCACCGACATCTTTACGGTTGGGAGCCATCATCAACACTTTGAAATAGTGTCGATCAAACGTCTGCGGCACCACGGCCATCCCCACATAAGGCCCTTCGTGAATTTCTGCCGTGCAGAGAATCCCCTTGCGATCAGGCCCAAGCATCTCAGATGCTTCTTGCCACTGGCCAGTCAGCGTGGGCAAGTGAACCATGAATTTTCGAGTCTTGTAAGACCACTCAAGTGACTTGCTCGAAGCCTTCGGTCGCTCGAGCCTGGCATCTGGGTAGTACTTCCCGATGACGCCCCCCAGGTTCTCCGAGAATGCTTGAAAGGGAGGATCGTCCCACGTGAGTTTCTCATCAGCGCGACCTTGGGAAACCAACACGAGGACGAGAAGCAGACCAGGCGTAAGCCAAGACAAGACATCGTATGACATAGCGAACCTAACGAGAGCTCGTGATTCAACCAGGAAACCGTTCGCCCTTATTTTGCACTGCGATTCCTTCAATTGCCAAGAAACAAAAAAACGCCCCGCTTAGTCAGCGGAGCGTTTTCTGAAAGTAAACCTTCGGCCAGATGCGACGAGTGGAGTCGCTGCGAGAATTGCGCATTTCTGAGCGTGCACTTGCACTAGCCGTTGATGAAACGGGCAATCGCAAAAAAATGGTCCCTCAGCCGATGTGGGCCGAAGGTTTATATCCTTTGTTCATGATGCTTCCCCCATTTTACCTCATAACAACGATGAGGATAGGTCGGAAACACGAAGAATAAGTTCGACCACTAACCCCGATCTGGTTCACTAAATCCCTGTGACATTTTCATTTGCGAAGAAACTCTTTCGGTGATACCGCAGGAGAAATGTTTGCTAGCCCGCCCCTTTTTCGACCCGCTTTCGAAATTCACCGCGCCAGGCTTCCGCCAAAACCTTGCACTGGGCCATCGTCTGGGCGTCCTCTAGATTGCTGCGATCGTGGTAGAACAACTCGTTCAGGCGGGTGATCGGCCACTCTGGGAGCGTTCTATCTACTAACACCATGTCTTGATCAGCCGAAACAACCCCTTCTTCAAGGATCCGCACGTACCAGCCCATTCGACCGGTAGAAACAGCCAGGGCCGTGAGTTGCTTCAGACGCCAACGACGCCCCAACTTCCAGCAAGGCTGCCGCGGCTGAGAAACTTCGATTCTCGCGGTTCCTACCTCGTAGACATCCCCCAGGCAAACGGTCTCTTCCGCAAGCCCGCTGACGGTCAGGTTCTCACCAAATGCCCCTGGGCCAAAGCTCTCGATAGGGAAACTCTCGGCCAGCGCGTCCATCTGCTGGAATTCGTTCCGCCAAATGGGGTAGTGCTGGGCGGAGTAGCATAGAACCGCTTTATCTACCCCCCCATGATGGACTAAATCGGCGACGCCGTCTCCCTCGAAACCTAGGCGATGTAATTGAACCGAACCAGCAACAGGCTGCTTAAAGAAGCCGGTCTGCCAAGGCTTGTCCATCGGATCGGTCGCTTCCTCGCTGCCGTATTGCTGCGGCACGCCGACAGCTAGTTGCACGATAACTCCTTTAACAGACAACACTTACTCCTTAACTAGCAATGACCTACGAAAGCATTCCCATCGGGTAACCCCAACGCCTGAGTTCGGTTTAGATGCCTCTTTGACTCAAAAGATCCAACAACCGTTCGACTGGTTTTCCCCACGGCTGGAAAAATCGAGCGGAGATTTCTCGGTATTTTTTTTACGGTGACGAACCATTAGTATTAAGAGATCGTAACAAGCCTATCGAGACATTTCCCTCCAAGAATGTTACGAAGCAAGTGTGAGTTCCAGGAAAAGGCCATCCAATAACGTTCGTTCAAAAACGAGCGATTTTGGGTGGCCTTTTGCCTTTTCGAATTCCACTTCGCAAACCACCCACTCACTGACCAATTCTTAACAATCGCGTCTTGTCTCTCACGCGACCGCGCGGCTTCGTATGTTCTTGCGGGCTTCCGCACGCTTCTCTTTAAGCGAAGACAACGAGGGCTAAATCCGTTCTTAACATGTCCGCCTGACAATGTCGCGAAATGTAAACGGCAAGGCGGACCAGCAAGTGAGTAAGTGCTGGTCGCAACACTTACTCACAGAACGTTGCTAACCCGCGTCAGAGGACATTCACCTCATGCAACGCAACACCTTGGTCGCCTTGCGCCAGCAGAGTGCGACACTTCCCAATTGCCACTCGCAACGCAGAGATTCCATGACAACGAACCAATTGCTTGCTAAACCACGGCTTGCGTTTACGCTCGTCGAATTGCTGGTCGTGATCGCGATCATTGGGATTCTTGTTGGTCTGGTCTTGCCAGCGGTTGCCACGGCCCGTGCTTCGGCACGGCGGATGGAATGCCAGTCTAACCTCAAGCAGATCGGCATTGGCATGGTCAACTTCGCCAGCATCGACAAGGGCCGTCGCCTGAATTCCGGCGGATTTAGCTGGCGGCGAGACGGTGCCGTTACCGAGGTGGGCTGGGTCGCTGACATGGTCAACTCCGGCATCGGTGTTGGCGACATGCTCTGTGCGTCGAACAATGCTCAACTCTCTGACACCTATGAAGATTTGCTTTCCGAAACAAGCGTCGCTAAAGCAGGCACCGCACCCAACGACTACGCTGCGTTTGCTGATCCTCAGGGAGACTCGCTTGGATCTGTAACCGTCGCCCTGGAAAGTGGACTCGCCGGTAAGAACCCTTGCCGTGAAATCTGTGAAACCAGTGGCCTGCAAACCCCAGGCAGTCTACGAGACGAACACGTCAAAACAAGAATCTACGACAAGCTCTATAACACCAACTATACGGCTCACTGGTTCCTGATTCGGTCACGAGTGCGGATGTCGTACGACAGTTCCACACGTCGCCCCACTGGCAACCTGGTGTCAACGACTACATCGAACCCGCTGGTATCACTGGCCGCAACCCTTGGTCCGATGACGACCGCCATAGTCGACAATTCGGCCACTTCATCGAGCTTGATTCCCCTGTTGGGAGACGGCTTGGGGGGCGGGGGTGGTCTGCTTTCTCGCGGATTGTCAGGCAACGTTCAGGCAGGTGAACCGATGGTTCCCTTCTGCACGTGGGGCCCTCGGGTTTCGGCAAGTAGTGCGGACTCCATCGCCGGCTGGACACCCACCACCTTGTTGCAGCCCCCTACTTTCTCAGGTGCCCCTGAACCGGTCTGGAAGGAAGCCTGGTGGGAAGGATGCCGCCAGGATCTACGTCAGTTCGGCGTAAATCACGGCGACATTTGCAATGTCCTGATGGCCGACGGAAGCGTTCGGTCACTCACCGATAGCGATGGCGATGGTTTCCTCAACCCCGGCTTCATTGCCGGCCAGGACTACCTTATCGGCTACGACCGCAATACCGAGGCAGAAGTCCCTGAGACCGAGTGTTACTCGCGTTGGGACCTGAAGCCCTTGAAGTTCAAATAAATGCCACTAGTGAGGGCCATGTCCGGCCAAAAGCAGTGGATTCAACCTTAATCGAAAATTCGCCCCTAGATTCACATTACGTTGATAATTCAAAGCGACAATCTAGCCAAATCACTTTATTGAAGGGAGGTCGTAGTAGTAAGTCGGTTCCCAATCGTAGTTTTGCCAACCTGTTTTGATCACGCCCAGCGTCTTCAAAACCTCCACCCCAGATGGAACATCACAGCACAAAAAAAGAGAGACCGAAGCACTAGATTTGGAACTCCGTGCCTCGGCCCCCTCTGAAAAGCGTCTTTCGACACTCTTTCCACAATTGCTTGTAACTAAATCCTTGGAGATTTTCAATGAAGAAACGTGGTTTCACGTTGATCGAACTGCTGGTGGTTATCGCCATCATCGGTATCCTCGTTGCCCTGCTGTTGCCTGCCGTTTCGCGTGCTCGTGAAGCTGCTCGTAACGCAGAATGCAAAAACAACCTGCGTCAGTTCGGTATCGGTATGTACATCTACTCCGATGCCAACAAGAAGGCTGCTCTGACCAGCGGTGCTTACGACTACAAGCGCGATGGTTGCCCAGACAGCTACGGTTGGGTTGCTGACCTTGTTAACACGGGTGCTGCCGCTCCGGCTGAAATGCTCTGCCCAACCTCGCCACTGCGTGGTCTGGAAAAGCTGAACGACCTTCTCGGTGGTCAAGATACTACCTCGCCTAAAGAAGGTGCTCCAACCGGTCGCCTCACGGCTGGTGCCTGCAAAGGTAGTTTCAGCGGTACGGGCATCAACTCGGTTGGGCGTGCTGAATACCTGAAAGTTCAGTTGATCGATCAGGGCTACAACACGAACTACGCTCAAAGCTGGTTCGCTGCTCGTGGCAATGTCAAGTACGTGAAGACCGGTAATAATCGTGCTCTGTACACCGACAGCGGCAACAACTACGTTACCAAGGGTCTCGGCGGTACGACCGGTCCTCTGACCCAACGTCAACTGGGTACGGCCATCGTTCCTTCGCAAGCCGTTCCAATGCTGGGTTGTGCTGCTCCTGGCGACGCTGACGAAGCCGTTCTCGGCACCACCATCAGCGAAGACGCATCCCTGACCTCCGGTGCTCGTCTGGCTGAATCGTTCAACGACGGTCCAGCTTACTTCAACAACAACCGCGTGAAGATTCCTAAGAACACCAGCTCGCTGGACTTCGGTGTTATCTTCTCCGGTTCCGGCACGGGTGCTTGGGATGGTTACGACAATCCACAAGCTTTCGCGAACCCAGAACTCTCGAACGATCCTACCGATACCATTATCGGTAACATTGAAACGAAGTTCAACACTCTGGAACAGCGTATGGCTGCTGTCCTGGGTCAAAACGCTTCGCAGACCTTCCAGTGGGCTCAGGACACTCGCGACTGGTTCGCTTGGCACTCCACTGGCAAGTCCGGCGGTAGCGCCAACGTGCTGATGGCCGACGGTTCGGTCAAGTCGCTGTACGATGTCAACGGTGACGGCTTCTTCAACCCAGGTTTCGACGTCGACAACACCAGCGAATCCGAAGAAGCTCTGCTTTCCGGCAACGGTTACACCAGCAACGATGTTGAACTCGATTGGTTCGACGTCTACTGCGGTGTTACGCTGGAATCGCAGCGTCAACAGAAGGGTACCTTCGAAGACGACTAATGTCGTTCTTTGAATGGGAGCCGAAAACTACGAATGCCTTCGAAAGTCGAGCCTTGGAGGAAACTCCAAGGCTCGCTTTCTTATTCTTCCCCACCAGTATCTGAGTCTAATGATGAGCCGTTTCGCCCCCCTCACCGTTGTGCTGCTGATTCTTGTCGTGGCCGCTTCGATTTGGTACGCCCAGCCATCGAACGTACCTGAATCGGGCACCACCAACATCCCAGGCGAAAAGGTTGACTTGACCCTTACCTCAAGCCAAACAAATCACTCTCCGGCCCAGGAGCCGAATGATTCCAAGGGAGAAAGTACCTCTGCCGCAAAGCCTTCGCCCCAGGCTTCAACTCCCAAAGCAAACCGATCCGAGGAACGCCCTGGTAGTACCGTGATTCCCAAAGTCCGCGTTGACGAAACCGTCTTCGATTTCGGGACGCTTCCACGGTTCACCACCGGTGATCACACGTTTGTGATTCACAACGAAGGGACCGCTCCGCTTAAGATCGAACAAGGCCCCAGTTCGTGCAGCTGCACGCTCATTGGTCTCGAGAAATCGGAAGTTCCCCCCGGCGGCAAGGCTGAGATCCGCTTGGAATGGACCTTGAAGTTCAAAGAAGGCCCCTTCCGCCAGTCCGCGGTGGTCCTCACGAATGATCCCGACCACAAAGAACTGGAATTCGTGGTGAAAGGGTTAACCGAAAACCGGTTTACCCTGGTCAACGACACGATCACATTCAACGGACTAGCCCCGATCAAAGAAGCCATGTCGCAAGAGACGATTGTCTACTCGCGCACGCTGAAAGAGATGGATCATATCGAGTTGGAAACCATTGCCGACATTCCAGGCATGACCATCGAACTTGAGCCGGCCAGCCAGGAGGAACTCGATTCACTTGAGGCCAGGTGCGGCAAGAAAGTTATCGTTACCATCCCGGCCGGATTAGAAAAAGGCAATTACACCGGGCAAATTGCCCTAAAGTCCACTTCAGCTGAATCTCACACTTCAGGCGACGAGACTCAGCAAGCTGAGAATTCAGCGGTCGCCCGCTTGAACATCCAAGCCATGGTGAAGAAACCAGGCGTCAAGTTCTTCTCGCCTCGAATCGATGGCTTTGGTGCCGTAAAACTTGGATCTGTTAGCTCAAAGGATGGCAGCGAACCCTTGCTGATCAATTTTCGTGTCGACCAAGGGGACACGCCTTGGAAGGTAAAGGACATTTACGCATGGCCCGAATTTGTTGACGCCAAAGTCGTCACGCTTGACCAAGAGATTGGTCTGTTTCAGCTGCAAATTCAAATTCCCCCAGGCGCTCCACCCGGCAATTATTACGGTCAGGAGATTGGACGTATCGTCATCACAAGCGACCACCCTCTCTTGCCGCGCATTCCGAGCAAACAAACAGGCCTATGGCTGGATTTCCATGTTGAATAACACCCCCACCCACGACTGACCTTCACAAATCCTTCATGATTCGCAAATACAATGATGCAATGTCATCCACTCAATCGAGCATCGATCCGTACGACCGTCTGCTTCGGATAAAAACCGAAGGGAAGTCACTTAATTTCTACGAGGTACTTAAACTCGAAGATTTTGAGGACGACATCAATTACATCCGCAACTATGGGGAAAAGGCACGCAAGCAGCTCCACTCGAAATTCGGCGAAATCGATCCTGGTCTATGGCGGCAGGTTTTCAACCATGTCGAGGACGCCATTGCCACGCTGACCGACAACGACAAGAAGGCCGAATACGACCGAAAGCTGGATATCCAAAAGACGGGCACTTCGGTCCAGATGGCTGCCGGCACCAACGGCAGCAGCCATAATCATGCCGCGAAATCGGCCGAGGCCGGCGATCGTATTGCGTGCCGCAAGTGCTCGACGCACAATCCTCCTTCGCGCCGATTTTGCTCTGCCTGTGGCGATGCCCTCTTTCTGGCCTGCCCTGAATGCGGTGGGATGAACACCGTTCACGAAAAGTTCTGTGGGCAATGTGGTGTGAACCTGCAAGCTTCGGCCAACGCTCAACGAGAGGCGCTCGAATCAAAGTTCGACGAAGCGGAAGCATTGCTCAAAGATGGCCGTCACGATCGTGCCTGCGATGTCTTGCGTACCCTTACCAAGGCCCAGCACGAAGGAGAAGTCGAATTCGCCAAGCGTGCCGCCACAATGATCACGCAGATCACGCTCGAGAAAGAACGCCTGATAGATCGCGCGCCGGATGTGGAAGCCGAGGCCAAGCAGCTTCGCGACGGAAAGCACGCGGAGAAGGCGGTCGCTTTGATTCGCGAGATTCCAAAGATCCTGTGGCCTGAATCCCTGCGAGAACTCTACGACGAAGTCAGCGAGACCAAGAAACAAATCAAGCGACTTGCTCAGGAAATCAAGACGGCCATTCAAGAGCGTCGCACGTCGCGACTGCTTCCCAAGGTCGAACGACTACTCGAACTCAAGCCGCATGACATCTCAGCCCAGCGTTTAGCCGAGAAGCTCCGCAAGTCGCAAGACCAGGCCGATCGCTTGAAACGCGAGAAGCTGGTCGAAAAGGCCAAGCAGTACATCAAGCAGTTTCGCTACGAGCGGGCTCACCAGGTTCTCTCCGAAGTACCGGAGTCGGTTCGCACCGAGAACTTCCTGAAGTTCTTCGATCAAGTTTCGGAGCTGGCCTTTCTATCGACTGACCTGCGTCGAAGCTCGTATACCGACTCGATTCTGGTCGGCATGGCGAGCCGCCTGGTCAAGATGATGCCGAAAGACAAGCATTCCATCGATCGGCTGCACAAGATTACCCAGCGTCTGGAGCAGGCTCGCCGGAATCGCGATGCTCCGATCTCTTACTGGAATGAACCACCTAAAAACACCACGCTGGGCATTCCGGTCGATCTTTATCCCCGCTTCCGTAAGTTCAACACGGCCGCAGTCAACGACAACGAACACTTCGACCATTTCTCCTCTGGTTTTATTGTCGCCGTGGGGCTTGCGCTTCAAGGCATCGGCGTGGCGAAGATCGAAACGAACCTGCTACCGAACAAAGCAAGCAGCGTGTTTGGCTTGATTGGGGCAGGCAAGAAAGCTGCCGCCGGCGATCTTGCGTGGGGTATCGATCTCAGCAACTCGGGCATGAAGGCTGTGTTGCTGCGAAAGGAACGCCTGGGAGACAAGAAAGACGGCGAAACGATCGTCCATATCGAACAGATGGTGAAGATCGAATTCAAGCGTCCTCTTTCTCGAGCAGACGACGCCGATCGTCGCGGCCTGATTCAAGACGCTGTCGAACAGTTTTTCAATACGGTCGGCCGAGATGTCTTCAACGACAAGCGAGGCAAGCCGGTCGTATGCTTGAGTTTGCCAGCCACCGAGGTTTTGGGACGCTTCCTGAACTTGCCACCGGTGGAAGACAAGAAGATCCCGAAAACCGTTCAATACGAAGTACGCCACCAGATCCCCTTCCCGATCGAAGAGTTGTCGTGGGACTACCACGTTTGGGATGACAACTTCGAACCGGAAGAGATGAGCCTGGAAAGCGATGCCAAGCGAACGTGCGTGGTCGTCGCTACCCGGTTGACCAAACTGCAAGAGCGGCTGGCATTCCTCCGCGGACTGGGCATCACACCGAGCCTGGTTCAGACCGATCAGATGGCGATCTACAACTTCTTCGATTTCGACCTCTTCTCCGACCAGTCGTATCGAGAACAAATGGAAGAGACCCAGCAAGCCGTCGGCATTCTCGATGTCGGATCGGATGCGAGTCACCTGATCATCTGCGGCCCCAATGCCATCTGGTTCCGCAGCCTGGAAGTTGGAGGCGAAAACTTCACACGTATCCTCGTGCGTCAGATGAGCCTCACGTTCACCAAGGCTGAAGAACTAAAGAAGAAGCCAGATACAGCGGACGAGATCTTCAAGCTGTACGACGTGATCGAACCGGTACTGAAGAACATCTCGAAGGAAACGTCCTATTCGGTAAACACTTACGCAGGGCTCGACAAGCTGAAGCTCGCCGAGATCAAGCTGGTTGGTGGAGGATCGTACCTGCACGGGCTGCTCACGTTTCTGCAGTACGGAAAGTTCCTGGACGTCTAACAACAAATCATCGTTGAACAAAAAAGGCCATCGCTCGATCAGAACGATGGCCTTTCGCTTTAATCATTGCAACGATTGATTAATTCAGTTCAATGACGACGGTCTTTAATTGCCCCTCGAACTTGAACGGCACCTCGTACTGATCATTGATTGGCGTACCGGTATCGAAACCGATATCCATCGTTTCGTCGAGCGTGACCCGGTTCGGAATACTCTTCTCGACGCGTCCTTTGCCAACGACCTTATCATTCGCGTACAGTGTGACATTGGCCCCAGCCAGCGGCTTATCTGCATCGGTAACGTATTCCATCTTCAACTTGACGTTGCCGGTCGGGATCTTGTCTTCCGACTCGATCGTGTAGCGATTGACCCCAGCCAGGTTGTAATGGTACGTCAGCTTGCCCTCCTTCACGTAGAAGCCGTATCCACAGAAATTTCCTCCCTGCGTAAACAGCACGCCATCGGCACCTCCCTCGGGAACAACCACGTTCGCGGTGATCGTATGGCTTTTGTACTTAAGGTCCGGAGACGAACCTTCGGTCAAGCGAAGCAGATTCGGATAGACGAACTTATTGCGTCCCTCGGTCAGGCTAGGTCGGTTTTCGACTGCCAGTCTCGCTGTCTTGCGATCATCCAGCGGCAACACGTTATAGCGCGAAGCTTCGGCGAAGAATAACTTGACCAACGCTTGCAGTTTCTCAGGTTCCTGTTTCGCAAGATCATTGGCCTGACTAAAGTCTTCGTCCACGTGATAAAGCTCCCACGGCATGTCAAGAAGGTTCGCCGGTGGGTTTTCCGAAACCCAAGGAACACCTCGCAGGGCGCTGGCCATCCAGCCGTCGTGGTAGATGCCTTGATTGCCCATCATTTCGAAGTACTGGGTGGTACGTCGGTCTTCGGCATTGGCATCATCAAACGAATAGACCATGCTTACCCCTTCGACCGGTTTCTGGGCGATTCCGTTCAACTGAGCCGGAGACGGCACCCCGACGACTTCCAGGATCGTTGGATAAATATCGATCACGTGATGGAACTGGTCGCGCACCTCGCCACGGGCCTTGATCCCTTTCGGCCACGAAATCGCAACACCATTTCGAGTTCCTCCAAAGTGACTGGCAATTTGCTTCGTCCATTGAAACGGGGTATCCATCGCCCAGGCCCAGGCAGCCGGAAAGTGATTAAAGTGCTCGGCACTTCCCAACGTATCGATGGCCTTCAGCTTGGCTTCCAGGGGTTCTTCGATGCCGTTGAAGAAGGTCATTTCATTGAGCAGACCACTCATTCCCCCTTCTGCACTGGAACCGTTGTCGCCGGCAATGTAGATCACCATTGTGTTTTCGAGTTCGCCCATCTCGTCGATGGCATCGACAATACGACCCACCTCGTTATCGGTGTGGGCGGTAAATGCCGCGAAAATCTCCATCATGCGGGCATAAACCTTACGCTGGTCTTCCGGCAGCGAATCCCATGCTGGCAGCGAGTCTGGTCGTGGTGTCAACTTCGTATCTGCTGGAATAATCCCCAGCTTCTTTTGTCGAGCGAATGTATCTTCGCGGTATTTGTCCCAACCGCCATCAAATTTGTCTTTGAACTTGGCGATCCATTCTTCTGGAACCTGATGCGGAGCATGCGTGGCTCCTGGGGCGAAGTAAACAAAGAACGGTCGCTGGGGAGCGACTGCCTGTGATGCACGAATAGTACGGATCGCATGGTCTGCCAAGTCGGTGGTCAGGTGATACAGCGAGCCATCCTCGTTGGTTTTGGGGGCTTCCATGCGTCGCTTGTTCTCGACGAGAGCAGGCGTGTATTGATCTGTATCTCCGCCGACAAAGCCGTAGAAATAATCAAAACCCAAACCATCGGCCCAACGATCAAACGGACCAACGATGCTCGTTTCCCAGTCAGGCACGTTATGGTTCTTGCCGAACCAGGCGTTCATATAACCGTTCTCTCGCAGCACTTCCGCAACCGTTCCGGCCGAGGCTGGAATGATGCCGGTATACCCGGGGAAGCCAGTCCCAGCTTCACCAATCACACCGGAACCAACCGAGTGATGATTGCGACCGGTAAGCAGTGCAGCCCGAGTGGGCGAACAGAGTGCCGTAGTATGAAAGCGATTGTAGATGACTCCATTCTTGGCGATCCGATCAAGCGTGGGAGTCGGAGCCGCGCCACCAAACGTACTGCATTGGCCGAAACCACAATCGTCGATCAGGACGATCAAGACGTTCGGTGGGTCTTCCAAGCCAAACGTTTGCGGAACATCCAGTTTGGGCTTCACGGCAACCGAGTCTTTGTAGGTCAGGCCAATCTTTCCCGCAAAGGGCTCTTCTGGTCGAGGCAACACTTCTTGAGCAATCACCGAACCGGCATACCAGACTACCGCCAGGAAACAACATGCACGAGTCACTCGTACAACCAGCATTCCAGAAAACATGGCGTGGAACTCCGTGTGATAGAAACGCAGAAACGCGACTAAGAATGCATGAGAAGCAATACTGACCTATGAGTCAGGGTAGTACTATTTCAGCGGCGAAGAAAGCACATTCGCGAGAACTTCAAGGATTCGCAACCCAGAGTCCAGGCGCACTTTGGGCTGTATTGCTAAGCGGGACTACTCACTGCTGCATCGCGTAGAGAAGAATGTTCGTGGCGATCCGGGCAGCATCTTCTTTGACGTAACCCTTGCACTGTAAAGAGGCTCCGCTTTCCATCGCGCAGCTCAAGTCATTCGGGCTGAAAACCACCGCCAGGCGATTGTTGATGAATAGGCCTTCCAACTCAGGGCTCGACTCGCGCCGAACCGACTTGAGTCCCTCTTCATTGCTGTTGCGGGTCTGCGGGTCGTTGAGCGTGACCGTCGTGATATCGAAACCACCGTAGCCGGTCGACAACAGCGGATGGTCGATTGGAATCGCCTCCAGTTTGGCGTCGGGGAAGATCGCTGCCAGTTCGCGGCGAAACGCCACGGTAAACGGCTTGCTGGCACAGATCGAGTCGGCGAAGAGAAACCCTCCCCGCTCAAGATACTCTTTCAGATTCTTCCGCTGCTCGGAGTTGAATCCAAAATCGCGACGGCCATGCATAAACATAATTGGATAGAACTGATGAGTGTCGTCCTGCAATGTGACCATCGGCTTTTCGATATCGAACCGCAGGTCAAGCTGTTCGCCGGCAACGCGAACCATGTTGGCTAGCGCTGCTGGAGCATCGTCCGAGCCACCCAGGTGCTGGATCTTGGCGACCTTCAGTACGTTGCGTCCCAGTTCGTCCTCCACGCCGCCGTCAGTGGTCAGTTCGACGCGTTCGAGCTTGTCTTTCAGTTGCCGTCCGGTGGCGTAGGCCAACACGTTGGCCCCCATCGCATTGGCTGCTTTGACCTGGTTGCGAACTTTGATCGAGATTTTGTCGTCGTCCAGAAAGCTGCGACTGCCATATAGTTCCCAGTAGCAGCTTAAGTCCTCAGGCGTGTAAACGACGCTCGTGCGGCAGCACGCATCGAGTCCCCACAGCGGCACGGTGAAGTCAGGATTGACGGCCTGTTCAGCGAACCACACCGGATGATCAGGCGGCAGCAGGCGGAAAGAACTGTCGGGCAGAATCCGTTTCAACATCGCGCGGAAATCGGTGTCGAACTTCTGACCACCGCAGCCAGCTTCCGCGAAGATAAAACCGCCCCCTTCTATATACTGTCGCAGCAACTCTTCCTGCTTCGGCGTAATCTGAAAACCATCTTTCCCGCTGATCCAGATGACCGGCGTCTGTAGCAAGTCTTCGGCCGACTTAACCGCACTCACATCAACAACCTGCCACGTCATCTTCTGCTGCCAGAGACTCTCGACGTGACGATTCAAATTGTTGAGGTCATGCCGATGCGGATTCCAATCTTGGTTGGCTGTGTATCTTAGTTTCGAGACCAGTACCGGGCGGCGGCCCTTGGCCAGAAACAGCAGCGCGAAGCTAGTCGAGACAAGCGGATTGCTCTGCTCGACCACGCCGGTACCCTTCCAGGTTCCATCGAGCGAGTCCTGCCAGGCGACCAGCAGTTCAGCCCCTTCGCGATACCAATCGTGCGTTCCCATAAAGCGACGACCACTCAATCGCCCGACGCGTTCGATACCATACAAGTAATAGAGCAGCGAGTTCCCACCGCCGCCCCCTTCTGAAGGATTCGTACGCAGGGTCATGTTCCGCGTGAGCCAATCGAAACCGCGATCGACCGAACTGTCTTGCTTCAACGGCACACAGCAGTTGACGTTGTCGCCGTTGATTTCGGCGTCACCATTTTCCAGGCGTTTGGTCGTGATGATCATCGACGTGATGCCGGCGCACGTCATGCTTCCCGTACCGGGCGCATTGGGCAGATACCCCCACGAGCCGCTTCCGTTTTGCATCGAGTCCCAGCGGAGGAATGCCCGTCGCCAGGTTTGCTCTTTGATGGTGGCACCATGCTCGGCCGCTTCATCCAGCGCCAGCAGCGCAAACTGGCTGTTACTGTTGTCGCCACCACCGCCCCCTTCTCGTGGGGAACCATACGACCAAAGCCCGGCGCGTTCGCCGCTCTCGATCTGATAACTTTCTAAAAGTGCCGCATTCGACTTGATCAACTGCAAATCTTTTTGCGGATCGACAGCACAGAAGACCATCGTTTGCAGGGCAAGTGCGTAGGTCTTGTCGGCCCGGGTACTGCGAAGCGAAGTCAGTGCTTTTTGAATCGCTGGATCATCCTTCGGGACGCCAGCTTCGAGAAGTGCCAAGGTGACTAGCGAAGTTACCCCACCCTTAAACTCTGCGTAATCTTGCCAGCTTCCATCCTGGCGCTGGGCCGCTTTCAGATATCGCACCGCTTTGTCCATCGCGTCGCGGACATTTTGCGGAGTAACCCCACCGCGCGTAGCCGCACGCTGCGCCATCGCAGGGGGCGCAATCAGAAAGATCGCTACAATTAGCGTACAGCAGCTAGTGATTCTCAGTGGGAACAAGCGGAGGTTCCTTCGGGACACGTCGCGTTCGCTTCTTTTCATCTTAGGTCTGCCTGCGGTGGACACAAGCGAAATGCGGGTGCGTTGTTTCCATCGAAGCACGTTTCTACAATCACTTGGCAAGGCAACAGGTTTTCGTTGGAAGGAACCAAACCTTTTCCCCTGCGTAACTTACAATTATGCGGCTAATCTTTTTTCTGTCCCCTCTCCCTTCGCGAGGGCTGGGGTGAGGGTTGGTGAAGCGTGTTCTCGGTTCGCCCCCTCACCCTAACCCTCTCCCCGCAGGGGCGAGGGAACAGGAAAAAATGCCGATACCAAACTTAGCGTCACTCATTCACCATCGACGATTCCCCTCTGAGACAAGGCGTCTATTGTGGGCAAAACCAGAAACCTGGGCGAAGTTCTACAAGAATTTAAACAACAACGCATCGTCATGCAGCAGGAACTGCAGAAGGTGATCGTCGGCCAGGACGAAGTCATCGAACAATTGTTCGCGGCCATTTTTACGCGCGGGCACTGCTTGCTGGAAGGGGTGCCAGGCCTGGCAAAAACGCTGATGGTCAGCACGCTGGCCAAAGTGCTCGACATGCAGTTCAAACGTATTCAGTTCACACCAGACTTGATGCCGTCGGACATCACCGGTACCAACGTGTTGGAAGAAGACGAAGATGGCCGCCGCAACTTCCGCTTTGTCGAAGGGCCGGTCTTCACCAACATTCTGCTGGCAGACGAAATCAACCGAACGCCACCTAAAACACAAGCCTCGCTGCTACAAGCAATGCAGGAACGTGAAGTAACCGTCGGCCGCGAAACGATGGACCTGCCAGAGCCCTTCTTCACAATCGCCACGCAAAACCCGATCGAGCAGGAAGGGACCTACCCACTGCCGGAAGCCCAGCTCGACCGATTCATGTTCAACATCATCATCGACTACCCTTCGCTGGACGAGGAAGAGAAGATCCTCATGGCCACTACGCGGCAAGAGAAGGTCGAAGTTCGCAAGGTGTTCAGCAGCCGAGCCATCCTCAACATTCAAAAGCTCGTGCAGTCGGTCGCCGTCAGCGAATACGTCATCAAGTATGTGGCGCGACTCGTACGTGCGACACGTCCGCGCGATGCCGAAGCTCCGCAGTTCATCAAGGAACTGGTCGACTGGGGTGCGGGTCCGCGTGCCGGTCAGAACCTGATCAACGGTGGCAAAGCGATTGCCGCCATGGAAGGCCGCTTCTCGGTGGCGATTGAGGACGTCAAGAAGATTGCCATCCCGGTGCTGCGGCATCGTATCGGCACCAACTTCCAGGCCCAGGCCGAAGGGATGACCAACGTCGATATCATCGAACGTCTGCTCAAAGAAGTCCCAGAACCCAAGATCGAAAAGTTTGAACGTTGACCACTGCCGAAAGTTATTTGAAGCCTGAGGTGATCCGCCAGATCTCGCGGTTGGATCTGCGCGCTCAGTTCGTGGTCAAAGGGTTCCTGCAAGGCTTGCACGCCAGTCCCTACCATGGGTTCTCCGTCGAGTTCAGCGAGCATCGTCGCTACGAACAAGGAGACGATCCGAAGGACATCGACTGGCTGGTTTACGCCAAAACTGATCGCTATTACATCAAGAAGTTTGAAGCGGAAACGAACATCACCGGCTATCTGGCAATGGACCTGAGTCGTTCGATGGCGTACACCTATCGTCAGGAGATGACCAAGTTCGACTATGCGATCAGCCTGGCTGCGGCGCTGTGCTACTTGATGGTTCACCAGCAAGATCCCGTCGGCCTGGTAACGTTCGATACCAAGATCCGCGCCAGTCTTCCTCCCAAGTCAAAACGCAAGCAACTGGGGGATGTCCTTTCGCTGCTGGCTAACTTAAAGCCTACCGGTGAGACGGACATCGCGCACAGCCTTTCGCAGTTGGCTGCCATGCTCAAGCACCGCAGCGTGGTGATGATCTTCTCCGATTTGCTCGCCGATTCGGAAGAAGTGATGCGAGCGATCTATCAACTGCGTCACCGAAACCACGACGTCATCCTTTTTCATATTCTCGATGAAGCGGAAGTGACGTTTCCGTTCGATGGGATGGTCGAGTTGGAAGACCCGGAAACCAAGGAGCGGATGAAGGTCGACGCCAGTAACTACCGCAAAGATTACGAAAAAGAGATCAAGGCCTTTCGCGACAAGTATCGCCAAGATTGTTTTCAGGCCGGGGTCGACTATGTGGAACTCGACACCAGTATGCAGTTCGACAAGGCCCTGACCGAGTACCTCATCAGCCGCCAATCAAGGTTCTGATTTCATGCAGTTCGCCAACGTCGGCCTGCTGCTGGGAGGCCTGCTCGTAGCCGTGCCGATCATCTTGCACTTGGTGATGCGGCAGCAGCCGAAACAACTGGAATTCCCTGCCCTGCGTTTCGTACGACAACGCAGCGTTCAGAATACGCGCCGCCTGCAACTAAAGCACTGGGTCCTGCTGGCCCTTAGGTGTCTGGCCGTGTTGGCGTTGGTCGCCGCACTGGCCCGCCCTGGCGTTGCGTCGGCGGCACTTGGGCGGTGGGTTCTCTCCGGTTCGCTGGGTGTTATTCTGCTGATTGGGGTCTTCGTTTCCTTGGCGGCCTGGCTGGCCGGCAGTAGCCGCACGCTGGCTTACATTTTGACCGGCGTTACGGCGTTGGTAGGCGTTGGCGCGCTCGTCTCGGCGTTGATGGCCATGTCCAGCAGTTCCGGACCGATCGTAGGAGAACAGGAAGCCCCTGTTGCCGCGGTGATCATCTGCGATACGTCTCCCCGCATGCTCTATCGCCATCAAAATCAAACGCGACTGGAGAAAGCCCAAGAGCTGGGAATGTGGCTTACTTCGCAGCTGCCCGAAGACAGCCAGATGGCCATACTCGATCAGCGCACCCAATCGACCATCTTCGCTCCGGACCGCGGAGCCGCTCGTCAGGCATTGCAGCGTTTGGAGATCGCTGTCGGTGGACAGTCGCTGATCGAACTGACACAGAACGCGCTCAAGATGCTCGAAAGCAATGAGCTTGCTCGCAAAGAGATCTACATCCTGACCGACCTGGCAGCCCCAGCCTGGGATGCCACCGATGCCCAACGACTGAAAACAGCTCTCGCCGAGCAGCCGGACATTCCCCTGTATATCGTCGACGTCGGTGCCGACGACGTGCAGAACGTAGCCATCAGCGACCTGGTCCTTTCCGCCGAGAGCACGCCAGAGAACCACGACGTCACGCTGCAAGTCGAAGTCGTCTCCGACGGAAGCAGTCAGCCGCAAACGCTGGAATTATTCGTCGAACAGATCGACGACAAGCTGCCGATCGTCGAGAACGGCGAGCTGATCGTCCCCAAAGCAGAACGCCGAAATCGCCAGACGATCGAACTAGCCGATGACCAGCCTCGCAGTGTCAGCTTTCGCCTCACAGGGCTCGAAGCCGGCACGCATCATGGCTGGATTCAAATGCTCGGCGAAGATGGCTTGGGTGCCGATAACAAACGCTGGTTCACGATCCAGGCCCGCACGCCATGGTCGTTGTTAGTCGTCAAGTCAGATAAAGCGGTCAGCGATCGGCTAGTCGATGCCTTGGCACCACCTAGCTACCGCGACTCTGGCCGAGCAGCGTTCAAGATCGACGTCATCTCGCAAAGCGAACTAACGCCCGCCAAGATGGAAGAGTATCAAGCGATTGCCATGTTGGATCCGGCCCCCATGCCTGATGCCACCTGGCAGGCACTTTCCAGCTACGTCAACCGTGGCGGTGGATTGATGCTGCTACTAGGCCGTGCTGCCATCAAAGACGACTTCAACACCGAAGCCGCCCAAAGCGTTCTGCCCGGGAAACTATCGCGACAATGGCGAGCCGGCAATCGCGAGTGGTTCCTGGCACCGACGGACTATCAACATTCGGTCCTGTCCCCCTTCCGCGGTACCGGTGCATCGGTCCCGTGGCGAGACTACCCGATCGATCGTTTCTGGTCGTTCGACGACATGGACCAAGACACTAACACGATTGTCCCCTACAACAACGCTGTGCCTGCGTTGATCGAACAACGTATCGGCGATGGCCTCGTGCTGACGCTGACGACATCGGTCTCTGACCCGCGCGGCGATTCGTGGAACAAGCTGTTCACCGGGCTCGATACGTGGCCCTTCTTTGTGCTGTGGAATCAGATGGCGAGGTACGTCGTGCAAGGGGGTGACGATCACTTCAACTACACCGCTGGCGACGTGGCGACCTTGAAGACCGAGCCTGGCAACGAGACGGCAACGCACTTGCTGTTCACGCCCAATGGCATCGATCCGCAGGAAGTCGTTCCCGACGCCGGCACAATCACCATTCCCTTTACCAGCAGCCTGGGAACATATCGCGTGCGTCCCTTGGGTGGCGGCAAGTCGATGGGTTTCAGCGTCAACCTTCCCCCATATGCCACCCGCATGGACAAGCTGACCGAAGCCGACCTGGACGATATCCTCGGCCCCGGACGTTACCGCTTGGCTCGTCAGCAGGAACAGATCGTTCGCGAACAAGGCAAGGCCCGCCTCGGCGTCCCGCTGTTCCCCTGGCTGATGCTGATCGTGGTGATCGTCTTTGGCCTGGAAAATGTATTGGCCAATCGTTTTTACCGACAAGCACCTAGTGAAACTTAACTCGTAGAGAGAACAAACGTTGTCTTACTGGTACCTGCAACCTTTGGGCGAGAGCTATCTCCTGGTGGGGATATTGGTCTTCGCGCTCGTTGCGCTGCTGGTACTGCGGCCTCAGTTTCAAGGGTTAACCCCCCAGCGGCATTGGATCCTCACTGGGCTTCGCTTTGCGGTGATTCTGCTGATTGCTCTAACGCTGCTTCGCCCGACTTGGGTTCGTTCGATCAAAGAGACGCAGAAGTCGCTACTGGTGCTCATGTTCGACACAAGCCGCAGCATGACGGTCCCCGACGCAGGCGACGGTATCCAACGCTACGAAGCCCAGAAACAAACGCTCCAACGACTGGCTCCGGAATTGAATTCACTCGGCAACAACATTGACGTTGCCATCTACCAGTTTGACGAAAACGCCAAGCGTCTCGAATCGGTCGACGGACAAGTGCAATTGCCCCACACGCCGGAAGGTCGTTTTACCGATATCGGCACCTCGATTGCCGAGGTCATGCAGCAGAACATCGGTAAGAAGCTGGCCGGCGTGATTCTGCTTTCCGACGGTGCACAGCGGGTTTATTCTCCTCAGGTTGAAATGCAGCAAGCGGCGCGAGACCTGGCCCGGCTCGAGACCCCCTTGCACACCGTTACCTACGGCAAGGCGATCGATCCTTCTCAGGCCCGCGACGTTGCCGTCGAAACGTTAGCCGATCATTACACCGTCTTCGTCAAGAACGAACTGGCGGTCAAGACATCGGTTCGCATTCAAGGGATGGCCAACCTGCCGGTACCGGTGCAACTGATCGTGGAAGATGCTCAGGGACAAAAGACGATTGTCGAAACCCAAGAGATCACCACGCCGAAGGTTCAGGAAACGCTCGACGTCATCTTCCGCTACACACCGCAAACGTCGGGGCAGTTCAAGCTGAGTGTTGTGGTACCGGACCAGGAAGGGGAACTGGTCACCAAGAACAACGTGCTGAGTGCCTACCTGAATGTCCTTGAAGGGGGATTGAAGCTGCTGTACCTGGAAGGACGCACGGTCGACCGTCCCGAGCAAAAATGGCTGCGACAGGTCGTGGCCGAGTCGGCCGACATGGAACTCGACTTCCGCTGGATCGACCGCCGCCGCCGCGATCAATGGCCGGTGAACCTGACCGAAGTGATCGAAAAGGGAAAGTACGACGTTTTCATCATCGGCGACGTAGATTCCTCCGCACTCAGCCCCGATACGCTCGAACTACTGGCCAAGCAGGTCGAAGATGGCAAAGGCCTGATCATGCTCGGCGGCTTTCATTCCTTCGGTGCCGGTGGCTATCAAACGACCATCTTCCAAAACGTGTTACCGGTTGAAATGAGCCGTTTCGATCGCCAGGACTTCGATGCCCCGATCCGCACCGATATGCACGTGCCCGGACCGATCACCATCGTGGCCAGCGAAAACCATTTTCTCTCTTCCCTCGGCACCGACAGCGAAGGCGTCCCGGCACTCACCGCCGTACCGGGTCTATCCGGGGCGAACAAAGTCACCGGACCGACGCAGCGCGGTATGACGATCCTGGAAACGCAAAATGGCCAGCCGCTGCTGGTGGCTGGCGAATATGGTCTCGGCCGAACGCTGGCCTTCACCGCCGATAGCACCTGGCGTTGGGTCATGGCCGGCAAGAGCGACATCCACAAACGCTTCTGGCGGCAAATCCTCTTATGGCTGGCCAAGAAGGATGGCATTGAAACGCGTGATGTCTGGGTTCAACTGGGACAGCGACGTTATGTACCTGGTGCACCGATCACCTTCACAGCCGGGGCGAACTCACAAAGTGGCGATCCCCTGCGAGGCGTGACCTTCGAATCGACGCTGATCGCCCCGGATGGAAGCCGAACCCTGCTGCGTACGCTGCCTGGCAATGACGTCATCGAAGGAACACTCGACGCTGGCCAGGCGATGGGAGACTACACGATCGAAGTGGTCGCTAAGCAAAACGGCACCAGCGTCGGCACCGGCCTGGGACGCTTCTTTGTCTACGATCAGGACCTGGAATTGAGCGACCCATCAGCCCGGCCTTCCCAGTTAGCGGCGCTCTCGGCAATTACCAAAGACGTTGGCGGGCGAACATGGACGCCGGAAGAACTTCCACAACTGCTCGACCAAATCAAGAACCGCCCTCCCGAAACGGAAGTCGAAGTGCAAACCAAATGGACCTGGCCCGAATCGAGCCGTGATAGCTGGATCAACCTGCTACTGATCGTGGGCCTGTTGGGCTGGGAATGGTATCTAAGAAAACGGTGGAGCATGGTCTGACGCACGGTTATATTGTGGCCTCCACCCTTTTCTTTCGCCGTCAGGAGGCAAGAACGTGTCAGACGATTGGAATGCTTACATCACGCGAATCGAAGATTCGATCACCTCCATTCTTTTGGACATGGGCATTGTCGACGATGCACCTGACCCACAGCGGACATGGCTTGTCAGGGTATCCATTGCACTGCAAAACCCTGATGAATACGGGATGACGACCAATGAAGAGTTCGACGCCATCAATCCCCTTGAAGAAGCCATCGTCGAGGCGATCGAACAAGGATTAGATGCCGTCCATGTTGGCTGCATGACGCACGACGGGCAACGCGCCGTGGTTTTCTACAGCCCGACCTTTGAAGGGGTTGATGTCGCTTTAGGCCCAGTCATGCAAGCATATTCCACCTACGAGTTGAGAAGTAGCTGCCAGGAAGATGCGGAATGGGGGTTCTACTTTGAAATCATGTTCCCATCGCCGTACGAGATGCAGTCGATGTCCAACAGCTCAGTGCTGCAAGGCCTACTTGAAGCGGGAGATAGCTTAGAGCAAGAGCGAGTCGTTTCGCACTGGGCCTATTTCCCGAGTGAACAAGCGCGAGCTCAGTTCATCGTCTCGGTTCAGGAAAAAGGGTACGAGGTCGATCAGGAGAGCTTAGACACCAACGCAGAACCACCCAATCCCTTTGGCGTTCAGATCGATCGCGTCGATCATGTCGACCAGGCCTCGATCGATCAGATCACGATCGAATTATTTGAATTGGCTCAGTCGCTCGAAGGAACCTACGACGGCTGGGAAACGTTTGTCGTCAGAAGTGATGAAGAGTAAGGCAAATAACCGCGGCGGACTGCTCTGCGACAAGCAGTCCGCTCACGGCTTCTGCTGGAGAGAATTGGTGACGATGCGCACATCGCTTGGATTCTTAAACTTGGTACGGCTAATAGCCGCCTGAGGTCAGCTGAAACGTCAAGTAGTTTTCGCCGTTGGCAGATATCTTGGCTCTCAGCGCACCCTTCTTCTCGTATATCTTGGGAACGAAAGCACTCGGTGGTGGGATTCCTTCGCCACGCTGCACCCCTTCAATCATCGCACCAGCCCCTGGCTGCTGCGATTCCAACATCACGTAATAGTCTCCCGGAGCGATACGGCCGCTGGCAATCGTAAACGAGCCACGGTTCACCTCGGTCGAGAATTCCTTCGCCTCGGGATTTCCCACAGGCTTGAACGTGATCATCGCACCGTCCAGCGGACGTCCATCCAGCGTCACTCGTCCCGTGATTTCGCCGACCGAACCGCCGCAACCCGAACACAACATCAGTGTCAGGGCCATCCCCAGCGCCAACACCACACTCGCTTCCACCGGGTTCCGCGTCATCAGTTGCAATCCTCGATCGATCATGGCTGAGTCACCTCATTCACGGCCAAGTGCCGCGATCCAGGAATCGATTTTAGAATTGCGACGGTGTCACGAGGACCAATCGCCGTCCCCCTTAACAGGAAGTTAAAGGCCGCAGCTAACCCACATCTTTTTCCAGCCAAAATCCCCTCGCATTGCGGAATTACTTCCGCTTGAAGTGGTGCAATGACAGCTGGCCGACGGAAGTCGCTGGCGGACAATAGGGCAAACAGTTCGCATATGAGCGTTTTCACACCCAGAGGTTGATACCGAGTATCAATATCGCTATAACCTAACAGAGCGTTAGCCAGTGTCAACGACATCAGCGAATTTCCTTCGGTACCCTCCCCGCTTCGTATGCCTCGAAAAGCTTTCGCATGAATACCTCGGATCAAGAACAAAAGACACCTGCGCCGACCAGCGACCCAATCAACATGTTGAAACGCACCATCCCGTCCGAAGAGATCTTAGCCGGGGAGAAAGAAGTCTGGATTCAGCATGGCGACGCGATCTATCGCTTGTGCGAGACCAAATCTGGCAAGCTCATTCTCCAAAAGTAGAGCCTGCGGGGCGGTAAGGAAGTTCTCGCTGCACGCGTAACCGTTGCCGGTAATACTGCAGACCTGGGATGAAGAAACTGGCGGCCGAGACGACGCCAAAAATTAAATGGGCAGCACTTGGGTACAACGCCATGGGCACACTGCACGCAAAAAGGGCCATCGCCTGAAAGTAAAACCAGCCGGTCAGAATGCCGCCCTTGATGAGGAAGACCATTCCCGAGATGACCGCCAGCAATGGCGACAACTCGAGCGGTTTTAGCCCTAGCAACCATTCTATCGGAAAGAGACATGCCACGCCGATCATGCCTGCCCCCCACACATGCGCGATCTGGCGCTCGACGAACGTGACCGGCCCCATACGACGGCGTAAGTACCAGAAGCACGCGGCCCAGATTCCTGAAATCACCGTCCAGATGGCGATGTAATGCCAGCGATGGCCGTCATTGTTCCACTGCAGAAACTGCGTCATCACACAGCAGATAAACAACACCAGGCTGTGCCACATCCATAACAGTCCCCAGTTTTCCAGCACCTGGGCGTTATGCGTTTCGCGAAACAAGCGCGAGACGACTTGAAAGAACTGGCCACTGCGAGCCGAGATCGCTTCGTCGTTCAAGTACGCTTCAAAGTCCTGGCAAAGCATATCGGCACTGGGATAACGCAGATCCATCGGCTTCTGCAAGCAACGCAGCGTAATCATCTCCAGGTCGCGATCAACTTTCGGGTTCACTTCGTGCGGTAGCGGCGGATCTTGTTCCAAGACCTTCAGCAGCACGTCGACCGGCGTCCTTCCCTGAAAAGGAGGCTGTCCGGTGATCATGGCAAACAGAATCGTGCCCAGGCCATATACGTCGCTACAAATGCCAACCGCCCCACGATCGCCGCTGGCCTGCTCTGGGGCCATAAACGCAGGCGTCCCGATAATAGCCCCGCTCCGCGTGATGCTGTCGACATCGCTGGTAACCTGCTTGGCCAGGCCAAAGTCGGTCACGACAGGGCTACCGTTCTTGTCGATCAAGATGTTCGAAGGCTTCAAATCGCGGTGCAAAATGCCGTGCTGATGCGCTTCGTGAACGGCGCTCGAGATGATTTGCATCATCCGTGCGGCTTCCTTCGCCGGCATCGGGCCGCGGGCCAGTCGCTGCGAAAGTGTCTCTCCTTCGACGTACTTCATGCTGAAGTAATACCGTCCGTCGCGCTGCCCCACTTCGTACACCGGAACAATTCCCGGGTGGCTCAGTCGCGCGGCCGATTCCGCTTCGGCGAGAAAGCGGCTCAGTTCGTCCTCGGAAGCAAGCTGTGCCTTGAGGATCATCTTCACCGCCACAATGCGGTTCAGGCTCACCTGTCGAGCCCGGTAAACGACCCCCATACCGCCGCGGCCGATCTCCTCCAATAGTTCGTAATCGCCAAAGCGCAGCGGCAGTTTCAGCTGCGAGAGCTTTTCAGGAATGGGCGCTTCGCCAGAGCCGGGGCTGGTAATCGAAATGTTGAGCGCGACCGCGTCGGCCAGCATCACTGCGCCCCATACTTCCTTCAGATCTTCTGCCAGGTGAGGATATTCCTGGGTGACTTCTTCCAGATTCACCGCTTCGCCGCGCTGCACGCGCTGGGTCAAATCATCCAGAAGCTCGGCCAGTTGTTCGTCGATTTCATCTCGGTCGGTGGCCATGCTTAAGCGTTGACTTCAGAAAGAATTACTCATCGACAGCCGTCGGACCCAATAGTGATCGCAGGCGGCGAATGGCCCGCAAGTAACGCATACTGGCCGCTGCCGGAGTCAGTTCGAGCGCCGCAGCGACGTCCTGATTCGAGAGCTGCTCGAAGTGTCGCATGATGACGACTTCACGGTCTTGCTCGTCCAACTGATCGATGGCCGCTTGAAAGCGTATGTGCAGCTCCTGCATGGTAGCGGCCGCCCCCGGCGTTGTATTCTGATCGCACAACTGGGCAGCCAGATCGACCGACGACTGATCCATATTGAATCCGACGTTCATGTTCTGTTCGCGGTCGACACTTCGTTTTCCACTGACCCGATGACGGCGATGGGCGTCGATAATTCGATCTTTCGCCATGTGTCGCAGCCATAAATGAAATGGCATTTTCGGGTTTTCGAGATAATCGGCCAAGCGGCGATTGGCATCGACCAGAACCTCTTGGACAATATCACTAGCGTCGACACGCTGTTGAATACGCTTATCCAGACGCATTTCAATCATGCGCCGCAGCGAGTCGCGATGCCGCTGGAGCAACGCATCTCTCGCGGAAGTATCCCCGTCTCGGGCACCTTGCAGGAGTTGTTGCGTTTTGTCAGTTTCTGGCCACATATATGTTTATTATTTTGAGCGAGGGGGGCCCCCAGCAAGCCACCAGACTAGAATTCCGGGAGAACCAGACCGACATTAACCCATAAAACCGGCCAATCTGGTGTTAAATCGCAACCATTCTGTTAAAAAATCGGTGCCCAGTCTGAATCGTTTTGGCTGGTCGTCTCGTCTACCTATGCGTAAGGGCCCATTGTGGAGCATTCGCGTCGCGCAAGCAGTACCCCCCCTACGGAAAACCGTGGGGATACGTTGGAGACCCATTTTTCGGGTCTTCACGGGGAACTATTGGGCACGCTGTACCACCTTTTGGGCAACATGGACGACGCCCATGATGCCCTCCAAGAGACCTTTATCAAGTGTTGGCGAAACCGTGAGCAATTACCCGAAATAGAAAACGTAAGGGCATGGATTTTCCGCATTGCCGTGAATACGGGTCGCGACATGCGGATGACCGCTTGGAGACGCAAGCGCCAGGCACTGGGGGACGAACAGCAAGTCGTCCCCAGTAAAGAGGCGACCCCCGAGCATCATGCCCACAGGTCCGAGCAAATGGAACGTTTACGGATTGCCGTATCAGAGCTCCGTGACGAAGAACGGGAGGTCTTCCTACTTCGTCAGAACGGAGACCTTACGTACGAAGCAATCGCCGAAGCCCTTTCCATTCCCCTCGGAACGGTCAAAACACGGATGCGAATGGCCCTCGCGCACCTGCGAGAGCACCTGGTCCCGCAAGAGTCACCCCGAAAGAATCCTTTGTAAGTTAACGATTGTGCGAGTAGCCTTGATGGCAAGTCGCACCCAGCAGAACCTCACAGAGCAATGGACGATCGCGAATTACTCCAGCAGCAGA
Source organism: Blastopirellula marina (assembly GCF_002967715.1). Classification (NCBI taxonomy): domain Bacteria; kingdom Pseudomonadati; phylum Planctomycetota; class Planctomycetia; order Pirellulales; family Pirellulaceae; genus Blastopirellula; species Blastopirellula marina. The sequence goes on from NZ_PUIA01000017.1 coordinate 231,623, forward strand.
TGCTGGAACTGATATATGGCCTACTCTCGGACGAAGAGTCCGCAGAGCTGGTCGATCGTATCAGTTCCGACGGGCAGCTGGCGCGCGAATACGCCGAGCTCAAAGAGCAGACCGAACTGCTGGGAGAAGTCGCCAAGGCCAGCAAGCAGCCTCCCAACTACGACCAGTGGAAACGCGAAGCCGAAGACGATCGCCCATCGCCGCGAACGCCAGCGGCAACCTGGGCCTCGCGCACGCTGCAGGTCGTTGCGGCGCTGGCAGCCTGTTTACTCATTGCCGCGCTCGGCTACCCCATGCTGAGCATCGACCAGCAAGACCAAACGCTCGCTCTGGCCAAACAGAAAGAAAACCTGGCCAGTAACTTCCTCAGCGTTTCAGTAACCGGTCCTTCGTTGATGGCGGCCGAAGTTCGTAACGACTTCTTCGTTTCGATCGAGAATGCCGACGCCCAGCCGGTTGATGCTGAAGTCGAATACACGTTCAAAAACCCGGAAGGGGCAACCGTCTACTACGGTCTGACCAAGGCCATCAACGGCCAGGTTACTTGCCAGATTCCGGCCGATGAGGTTTCGTACGCGGCGAAGCTCGAAGTGGTTGCTCGGCACGAGCAAGCGAAGAGCCAGCTCGATGTCGACGTCAAAGCCGCCCCTCCTAAACCAATCGCCGTACTACAAACCGACCGCGAGATCGCCGCCCCAGGCGAAACGGTCAACTTCCGCGCGGTGGTGCTCGATCCGCAAACCAATCGCGATCAGCCTGCCAATGTCGACTTCGTTTACAGCCTGCCCAACCAAAGCGGCCTCAATCGTATCGCCAGTGCTGAAACGTCGACGCTCCAAGGGGTTGCTCAAGGGCAACTGCAAGTCCCGGCATCCAAAGACTTTGACAATGTCGAATTGGGCGTACAAAGTCCGCAGCTGCAAAACTTCTTCCAGCAACGTGCACTGCCGGTGATCGATGCCCAGTCGAGTGACAGTGAAGATCTCGTTCGGATCAGCGCAAGCAATTATGGCCGAGGTTTTGCGAACGATGCTGTGGACGCCTACAGTGACATTGCTCCTTCGCAGATTGCCGCGATGCCGGAAGGGGGCAAGCTGGTCGCTGGCGTGTCGAATCGTGTCCGTTACCTGGCCACGCGAGACCAAGACACTAAACGACGCGCCCAGCTACAGGTTCGTGGTGCCGAGGCCAGACAAGTCGCTGAAACGGATAAGCCCGATCAAGATTACGGCTACTTCGAGTTCGTCCCGCAGCCGATGCAGGACTACACCGTGGAAGTAGTCGAAGAGAACCAGGCTCCGCGCGAAGAACAAATCGCCCAGGCTCAGACCTTGCCGGCTGCCTTGCAGGTCAACAACGGCGTCGCCTTGTCGAACCAGCCGCTGGAAGTCGAAGTCCGCGTTGCCCAGCCCAACAGCACGCTCGCGTTGGTGGCCAACGACGGCTACAACACCATTGGGCACAACCTGTGGGAAGTGGGCGTCAACGCCCCGATCACCCAGCCGGTGCAACTCGATCTGCCAGCCGAAGCCAGCGGGGCCCAGCGGGTACAGCTCTTCAGCGTCCCCTCGCCGGACGAAGAAAACGCAGGCGCACAGCCACAGTTAATCGCCGAACGAATCATCTACCGTATTCCTGTGCAGCGGTACGATATCGACGTCGACGGACTGCCTGACCAGGCCGATCCGGGGCAAAGCCTGAACTTGCACGTCAGCGTGAAGGACGAATACGCCAGCCCTGCTCAGGCTACGTTAGGCGTGCAAATGGAACGCATGTCCGACTTGCTGCCCCAATCGCAGCAGCCGATTGGCCTCGAAGGAGAATGGTTCTTCAATCGCCGCGTACAAGTTCCCGCCGGGGCTGCCCCCCTACCCGAGAACATCCGAGATCTTGAGAAAGACAGCGGCTGGCTCGATCAGGTCTTGGCTCTTTCGACCTGGAAGGAAGATCCACCCGCGACAGATCCCGAAACCCCGGAAATGATCGCTCAGGCCTCCAAGGAAGCCGAGGCGTTATCGTCCGTCTCGCCAGACAAGTTGCCGGTCATGCGGCGATCGAACAAGAAGGTGATCCAGTCGCAGTACCAACAGGCACTTGCCGCCATCCATGCCGACTGGGAATCGCAGTTGGAAGGTATTCGCCAGACATCCAGTTGGATGCTGACCGTGGCCGGCGGGATCCTGGTGGTCTGCTTGATCGGCCTGGCCGTCGTGCAAGGTCTGCCCAAGATCCGCGTCTGGGGGCCAGGCATCCTGGTCGCCCTGGGTGCCGTCCTGTGGGGGATCTTCTCGTTCAATCTCTCACTTCCAGAAATGACCGCCCCAACTGCCGGCAGGCCAGAGATGGTCGCACTGAACGAACCCAAGAATATGGATTCATCGCGTGCTGTTAACGCTCCGAAGGAGCTCGCAGAAAAGCCAGCAACCAGTTGGATGGCCGAAAATGTTGCTACCCCGATGGCAGAAGAAAGCGCGGCGGATACCTCGCTGCCCGGCGGCATGGCCGAGAGCTCTGGTCAGTTGCTCCCAGCCGTCGAAATGCAACGCGGCAGCCAACCATCGCCGCAGAAGGTTCATGTCGAACTGCGTTCCGGCCCGGCGCGTTTCGCTCAACCGATGCCCGGTGCCGGCGGAATGGGAGGCAGCATCAGCGCCCCCGGCATTGGTACCATGTCGAATCCCGCTGGCGGTATGGGCCGGGGTGACTTCGGCGGCGGGGCGCGTTCGATTCAAACAGAGCCCGACGCGATGCCTCTTCCGGCAGCCCCGGCGAGTGCCAGCGCAAACGAGCCTCAACCTGAGGCCAGCAATGCCAAGTCAGCGGAACGCCTGATGGCTCGCTCTAACGATGGCCTGAACAAAGCAGAACAGCTTTTACCGGAACCGATTCTCTGGCAGCCACGCTTGACGACCAATTTGGCTGGGCAGGTGAACATTCCGGTGCAGTTGCCACAGCAGCCTGGCCGGTATCGTTTGCTGATCGATGCCCACGGTTCTGGGCGTTTGGGAACCGTCGTTCGCTACGTTGAAGTTCGTCCGTCTAATCTTATCGCTCCCGTTCCCGCGCCCACAAAGAAAGCCGCGAACTAACCGGACGCTGCCTGTAACGGTTCTGCGGATCTTACCGCTTGAAAGCGCATCGCGAAGTCACATTTCTCATACCCTTCACCCCTTACCCCTTAGGTGCGGCGGAGAATAGAGAAACTTTCTTCCGCCGCGTGAGGGTCGTGTTTCCGTGGATTTACCTGTTTGGCAAATCATTTTGCTGGCCATCGTGCAGGGCATCGCCGAGTTCCTGCCGATCAGTTCGTCAGGCCATCTGGTGGTTCTGGCGACGCTGCTGGGGGCCGATGCCGAAAACTTCGACCTGGTCGAACTCAACATCGTGCTGCACGCCGGCACGCTCGGCTCGATTCTGGTGGTCTACCGCAAGCAACTATTCGAAGCGTTGACCAAAGACTGGCGGATCTTATTTCTATTGGCCGTGGCCACCATGCCGGCCGTGATTGCCGCGATCGGGTTGAAAATCACCCATGCCGATGACCTGCTCGAATCGCCCCTGGTAGCCGGTATCTGTCTTCTGATAACCGGCGCGATTCTGCTTCTTTCGCAGCGACTTCCTCAGCGTGAACAAACGTACGAAGCGACCTTGTTGAGCCAGGCCTGGTGGATTGGCTGTGCTCAGGCCTTCGCCATTTTGCCCGGCATTTCCCGTAGCGGCTCGACCATCTGCAGCGGCCAGGCGTTGGGACTTTCCCGCGAAGGTGCCGCGACGTTCTCATTTTTGATGGCAGTACCGGCGATCCTGGGGGCAATCGTTTTGGAACTGGCCAAGTCCCTTTCCGCGTCCTCCGATGCCGACAACGGCCTGCCAGCCTGGCTGCTTCTATTGGGAGCGTTGGTTTCGTTTGCCGTGGGATGGGGCTCGCTGATCGCCTTGCTGCAAATCGTCCAACGAGGGCGACTGCACTGGTTTGCGTGGTGGTGTTTCGCGGTCGGGTTGTTTGTGCTCGTGTGGCAGACGACGATAGGATAGAGCCTCTCGTTCCTCAGCGCCAGATAAAACGATGCAACTGACCGAACTTCACCAGCAGCTACTCCAGCAAGACCCCAAGGCAGATGCCTACGCCGAAGGGATCGTTGCCGGGCTGCTCCAAGGGGCGTTGGCACTACGGGCCAGCGATGTCCACCTGCAACCGACAACTAGCGGATACCATATCAAGATTCGCATCGATGGGGTGCTGCAAACGCTCGGCGACATTCCTCGCGGCGAAAAGACCGACGCCGCGGCCAGGCTGAAGATCCTCGCCGGCCTTCTGACCTACCGCACCGATATCCCCCAAGAAGGACGCGTCAGCGATCTGACGTTCGGGCAGGAAGTCCGCGTCAGTACCTTCCCTGCCCTGCACGGCGAACGGGTGGTCATTCGTATCCTCTGGCAGCAAGACGAACTGCATCACATCAGCGACCTTGGCCTGCCCAAGAGCATTGCCGACGACCTCGCAGCGTTGCTGAAAGAGTCCTCCGGCATGATCCTCGTCGCTGGCCCCGCCGGCAGCGGCAAGTCGACGACAGCCTATGCGTGCCTGCGTCATATCGCGACTGAGCAGCAGGGCGGACGCAGTATCGTCACACTGGAAGATCCGATCGAGTCGGAAATCCCTGGCATCTCACAAAGCCATATTCGCCCGAGTGCCGGCTTCGACTTCGCAACCGGCCTGCGCAGCCTGATGCGGCAAGACCCCGAGGTGATCCTCGTGGGCGAGATTCGCGACCCGGTCACGGTCGAAACGGCCATGCAGGCCAGTCTCACGGGGCAGCTGGTGCTCAGCACGTTCCACAGCGGCAGTGCGGCCGAAGCGATCCGCCGGCTGATCGACATGGGGATTCCGACTTATATGATTCAAAGCGGCCTGCTGGGGGTGCTGCATCAACGCCTGGTGCGAACGCTCTGCGAGTGCGCGATACCATGCGAAGAGGACCAACGCTTCGGCTTTGCCATCGCAGGAATGAAACAGCCCGGCGGCTGCGAGAAGTGCCGCGGCATCGGCTATCTCGGACGCACGCTGCTGGCCGAGTGGCTCGTCCCGCACCAGCATCGTCTCTCGCAGCTGTCGCTCGAGACGGCCACTTCCGCTTCAATCGAGGCCTGGGCCGTTGAAGCTGGCATGCTCACGCGCTGGTCGCAAGCGGAAGCGATGCTATCCAGCGGCATCACCAGCCCCGCGGAAATCCGCCGCGTGCTCGGCTTCCGCGATGATCCATCCAAGCTTTAGGCCGCTTCCGGTGCAGGCTCCGCCGCCGCTTGCTTCTGCACAACCATCGTATCGATGATTCCGGCACCGCACGCGTCGCCGTAGACATTGACGGTCGTTCGTAGCCGGTCGAGGAACCAGTCAATCGCCAGGATCGTACCGATGCCTGTCATCGGCAGGCCAACCGCTTGCAGCACGATGACCATCGTCACCAGGCCCGCTTCCGGAATGCCAGCGGCACCCACGGCAGCCAGAGACGCGGTGAGGAATACGATCACGAGATCAGCCGTTGAAAGATCGATCCCTAGCGTCTGCGCAATGAAAATCACCGCCACCGCTTCATACAGCGCCGTACCGTCCATGTTAATGGTGGCACCCAGCGGCAAAACGAACGAGGCGGCGCGGTTCGAGACCTTGTTGTTTTCTTCCACACATTCCATCGTGACCGGCAGCGTCGCCGCGCTGCTGGCCGTGCTGACGGAAGTTAGCAAAGCTCGCAGCAGGTTGAACGTGTAAGTCATAGGGTTTCGCTTGCCGAGTACGCCCAGCAGCGTGGCCAGAACAAGCGAATGGATCAACAGCCCAATGACGACCGTTGCTACGTACCAGCCGATTGCCTGAAGCTGTTCCAGGAAGCCAGCCCCACCTCCATTCTTGGCGATGTTCGAACTAACGAGCCCAAAGATGCCGATTGGCGCAAACATCATCACCATGTGCACCATCTTCATCACCGCTTCGTTACAGACATTGAAGAAGCGAATGACGAGGGTCCCTTCTTCGCCCAGCGTGGTGAGCGCGCCTCCGAAGACGATGGCAAAGACGATCAGCGCCAGCACGTTGGTGTTGGTTGCGGCCAGAAACAAGTTCGAGGGAAACATGCCGCTGCCGGGGTCCCCTTCGCGGCCGCGGAAGACATCGAGGAAGACCTCCATGGTGGTCTGCCCTTCTTTCGCTTCGACCGTCTCGGTGCGAAAGGCGAACGTATCATCGGCCGAATTGCCTGGCTGAATGATGATGACCAGCACGATCCCGATGAACACGGCGATCGCCCCGGTGCTGAAATAGTAGAAGATGGTCGAGAGCCCCACGCGTCCCATCTTCCGAATATCACCCAGCGAGGTGATCCCGCTGATCATGCTGGTGATGACCAACGGAATGACCAGCAGCTTCAACACCTGCAGGAACAGGTCACCGCAGAACTCGCAGAAGATATAGACAGACTGAGCAAAGCCTAGCTTGCCGGCTTTTTTGTCGGCCTCGACAGCCTCCACGGTTTTCTTCGTGTCATCAATGCGGGCCTGGATCGTCGGTAGCTGTCCTTCCAGACGATCGGCTTCTTTGGTCAACCGCTGGGCGATCTGGGGATCGTCCGTCTCTTTGGCCTGCTCGCGGTACTTGGCAGCATCCGACTGTTTCTGCTCGATCGTCTTCTCGAGCCGGGTCAGCTCCTTCTCAGGCCCTTCCGAGGCCATCCACATCGACTCTCCATAGAAAAGCCCCAATAGAACGCCCAAAACGATACCTACCAGAATAAGTATCAGGCCACGCATGCTGTTGTCTGGCTTCGACGCTTCCGCAGTGTCGGTCATCGGAGTTCCTCCCTGGTGGGTCTAAGTGTCCGCCTAGAATAACCGACCTCAGCCCGGAAAACCCAGCCAGCTAACCAACAATTTTCGACAAGATGTCTGTTTCTACTAACACCTTAGCCGTTTGGACCCCGATTTGCAGAGAATATTTCTGTAGCCACCGAGATGCCTTTGCAGTTATACTTACCATAGAAGCCTGATAACGAAGGTGTCTTTTCCGCAGGTTAGTCGGACGGGCATTCTGAGGAGTGGAATGGCCACAAATTAGCCAGGGAGATGAAGTGTTATGAAATTAGGAATCCTTTTACTGTCGGTCGGAGCTCTCTGGTCCATTTTGGGAGCCATGGTCCTGGGTGTGGGCGTGCTGCTTTATCCCGTGGCCTGGGCTGCTGTGTTTGCCGTGCTTTACGGTGTCCATAAAATCGCAGATTCCCGGCAAAACAAGTCTCTCTCGGCACGAAACCTATCTGAAAAACCGTCCGGCGATCTCTCGCACGCCGATCTTTCCCGCGACCAGAACGCGGCATGGATCCGATAGTCGCACGGGCAGTCAAGCAGGTCTCGCATTCGGGCGAGACCTGCTGCCTGGATCATTCTTCTTCCAATCTTCTTATCAGCCACTTCCGCTGTTGGACGACAACTGAGGCATCTTCGTGCCCATAAGGACCATCTTACCGGTCCATTCCACCCCTTAGACAACCGCGCGAGCAGTCCGCAATGGCAACCCCTTATGCCGCTTGTGCATCGAATTAAGGGGCCGTATAATCGCCTTCACCTGGGAAGCACTCACGTTTCCGTGAATTTTGTTTGGCGCTTCGTGGGAAAACTCTGGGCACGGATGTCTGGCCCGCTTGGGCACGCTCAGGATGCGTGCTATAACGCCGAATACACACCCCAATCGGCAGCGTTCCTATTAGGGAACAGAGATACCAACACACATGACGGCGAACCGCTCGCCGCCCAACGATTTACCCCCTCAGGAGATTACGTACCGTGGCAGTAAAGGTTGCAATTAACGGTTTTGGACGTATCGGTCGACTTACCTTTCGCAACATGATCGCTCGTCCTGAGGAGTTCGAGGTTGTTGCGATTAACGACCTGACCGACAACGAAATGCTCGCGACGCTGCTGAAGTACGACAGCACGCACCGTCGCTTCCCTGGCACCGTCGAATTCGACAGCGAAGGCCTGACGGTCAACGGCAAGAAGATTAAGGTTCTCGAAGAACGTAACCCAGCCAACCTACCATGGGGCGACCTGGGTGTTGACGTTGTTATCGAATCGACCGGCGTTTTCACCGGCCGTAAGAATGGCGAAAAGCCTGGCTACGACTCGCACCTGGACGCTGGTGCTCGCAAGGTCGTTCTGTCCGCTCCCGCCAAGGACGCTCCGGATCTGACCTGCGTTCTCGGTGTGAACGACGACAAGCTTACCGCCGACATGACCACCGTTTCCAACGCCAGCTGCACCACCAACTGCCTGGCTCCGGTTGCTAAGGTCCTGAACGATTCGTTCGGTATCGAAAGCGGTTTGATGACCACGATCCACGCTTACACGAACGATCAGAACGTGCTGGACTTGCCACACGCCGATCCTTACCGTGCTCGTGCCGCGGCTCAGAACATCATCCCAACCTCGACGGGTGCCGCTAAAGCCGTTGCTCTGGCCATTCCAGAACTCAAGGGCAAGCTGACTGGTATCGCCATGCGTGTTCCGGTTCCAACCGGTAGCGTCGTCGACCTGACTGCCAACCTGAGCAAGTCGGCCAGCGTCGAAGAAATCAACGCCGCCATCAAGGCTGCCGCTGAAGGCCCGATGAAGGGTATCTTGTGTTACACCGAAGATCCAATCGTTTCGTCCGACATCATCGGCGATCCGCACAGCTCGATCTTCGCGGCTCCTTTCACCGCCGTGATCGCTGACAAGCTGGTCAAGGTTGTTTCGTGGTACGACAACGAAGCCGGCTACTCGGCTCGTACCACCGACCTGGTCAAGAAGCTGGGCACCATGTAATTCGCCTGTTTCTGACCTAAAAAACCATCAAAACCCTCGGATGCGTATGTATCCGAGGGTTTTTTCATGCGCTAATAAATATGGCGTAGACTTAGAAAGGCCAGAATCCGCGCAAAATTTGCCCGCATGATTCGCTTTGACACAGATGGCCGAATGTCGGAACATTGAGGACAGCATCCTGGTTGATGCGACCCCTCCCCAATTGCTCGCAAAGCTATCCACAAACGACGACTGCCGAACACTGCCATGAAATCAATCGTTATCTATGGTGGGTTGTTTGGCCTGCTGGTCGGGCTCCTTGTATGTCCTGCCCGCGGTCAAGCTGCCGATTCCCAAGCCCCAAAACTGCCTAAAGTTGCCGGACAAGATACGCCTGCGTTCGTTGCTTCCGAGTTCATTTTTACCCCGGAAGACCGACCGACCAAGAATTCCCACGCGTCGACCATCGTCGAAACGTCGGAAGGGCTGATTGCGGCCTGGTTTGGTGGAACCCACGAAAAGAACCCGGACGTCGGTATCTGGATCTCTCGCAACACAGGCAACGGCTGGTCCACCCCAATCGAAGTCGCCAACGGCTACCAAAACGAAGAACTCCGTCACCCAACCTGGAACCCGGTGCTGTTTCAACCGAAAGACGGGCCGCTGATGCTCTTCTATAAAGTCGGCCCCAGTCCCAGTATGTGGTGGGGCATGCTGACCACTTCTACCGACAACGGTGTCACCTGGAGCGAACCAACTCGCCTGGGCTCCAACGAAGCAATCGGCAACCTTCTCGGCCCGGTGAAGAACAAACCAATTCAACTGGAAGATGGCACGATCGTCTGCCCATCCAGCACCGAGCACAAAGGGTGGCGGGTTCACTTCGAGGCCACCAAAGACTTGGGTAAAACCTGGGAAGTGATCGGTCCGATCAACGATGCCAAGCTGTTCAATGCGATCCAGCCCAGCATTCTGACCTACGGCGACGGGAAGATGCAGATCCTTTGCCGTACGCGCGAGAACCTGGTGGCTTCGGCCTGGTCGGAAGATGGCGGCAAGACCTGGAGTGCCCTCAGCGGTACCGAACTGCCCAATCCTAATTCGGGCACCGACGCCGTCAGTCTTACCGATGGAACGCAGCTATTGGTCTACAATCACACGATTCGCGAATCGGACTTTCCGGCCGGCCGTAACATGCTGAACGTGGCCATCTCGAAGGATGGCCATGCCTGGCATCCTGTCTTGACGCTCGAGCGACAACCGGGCGAATACTCTTACCCAGCCGTCATTCAAACCTCTGACGGTAAAGTGCATATTGTCTACACGTATCGTCGAGAAACGATCAAACACGTGGTGATCGACCCTACGAAATTGAAGATTCCGGCGGCGGCTCCGCCAAAATAGCGGCAACCCCCGCGACAATAGGCCGATAACTGCAATTGTCGGCGCATGCCCCTCGGACTATCATTGCAGACGTATGTTCCATAAGTTTCTAATTCGATTTCGCGCAATGACGGTGGCCCTGGCCATCCTCTGCATGGGGTACTCTTACGGCGTTTGCCCGGGGGGATGCCTGGAGGAAAACCAGTGGTACGCCGCGCTACATCACATGGTCCAGCACGACCACGAGATGCCCAGCTGCGCGCACGAACACGATCCGACCGAACATCACGAGTGCGATCAAGAAGGGGATACGCCCCTTCTGGTCTCGTTTCGGACAGTCGATAGCGACACCACGCAGGTTACTGCCTGGTTGCCGGCACTTGACCTTTCCAGCAGTACGTTCGCCATGGTGGTCTCGCGCGATACCACACTGGCGCTGCACGGTTCAGGCCCTCCTACGACGACGCTGCGCGCTCATTCTCAGCTCTTTCGCTGCTAGCTTCCGGCAGCCCAGTTGCCCCGTTCTTCGGGCACTTTCCCAGGCTTTCCTGGTCTAGGGTGCTTTACCTATCGCTGGCATGACCAGTGGCACCTCATTCATCTGCCGGACATTACTACAACTAGCAAGAAAGGCTCATCATGCCTCGCACGATTTTGCTTCGGATTGCGATCTTCTTGAGTATTGCGATCGCGATCGGCTTGATCGGATATTACTCGGGGATGCAACACGCTCCTGCCCCAGCCCCACCGACCGAAGCGGCTCACGACGATCACGAAGACGAACATGGACACGACCATGGTTCCGGAGAAGTCGTCGAGTTGACCGACACGGCATTCGCCAATCTGAAGATTGCCGTAAAGACGATGCGCGGCGAAACGTACATCTCGCCCCTCACCATACCGGGCGAAGTCGTCGAGATCCCAGGCCGCAGTAGCTTTACCGTGGCGGCCCCGGTCGGTGGAAACATTCGTAGCGTCAACGTCGACGCCGGACAGCTTGTGCACCTATCAGATCCGCTCTTCACGCTCGATATCGTCGACGAGCCCGTCCTATCGGCTCAGATCGACCTGCTGGATGTGCTCGGGCAGATCGATGTCACTCGAGCCGAGATCAACCGGCTCACGCCGTTGGCTCAATCAGGGGCGATCGCCGGCAAGGCACAACTCGAATTCCAGTACCAGGAACAGAAGCTACAAAGCCGCCAAGACGCTCGCATCCAGGAATTGATCGCCCGCGGTTTGACCACAAGCCAGGTCTCGACCGTGATCGAAAAGCGAGAGCTGATCAAGCAGATCGATGTCCTTTTGAGCGAAGTCCCGCGCGACTCCGATTCCTCGGAACAAGACCCGGTCTCGTTCGTTGTCGAATCACTCGATATTCATCCTGGCATGACGATTCAGCGCGGTACGTCTTTGGCCCGCCTGGCAGACCATCGTTACCTGTACATTCGCGGTGAAGCATTCGAGCAGGACGTGCCACGGTTGTACGAACTGGAAGCGAATCACGTCCCTGTCGAAGTCCAGTTCGGACACTCACATCAGGACGAAGCCCATCGCAACTACGCGACCCGCTCGGCCGAGATCGCTTACATCGACAACCACGCCGACGAAACGACCGGCACGTTCTTCTTCTATCTGCGGCTGAAAAACGAAGTCGCGGCCGACTCGCTGCTATTGGATCAATCAGTCACGCGGCAATGGCGATTTAAACCGGGGCAGCGTGTGCACCTGATGTTGCCGATGGATAAATACGAAGACCAATTTGTTCTGCCGCGCGAAGCCCTGGTGGAAGAAGGGATCGAAACGTTCGTCTTTCAGCAGGTATTCGGCCACGTCGAGCCGGGCATGAAAGAATTCCAAAAGGTCCCAGTCAAGGTCATCCATCGCGATACGAACACCGCCGTCATCAGCCGCGATGGGGACATTCGCCTGGGAGATACGATCGTCGTGACCCACGCCTATCAACTGTACTTGGAAATGCTCTCCCAAGCCGGCTCTGGCGGCGGCGGACACGATCACCACGGACATAACCACTAACCGCAGAGGAGCGAAATCATGTTAAATAACATCATTCTGTTCGCCCTCCGCAATCGGCTGGTCGTCGTCATGGCGGCCCTGGCCGTGATGGTTGTGGGGAGCGTCATTACCGTACGACTACCAATCGACGTGTTGCCGAACCTGACCCGGCCGCGCGTGGTGGTGATTGCCGAATCGCACGGGCTATCGCCGGAAGAAGTTGAACAGCGTATCACCTACGTGCTGGAGCGCAGCCTGATCGGTGCCTCCGGCGTGCAAGCGGTGCGTAGCTCGTCCGACATTGGGTTCTCGGTCATCTACGTCGAGTTCGACTGGGGAACCGATATTTATACGGCTCGCCAGATTGTCCAGGAACGCCTGGCGCTCGAGCAGGATAACCTGCCGCCAGATACCGACGTGCAGATGGCCCCTATGTCTTCGCTGCTGGGGCAGATCATGATCGTCGGCATGTGGAGCGACGACGGTTCGACCTCGCCGCTGGAAATCCGCACCATGGCCGACTGGACCGTTCGCCAACGGCTGCTCACCATTCCCGGCGTCGCCCAGGTGATCCCCATGGGAGGCGGACGCAAGCAGTACCAGGTGCTGGTCGACTTGCACAAGATGCACCAGTACGACCTGCAACTGGCCGACATCGAGAAAGCGCTCAGCGAAAGCAACTTGAACGTGACCGGCGGCTACGTCGATCAGAACTCGCAAGAGCTATTGGTGCGCGGGCTGGGCCTTCTGAAAACGATCGATGACATCGAAGACGTTCCTCTCACAACCGATCGCCATCGACCGGTGCTAATGCGGCACGTTGCCGAAATCCAGGAAGGCGCGCAAATCAAGCGAGGCGATTCCAGTGTTAACGGCCGCGACGCCGTGGTGCTGACCATTCAAAAGCAGCCCAACGTCGACACGCGGATGATCACCGAGCAGATCAACCAGGCCATCGCCGACTTGAAACTGGCGATGCCCAAAGATGTGCAGATCGAAACGACCTACCAGCAGCGCGAATTCATCGATCATAGCGTTACCAACGTGATCGAGGCTCTGCGCGATGGTGCCATTCTGGTGGTCATTATCCTGTTCATCTTCCTGTTCAACTTCCGCACCACGTTCATCACCGTGACGGCAATTCCCCTGTCGATTCTCGTCACGTCGCTGATCTTCTATTTCCTGGGAATGTCGATCAACGTGATGACTCTCGGTGGCATTGCGGTCGCCATGGGGGAACTGGTCGACGACGCGATTGTCGACGTCGAAAACATCTTCCGCAGGCTCAAAGCGAACGCGAAGCTCGAAAACCCTCGGCCGGTGCTGAAGGTCATTTTCGACGCGAGCGTGGAAGTGCGTAACGCGATCATCATCAGTACCGTGCTGGTGATTGTCGTCTTCGCTCCTCTGTTCGCGTTGAGCGGCATGGAAGGCCGACTGTTCACGCCGCTGGGTGTGGCGTACATCATTTCAATTCTCGCCTCGACTCTCGTGTCGCTGACGGTGACGCCTGTTCTTTCGTATTACCTGCTTCCCAACGCCAAGGCCACGCACCAAGGAGATGGCTTCTTCCTACGATTTTTGAAGTGGATCATCCAGCCGGTCGTCCGCGCTGGTCTCACGCAAAATGGAATCGCGGTGATCCTCTCTGGCGTGCTGATCGCCGTGGTCGGCAGCGGCTTCCTGGTCACGCGGCTGGGCACCGACTTTTTGCCTCCGTTCGACGAAGGTGCCGTGCAGGTCAACTTGTTCGCGCCTCCTGGCACCTCGCTGGCAACGAGCCGCAAGATCGCCAAGCTGGTTGATAACGAGCTCGGCAAGCTGACCAAAAGCGAAGCCAACCCCGATGGTCCCCTGCTGTGGTACACGACCAAAACGGGTCGCGCCGAGCAGGACGAACACGCGATGGGGGTCAACGTGACCGAGACGGTCATTTCGCTCAATCCCGAGGTTCACAACGGACGCGACGAAATGATCGCGATCCTGCACGAAGCGACCGAAGATGTCCCTGGCGTCGAGATCGAAATCGAGCAGCCGATCGCCCACTTGATCAGCCACATGCTCTCCGGCGTGACGGCTCAGATCGCCATCAAGATCTACGGCGACGACCTGACGCAGCTTCGCCGCACGGCGAACAACGTCAAGAATGCGATCTCCGACATCGAAGGCATCGCCCCGCCGGTCGTCGAGCAGCAAGCGATGATCCCGCAGTTTCGGGTCGAGCTGAAACGAGACGCGCTGGCCTACTACGGTGTGCCTGCTTCGTTCGTGAACGAGACGATCGAAACAGCCCTCAACGGTCGAGTCGTCACGCAACTGTACCAGGGACAGCGCAGCTTTGATGTGCTGGTTCGCCTGGAAGATCGCTACCGAACCGATCTCGATAGCCTGAGTCGGTTTCCCTTGGAACTGGAAAATGGCCAGCGCGTTCCTCTTTCGGTGCTGGCCAACGTTTACGAAGCTGGCGGGCCGAACACCATCCAGCGCGAAGATGGCCGACGCCGGATCGTTGTCCGCGTGAACACGCTGGGCAAAGACCTGGGCACCGCCGTGGCCGAGATCGACGAGCGCATCCGCAGCGATGTCGAGTTCCCCGAAGGGTACTTCTTCACGATGGGTGGCCAGTTCGAGGCTCAGCAAAGTGCCAGCACGCGGATCTTCGGTCTTTCGATCGTGGCCCTGCTGGTCACGTTTGTCGTGCTGTACTCGGCCTATCCGTCGACCAGCATCGTGCTGCAGATCTTGTTCAGCTTGCCGGCAGCGTTTGTCGGGGGGGTGCTCGCTTTGCTGATCACCGGGCAAACCCTTTCGATCGCAGCCCTGGTCGGGTTCATCTCGCTGGGTGGTATTGCGGCCCGCAATGGTTTGCTGTTGGTTTCCACTTACCTGGAGCAGTACCGCGAAGAAGGCTTCACCCAGCAGATGATCATCAACGGCAGCCTGGAACGGCTGGCTCCGGTGCTGATGACCGCGCTGACCACCGGTATCGGCCTGGTGCCGCTGGTGATTGGTGGAAGCCAGCCTGGGAAGGAGATGCTGTTCCCGGTGGCCACGGTCATCCTGGGCGGCCTGGTGACCAGTACATTCTGCGAATTCCTTGTAAGACCCGGCATGTTCTGGTTCTTCGGAAAAGAAGCCGCAGAGCGTCTGGCAATGGAGGAAACTTCGCCCGATAGCATCGAGTAGCAGCGATGTGCTCGTCAATCAGCCCGGTGGCACGTATCGGCAAGCACTGATATCGCCGCCGGAAACAAGCAAAAACGTTGCCAGTTTGGAAGATTCAGGGGAGAATCGCCGTAGCGGCGGTTGTCCCCTTTTCTTTCAAGGATCGCGTCATGCCGGATACGTCTGACGAAATCTCGCACTCCTCGTGGCAGGACGCGGCATGGGTCTTGGCATTGATCGTGACGCTGCTGGTTCTGTTCGGCATCTACCGCACCGAGGTCGTCTTGGCATCGCTGCCGTACCTGGAATACATCCCCGGCACCCTGGCCGCCGTCATTGGAATTTGTCTACTGAAGCCGCGGCAGTCGGTCGTGCTCTCGATCGGCATGGGCTACTTCGTGGGCCTGCTGCTGATGCCGTTCGCCTTAGCCAACCCGCCACTGAAATGGTACCTGTACATGGAAACCTTCACGGCAGTAAAGGTCAGCAACAGCTTGCCGCTTTTGGGCTGCGTGGTGGCAGGCATCGTCGTCGCCTCGATCTGGCTGGCATTTCGTGCGCAGTCGCGACGGCGAGTTACTTCCCAAGGCCAGGCAAACTGAGCTGCCCATTCTTCGTATCGGCCAGGCGTCCCTTGGCCATCTCGACATACTTTTCTGATTGGTCGATCCCCACGTAGCTGCGGCCTAGGCGCTTGGCGACAACGCCCGTCGTGCCGCTGCCAAAGAAGGGGTCGAGCACCGTGCCATCTTCCGGGCAGGTTGCGTTGATGCATGTCTCGACCAGCGTCTCGGGGAAGACGGCGAAGTGGGCATCGCGGAACTTGGAAAGAGGAATCGACCAGACGGTCCGCTTGTTGCGTCCCTTCGGATGAAACGCCTGATCCCAGCGGGCATCGTGCAGATTGTTGTTGCCACCATTCTTGCCTGCCTCCGGCGTGCTGCCGCGGCGATGAAAGTGATTGCGGCCCCCCTTCATCTTGCTGTTTTCACTGAAGGTGACGTGCGGCTCGCGGATCGCGTCGGCGTCGTAGAAATACTGGTTGTTCTTGACCAGCAGAAAGACATACTCGTGATCGGTCGTCGGCCGCGTCTTCACGCTACTGGGCATCGCGTTGGGCTTATGCCAAATGACATCGCTGCGGAGCTTCCAGCCATCGGCCCGCAGCGCGAGGGCCACTTGCCAGGGCAAACCCAACAGTTCGCCGTCGAGGTATTTGTCTCCTAGGACCAGCCACAACGCGCCTGTCTCCTTGAGCGTGCGGCGAACTTCGCGGAAGACCTCGACCAGGCTCTGCACGTACTCTTCCGGCGAGATCTCTTGGCCGATCTGATCGTCGCCGTCGTAATTACGCTGCTGGAAGTACGGCGGGCTGCTCACCACGCAGTCGATCACTTCATCGGGGAAGGTCTGCAGAACATCACGGGCATGTCCGTGATAAACGGAGTTCAACTCGAAACTCGGCCGAGCCGCCTTCGAAACCTTCCGTGGCATGATCTTCCTCGCTTGTCCCCTCACCCTGACCTTCTCCCCAATGGGGCGAGGGTACGGGATAGAGGTCTACATCTTGTCGACCGTTTGGATACCCAACAAATCCAGGCCTTGTTGTATCACCCGGGCGGTCAAATCGCAAAGCAAGAGTCGACTATTCTTCTGCTCTTCGGTGCCAGCGCTCAGAACTTCGCACTGATCGTAGAAGCTGCTGTACGACTTAGCCAACTGATCAAATAGATAGTTGGTCAGGTAATTCGGGCGATAATCCAATAGCACGTCGTCCAGCGCCTCGGAAAACCGCAGGATGGCCATCGCCAGCTGACGCTCGGCCGGGTGCTCAACGGTGATAGTCGCACCACTGCTTCGCAGGGCCTCGATATCGACTTCTCCCTTGCGGAAGATGTTCTGCACGCGGGCATAGGCGTACTGCATATAAGTGGCCGTGTTCCCATTCAGGGCCAGCATCTTGTCGTAACTGAACGTGTAGTCGGTCTCGCGATTCTGCGACAGGTCGCCATACTTCAGTGCGGCGATGCCCACCGTTTCCGAAATCTGTTTGCGCTGAGCCTCGTCCAGCTTCGGTCCATCAGGCTGCCGTTCGTCCCCCTCGCTGACCACCTTGTAAGCGCGGCTGACCGCTTCATCCAGCAGACCTTCCAGGCCCACCGTATCGCCAGACCGCGTCTTGAACGGCTTGCCGTCGTCTCCCATCACGGTACCGAAGCTGACGTGCTTCAGTTCGATATCGGTGTAACCCCACAGCCGCGTGGCGGCAAACAGCTTGTCGAAGTGCTCCCCTTGGCGGAAGTCGACCACGTACAGAATCGCATCAGGCTTCCAGTGCTCCATGCGGTACGCAATGGTCGCCAGGTCGGTTGTCGAGTAGAGGAACGCCCCATCTCGCTTGCGGATGATCATCGGAGCCTTGAATCCGTCGAGGAACACGCACGTTGCCCCTTGCGACTCTTTAGCCAAGCCCCGCCGCTCGAAGTCTTCGACCACGGCGGCTAGGCGATCGTGATAGAAGCTCTCGCCCAGCTGGTGATCGAACGTCACGTTCAGCCGCTCGTAAACCCGCTTGATTTCGTCTTCGCAGAACGGCAGGAACTCTTTCCACAGAGCGATGTTTTCGGCATCCCCTTCATGCAGCTTGACCGTTTCCTGCAGGACGGCTGTGCTGATCTCGGCATGCGCTTCGGCAAGCTTCTTCAGCTCGGGCGAATCTTCGGTCTTAGCGATCTTGGCCTTGGTCGACTCAATTGCTTCATTCAGGTCGCCAATCTGCGACTGAAAACGGCCCACTTCCTTCTTCTGCTTCTTCGCTTCGGCTTTGTCGGCAGGCTCTGGTGCGTTCTTGGCGGCTTCGTACTCGGCCGTTCGCTCGGCGAGCTTCTCGATCAGCTGCGGTAGCTCCTTCTTCGCGTCGAAGTAATCCATCAGCCCTCGCACCTCGCGGTAGATCCGCGACAGCTCCGGCACCGGGGCCGCTTTGTAGGCGTCTTTGTCGGCGAAGTGCTTGTAGCCGTAGATGATCATCCCGAACTGGGTTCCCCAGTCGCCCAGATGGTTGTCGCTGATCACACTGTGCCCGACGAACTTCAGCGTGCGGCACAGCGCGTCACCAATCACGGTGCTGCGGATGTGCCCGACGTGCATCGGCTTGGCCACGTTCGGCGAAGAGTAGTCGACCACGTACGTCCGCGGGGCTTCAACCTTTTCGATACCAATCCGCGAGTCAGTCTTCGCGTTTTGCAGCTGCTGCTGGATCCACTCTTCGCGGAGCTTCAGGTTGATGAAGCCAGGTCCGGCGACTTCTGGAGTTTCGCAGATATCTTCCACGTTCACCGCCGCAACCACTTCGGTAGCCAGATCGCGCGGGCTCTTGCCGAGCTTCTTGGCCAGGCCCATCGCGAAGTTGGCCTGGTAGTCGCCGAACTTGGGATCGCCAGCAGGGCGAATCATTTCCAGCAGCGGGCCCGCGTCGTCGGCAAGCGGCTGCAGCACTGGCTTAAATCGGGCACGAAGCAGAGCAAGAATATTCATGAAAGTCGCTTGCAGCTTGAATGTGTCAAAGTGTTCTCAGTCTTGTCCCCTCGCCCCTCAGGAGAGAGGTTGAGGGGTGAACTGGGTACCCGCTTCTTCAACCCTCCCCCTTGGGAAGTGAGAGGGGACAGGAATGAGATGAGCGGGCCAGGTGAGTTATTCGCCTGGGTTTCGCAGGATGCCGGTCAGGTCGATCTTTTTGGCATCGGCCCATAGCTGTTCCAGCTGGAAGTACTCGCGGGTTTCTTCGTCGAACAGGTGGCACACGACCGTGCCGTAGTCCAACAGAATCCAGCGGCTTTCATCGTACCCTTCGCGGCCCATGCGGCGATCGCCGAGATCTTTTTCGAGCTTGTCGTCGATCTCTTCGCTCATCGCGTGCAACTGCCGACGGCTACCACCGGTACCGATGACGAAGAAATCGAAGATCGGCGTCAGGTGCCGCATATCGAGAATGCAGATGTCGCGGCCGTTGTTGTCTTCGATCACCTGGGCGGCTGCCTTGGCGAGTTCAAAGCTGGCGTTGTTGTCGTTTTCGGAAGTTGCTTCCGGCTTGTCAGATTCAGTCACGCGAGTATATGGGGACTTGAGTAAATGGATATTTGCAGGCTGGCTACCGACGTTTTCGGCAGATAGCCACCTTTGGCGTTTGAAGATGGCCATCGACTAAGAAGCCGTAGCCATCCTACGACGGTGGAGTTACCAACTTGTTGCTATTAGGCCGTGGCGTGCGTCTTCTGACCGCCACCGGAAGTGCCTCCTTCGTTCGCTTCATAGCGTCCGAAAATCATGCGTCCGGCACTGGTTTGCAGCACACTGGTCACCAGAATGCGGACCTGGCTGTTGATGTGATCGCGACCACCTTCAACCACAATCATCGTGCCGTCGTCCAGGTAACCGACGCCTTGGCTGTCTTCTTCACCCTTTTTGACAATCCGCACCGAGAGATGTTCACCCGGCAAGAAGACTGGCTTCAAGGCGTTGGCGATCTCGTTCAGGTTGATCACTTCCACGTTGTGCAGCTTGGCAACCTTGTTCAGGTTGTAGTCGCCGGTGACGATCTTTCCTTCCAGCAACTTGGCCAGCAGGACCAGCTTCATGTCGACCGGTTGTCCTTCCATGTCCGGCGTCTCGCGGTCGTGGATCTTCAGGTCGACCTGATCGTTATTGCGCAGACGATTAAGGATGTCCAAACCACGACGGCCGCGACTGCGTTTCAGCTTGTCGCTGCTGTCGGCAATGCCCTGGAGTTCCGCCAGGACGAATCTGGGCATGATCAGCACATTGTCGAAGAAGCCGGTCTCGACGACGTCGGCGATGCGTCCGTCGATCACGATACTGGTATCCAGGACGTACGGCTTGGGACCCTTCACTTCCTTGGCGAATTCAACATAAGGAATGATGAAGCGGAAGTCGTCCTTCGTCTGCAGCACCAGACTGATACAGCTATAGCACAGCACCATCCCGACCACCAATTGCAGGGCCCGGTGCGCGGTAACTGCCCCGGGGTTATCGGCCGGAAACCAGACCTGCGTGATCAGGCCCAGGATATAGGTCAGCGAGAGCCCCACCAGCAGCCCGAAGTAAACCCCGGAGATGGTGTCGTATCGCTTGTTCTTGACGAAAATATCGATGCCAATGACCGACAAGGCCAGCATCATGACACCCACGAACGCAGGCCAAGGATTTTCCTGAAGTGCGCTACGGAAGGTATCGACCCGAATGACGGTAATACCGACACCGGCAGCCACCAGGATAAAAACAATTCTAAGTACGATCAGCGCCATGGAGAGCCTGCAGGAGACGACCAAAAACGAGAAGTTCGCGACGGCAACCCTCGGTAAGGCAGGTCGTGCTCCCCTTAAAAGACAAACCTAATCTCAATTCCAAGTGACGTATTCTACCCCGCATTTGCGGCGAAAGCATCCCCATCGACTAGCGAAAATGGGCGTCAAACTCCCGTTGGCAATAAGAATCGGTCATGGTGGCAATGTAGTACCCAACGGTGCGGGGCAGCCCCCAAACCTCGAACCAGTCGGCACATTTCCCGCGTACCAGCTCAGGACGGCGTAAATACCCCTCGTACATCTGCCGCAGTTGGTCCTGACCCCGCTTACGGAACGCCACGATCTCGGGGTGGCGGTAAACCCGATCGAAAAGGAACTGTTCTAGTTGGGTTTTGCGGGCACGCAGGTCGTCGCTTACCGTCACGATCGGCTCGCACATCTCGGCTTCCTCCGGCGAGCCTGGGTTCCACTTGGCAATCCGCTCCATGGCGGTCTGCATGACGTCGGTCACCTGGATGTCGATCAACTGGTGAATGACCATCTTCCGCAGCCGACGTCCGCTCAATTCTCCATACCGCTGATACGCTTTTTCTGCACTTTGCGCGAACAGCGGTACTTGCATCAACTCGTCGAACCGCACCAACCCCAGTTTGAGCGCATCGTCGGCATCGTGGGTGTCGTACGTAATACTGTCGCAAGCCTCGACCGTCTGGGCTTCCAGCAGCGGCCGTAGGAAGGTCATCTGCCGCTTGTCGACCCGCGTGATCTGCCCTTCAAGCACCTCGTGCGTGAGATTCAGCCCGTCGTAATAGGGGCTGCGCGTTTCAAGATACCTCACCAGCACCAGGCCAAACGCGTTGTGCGAGAACCCTCCGCAATCGGCCATACATTCCTGCAAAACTTCCTCGCCGGTATGCCCCAGCGGAGGATGCCCCAGATCGTGCAAATACCCCAAAGCCTCGATCAACTCTTCATTCAGCCCCAGGCTGCGGCCGATGGTGCGGGCCACGTTGACCACTTCAATAGTGTGCGTCAGCCGTGTGCGGTGGTAGTCGCTGACATTCATGAACACTTGAGTTTTATCGGCCATCCGGCGAAACGCACTGCTATGGATGATTCGATCGCGATCGCGCTGAAACGGAGAACGATACGGTTGATCCGACTCGTCGTGCTCGCGGCCGCGCGATTGTTTGCTCCGCAGCGCATAAGGAGCCAGAAGCCGGTCCTCGCGCTGGTCGTAATTCATGAATTGGTGCATACGTTTCGGTCGTAGTTTTCAGTTTGAAGTGTTCAGTTTTCAGGAGGCGAAAATTGCAGGAAGTCGCCGTGATTGTTTCTTTTATCTCGTTGGAAAAACAGGGCCCTTGTGTCATGCCTGACACGTCCTTTCCCAGGGCTCTCTTCACCCTAACCCTCTTCCCAAAGGGCCAAGGGGACAGGAGTTAGGTCGATGGGCCGTTCCGCTTGACCAACGTCTTGCTGAAAACGGAACACCGAAAACTGAACACTCAGTCATCCCCACTAGTTGCCACTTGGGGTGGGCCCTGTTAGCCTGAACTGAATTGTTACTCATCATTTATACCTTTAAGGTCGAGATTGCCCCATGGCAGGGGCAAGGCGAGAATCTCGTCCTTATCCGCCCAGCATGATTGTCTGCCATCGTGGATTTCCATCGAGACAAGCTGTCTGCCATCGATCCGACGCAGGATACGTCCTCGATCTGCGTCCGCGGGGCACGTGTTCATAACCTGAAAAACGTCGACATCGATCTCCCTCGAGATCAGTTGATCGTCATCACCGGGCCCAGCGGCAGCGGCAAAAGCTCGCTGGCTCTCGATACGCTGTACGCCGAAGGACAGCGTCAGTATGTCGAAAGCTTGTCGGTCTATGCCCGCCAGTTCCTCGACCAGATGGAACGCCCCGACGTCGACCTGATCGTCGGTTTGCAGCCAACCATCTGTATCGACCAGCGAACCGGTAGCCAGAACCCCCGTAGCACGGTCGCCACGATCACTGAAATCTACGACTACTTGCGTCTGCTGATGGCGCGGCTGGGGCTGCCTCACTGCTGGAAGTGCGATCGACCGATCACGCAGCAAACGGCCGAACAGATTCAAGATCGCCTGCTGGCTCTGCCGGAAGAAACCAAGCTGATGATCATGGCCCCGATGGTTCAGGGGCGTAAAGGGGCCCACAAAGAAGTCCTCGATCGCATCCGCCGCGAAGGCCTGCTGCGAGTTCGCGTCGACGACGAGGTCTACCAGATCGACGAAGTCCCCGAGCTCAACCCGAAAAAGAACCACACCATCGAAGCGGTCGTCGACCGCATCATCATTCGCGAAGGGCTTCGCGCTCGTATGAGCGACTCGGTCGCCATGGCACTGAAGCTGAGCGAAGGTCGGCTCCTTTCCTGCCATCTGGATACCGACAAGGTCGATGACAAGCATCCCAAGGGAACATGGATCGATCAGATCTTCAACACCGAGCTGGCCTGTACCGAGTGCAACATCAGCTTTATCGACATCGAACCCCGCACGTTCAGCTTCAATAGCCCTTACGGCACTTGCCCCAAGTGCGAAGGCCTGGGCATTTGCGAAGAGTTCGACCCCGACCTGGTCGTACCGGAACGCGACATGTCGATCGACGAAGGAGCGATCGCACCATGGCGCGGCCTGACCGCTTCCGCAATTTCCAAGGTCAGCAAAGGGCTCGATACATGGCTCGGCAAGCATAAGCTTGACCGCACCACCAAACTCAGCGACTGGAGCCAGGAAGATCGTACCAGGCTTCTTTCCGGTGAAGGGAGCACCTGGCAAGGCGTGCTGATCGCCCTCGAAAAAGAATACGTCACCACCACCCGCAAAAAGCGGATCGAACAGCTTGGCAAGTTCCGCGGCAAGCTTCCCTGCCCTGCGTGTCACGGGGCTCGTCTTCGCCCCGAAGCCCTCGCCGTTCGCGTGGCCGACCACAACATTCACCAGATCGTGCGTCTGAGCATCAACGATGCCCGCACCTTCTTCGACGACCTCGAGTTCGACGAACACGAAAGTCTGATCGCCACTCCGATCGTCCGCGAGATCTCCAAGCGGCTGGCCTTCCTGGAAAAGGTGGGGGCCGACTACCTCACCCTCGACCGCGCCGCCGATACGCTCAGCGGTGGCGAACTGCAGCGCGTGCGTCTGGCCACCGGCATCGGTAGCGGGCTGGTCGGTATCTGCTACATCCTGGACGAACCCTCGATCGGTCTCCACTCGCGCGACAACCACCGCCTGATCGAAGCCCTGGTTGAACTGCGTGACCATGGCAACACCGTCATCGTGGTCGAACACGACGAAGCGATCATGCGTGTCGCCGATCGCCTGGTCGACGTCGGCCCTGGTGCCGGCAGCCGCGGCGGGCAGATCATTGCCGAAGGAACGCCTGAAGTCGTCTCGCATGTCGAAAGCTCGATCACCGGGCAGTACCTCAGCGGCCGCACGAAGATCGATGTGCCCCAATCGCGCCGCAAGGTGGCCAAGTCGCGGATGATCTCCATCGAAGGAGCCACGACCAACAACCTGAAGGACGTCGCCGTGCAGATTCCGCTGGGCGCTTTCGTCTGCGTGACCGGCGTCAGCGGCAGCGGCAAGAGTTCGCTCGTCAACGAAACGATCACGCCGGCCCTGCTGCGCCGCCTGGGGCAACCTTCGCAGCGACCAGGCGCGTTCACCAGTCTTCGCGGCACCAGCCAGATCGACAAGGTCATCCCGATCGATCAGTCCCCCATCGGCCGCACGCCGCGCAGCAACCCGGCCACCTACACCGGCGTGTTCGACGAAATTCGCAAGGTGTTCGCCGACACGCGGCAAGCCAAACAGTATGGCTACAAAGCGTCCCGCTTCAGCTTCAACGTGAAGGGGGGCCGCTGCGAAGAATGCCAGGGGCAAGGCCTGAGGAAGATCGAAATGAACTTCCTGCCAGACCTGTTCGTCGAATGTCCCCAGTGTCATGGCAAACGCTTCAACCGCCAAACGCTACGAGTGAAATACAAAGACCTCTCAATCGCCGACGTGCTGAACCTGCCGATCGAAGAGGCGTCGGACTTCTTCGAAGCCGTCCCCACCATCCACCGCGTACTGGCAAGCCTGTGCGACGTGGGACTGGGCTACCTCTCGCTCGGCCAACCGAGCACCACCCTTTCCGGCGGTGAGGCCCAACGCATCAAGCTCGCTACCGAACTCGCCAGAACGGAAACCGGCAGCACGCTGTACGTACTGGACGAACCAACGACTGGGCTGCACTTCGAAGACATCCGCCGGCTGCTCTCGGTACTGAGCCGCCTGGTCGACAAGGGGAACACGGTCCTGGTGATCGAACACAACCTGGACGTGATCAAAAGCGCCGACTGGCTCATCGACCTCGGCCCCGAAGGAGGCTCCGGCGGCGGTCACATCATCGCCACCGGCACCCCGGAACAAGTCGCCGAAATAGAAACCAGCTACACCGGCCAATACCTCAAGCCACTACTCAACGGCCACGAGAGCTAATAACAAACGACCCGCGGCAACATCCGGTCCCCTCGCCCCGCCGGGCAGAGAGCTAGGGTGAGGGGGCGAACCAGGTACCAGTCCCATGTCTCTTCCAGTCGAAAGCCAGGCACACGCAACTCAACCAACGGCATAGCCGGCCGAGGCCCCTGCATGGATATCTTCGGAGACACCGACCCGAAATTAATGCCCCGTCACCTCTTCGGTGGTGCCTATCAGTTGGACTATGCGAGTGCAATTCGAGGCAATCCGGCGAAACAGAATTTCTCGGTCTGCCCACGGCATTGGTATCTCGACGCGATCTACCAGTGCGGCATGTGCCGTGAGAACTTCACCTGGACCGCCGCCGAGCAGAAGACCTGGTTCGAACAGTGGCACTTCTGGATTGATTCTGTCCCCAACCAGTGCCCCAAATGCCGAAAGCTACGGCGCGACGCCAAAGCGGCCCGGCAAGAATACAACGCCATCGTCGAACAGGCCCGCCACGGAAACGACCTCGCGCTGAAGGCCCGCGTCCTGACCTTGATCGATGAAATGACGACCACCGACGACCAGTTGCCTGAGAAGATCAAAGCAACGTACGAAGTGTTTGCCTCGCAGTTGAAAAATTCAAAGCAGCCCGCGGATCACGCGGATAAGAGCACACAAAAACTTTCTTCCAAAAAATCTCCCCCAAACATTTGACATGTATACACATGTTCACATATCTTAGGGAAACCCCTGCGATTCCCCCTCGAATCCAGGACCTGGAGACAGATCCCCCGAATACCACGCCCAAGTCTGCTTGGGCGTGCGAACACCGTTTTAACTCAACCCACAAGAAACATGTCCCATCCCGACCAACAACCTGAACAACACGGAGCCGGCCATCACAGCCAGACTCCGCAGGTTGCCGTGCGCGATGGGAACCGCATCATCTGCCCCTGCTGCGGCGAAGTCCTGATGGTCATTCCCGATCGCCCGATCGAAGAGATGACCATCTTTCAACAGGCAACGCAGGTCCGCGTATCTCCCAAAGGGGACCCGCGGCGAACGTGCGCGGCGTTGGAAGAAATGATTGCCCGGCAAGAGGCCGAGGAACGGGGCGATCACAAACCTCCGCAAGAGGAAGAACCGCCGCCGGAACCGTTCGTCTACGTGCCAGACCCCAACCGGCTAACGTACCGGGCAGACCCGCTCGTCGAACCGATCGACCCCGAGGTCGCCGCCCACCAGTTCCCCGACATGCGACCTCCCTGGGTAGTCCCCCAGGCCAAGAAACCGCGGAAACCGCCTGCGTACCGAGCACCGCGCGAACGCGACGACAACACGCGCGAACGGGAATGGCAACTGCGGCGCATGAAACGCCCGCCCGAAGAGGCCTGGACGTACGAGTTGGCGCGGCTCTACGCGTGGACCTATTACCGATTGCAGAAGCTGGACCGGCAATTGCAGGGAGAAATCTGCGCGAAGCAGGCCGAGCTGGATCGGCTGGAACAAGAGTTGTTCGAGTTGAACCCGGAACTCCAGCCCTTCAAATCGCAACCACGACAACCAGCGCTAACGGCAACACGTTTGCTAAGTGAAGCGAATGTGAGCGCCCCATCACTTAGTGCGCACGAGCTACCAACCGGCGCTCCGCACGCCCAAGCAGACTTGGACGTGGCACCCGGGGAATCGTCTGGTGTGTCGTTCGAAGCGATGAGCAACGTTTCATCTGGCGAGTTGGTTCACGCGTCATCTGCCAAGCCGATCGACGAGCCGACCGTCGAGTTTAAACACGAAACGCCTCATGCCAACGAACGCGGCCCGCCGTGACATGTCAGCTCCAACGGAGCGACCGCTAATAGCCAGGGGCGGCAGCCCCTGGAAAGCGATCGAATCAAAAACATCTTAAGCCCTGAAAGGGCGGCCGAACCGGTGCGCGCACACTCGGCCACCCCCTTGGGGCTGGCGAGAAGAAGATTGCGCGCGAACATGGCGTTGCCATAATGGACAATCTTCATCTCAAAGGCCGCGGGTTAGCGTTGTGCCGGGTGCGACTGGCTGCGCTGTTCGCGTCCGACGTTTTCCATTGGAATGTCTGCTGGCGAAACACACCCGAACTCTCTCCCCGCCGGGGCGAGGGGACAGGATTTGCTGCGCGCGTTTATAATACAACGCAGACCGATCTTTTGACTCTCACCAAGACGCATCAGCCAGGGGTGACCTCTTCCCTGACCCAGGGGCGTCTCTTGATTCCCAGGACAGCAAACTATGGCAGATCTTCAAACGGCGACTTTTGGCGGCGGGTGCTTCTGGTGCACCGAGGCGGTCTTTCTGGAACTGCGCGGCGTTCAGCATGTCGAGTCAGGCTACGCCGGAGGGCACGTTGCCAATCCGACCTACGAACAGGTTTGCACCAAAACAACCGGTCATGCCGAGGTGATTCAAATCACGTACGATGCGGAAGAGGTCAGCTATGAAGACCTGCTTGAGATCTTCTTTCAAACGCACGATCCCACCACGAAAGATCGCCAAGGGAACGACGTCGGCCCGCAGTATCGCAGCGCGATCTTCTACCACAGCGAAGAGCAAAAGCAGTTGGCCGAGGCCTTCATCGCCAGGCTGAATGAAAGTGGCGCATTCCCGGCCCCGATCGTTACGGAAGTCACCGAGATCAACAACTATTACCCGGCCGAGAACTATCATCAGGATTACCTGGCCAACAATCCCAGCAA
Source organism: Blastopirellula marina (assembly GCF_002967715.1). Classification (NCBI taxonomy): domain Bacteria; kingdom Pseudomonadati; phylum Planctomycetota; class Planctomycetia; order Pirellulales; family Pirellulaceae; genus Blastopirellula; species Blastopirellula marina. The sequence continues at coordinate 259,568 of NZ_PUIA01000017.1, forward strand.
CCCTTACTGCGCGATGGTCGTACGCCCGAAGGTCGATAAGTTCCGCAAGCAGTTTGCCGACAAGTTGCGATAGTAACTCCCCGACGCGTCAGCTTCGCATGTATAAATCAGGCATCAAATACACGAACGGACCGACGCCTGTGAATGCAGCAGCCAGCACGACCGACAAGTGTGCGGATGTGATTTTGTTCCCGACGATCCGCTGGTGTAGGATCCACAGTGGCAGAAACAAAAGCGATCCAGCCAGGAGCATGCCAACGATTGGCACGGGATCGATCTCGATGCCACGCAGACAGGCCGTCATGCCCATGCCCGTCAGAATGGCCACCAGGTACATCCGCAGAAAAAGACGAGGCGCGAGTTTGGGAGACTCGTTGAGGATGTAGCCCAGGATGCCGGTCGTAACTGCGGTCATCAAAGGAGCGTAAACCCAAAGCTCCGCCAAGGGCGAAAAAGGCTTAACAATCCATCGCATCAGGTCAGCACCCATGGTTGTGTTCTGGCCTAAAGCGATCAGGCCGCAAATATAGCCGATCGAGAACGTCAGTAGAAGAAGATCCAACACGCCGAATTGCTTCATTGAGTTCGGCGTGCTCCCTGGCTCATCCTTGCTTGTCCACCGTGAAAACTACTTCGTCTCAAACTTGAACTTGAAGCGATCGTTCTCGGTGTGTGCCTGCTTAAAGATCTCGCGAACCTTGGCGACTACCAGCGGGTGCTGGGCTGAAAGGTCGACGTTTTCTTCGACGTCCTGTTCGATGTTGTACAGGGCGATCGGGGCGGCGGGGTTATTGGACATGTTGTTTTGCACGGCCTTCCACTTACCCATACGAACCGCGCGTCGGCCGCCGTGTTCGAAGAACTCCCAGTACAGGTAATCGTGCTTGGGCTGCTCCCCTTTCCCGGTCAGCTCCGGCACCATGCTGATGCCGTCGAGGCCGGCTGGCACTTCGACACCGGCCAGTTGGCACAGTGTTGGCAGCACATCCCAATGGGCACTAATGAGGTTGCTTTCGGTGCCTGGCTTCACGTGGCCTGGCCAGCGAACCAAAAACGGGGCGCGGATGCCGCCGTCGGTCAGGTCGCGCTTATGACCGCGATAAGGACCGTTGCTGTTGAAGAACTCGGGATCGTGGCCACCTTCCTGGTGCGCTCCGTTGTCGCTGGTGAACATGATGATCGTGTCGTCGTCGAGTCCCAGTTCCTTGACCAGGTGCATCACGCGGCCGACATCTTCGTCCATCTTGGTGCACATGCCAGCGAACGCAGCGATCGGGTTTTTCACGGGAGGTCCGGCGTACTTGCCAACCTTGTTTTCAAACTCAGCGAACTTCTCGCGGAAAGGAGCGACGTACTCTTCCGGCACGTGCATCGCGGCGTGCGGGATGGTGATCGGCAGGTAGCAGAAGAACGGCTTGTCCTTGTTATCGCGAATGAACTGCAACGCATGATCCATAATCAGATCGTGCGAGTAAGTCTTGCCGTCGAGCTCGATCTTCTTCTCGTTGTCGTACATCCAGGTTGGGTAGTACGTGTGAGCATTCCGCTGGCAGTTGTAACCGTAGAAGACGTCGAAGCCCTGGTTGATCGGATCCCCTTCCGAGCCGGGATAACCCAGGCCCCACTTGCCGAAAGCACCGGTCGTGTAGCCGGCCGCTTTCAGCAGTTCCGGCAGCGTGACCGTATCGGCCGGCATCGGCTGCTGACCGATTGGCTTCACTTCGGCATTGCCGCGGACTGGCGTGTGCCCGGTGTGCAGGCCGGTCATCAGCACGCTACGCGTCGGAGCACATACGGTGCTGCCGCTGTAGTGATCGGTGAACTTCATCCCTTCGGCCGCCAGGCGATCGATGTTGGGGGTCTCGAACTTCACCTGGCCGTAGCAGCCAAGATCGCCAATCCCCAGATCGTCGGCGAGAATGTAAATAATGTTTGGCTTTTTCGCTTCGGCTAGTTCCGGGAAGAACCAACCGAGGCCGACAATGGCTAACAACAAGGTGGCAAGCGTACGGGTCATAATGAAACGGATCGTCTCGATAAAAAGGAAATCGAATTCAATGGAAATTACAGACCGACCGATTGGCGAACGACCTCCATCGTCTCGCGCTGCCGCTGGGTCACAACGGCCTGGGCCTGGGCGACCATCTGCTGGGCGTGCTCTGGCCGCTGTACTAAGTCTACCACGGTCGACGCATAATTGGCGACCTGCTCTGGCTGATCGAAGTCAAACAGCCAATCCCCCAGGCCAATGTCCTGCCACATATAGCCTTTCGAGGTCTGCTCGGCAAAACGCCCGACAATCGCCGGAACACCGTTTCCGATGCACATGATCGGCGAGTGCATTTCGAGCCCGAAGAACCCCGCCGAACGCACGTACGTGCTAAGGGCCTGATCGGTGAGCCAGAACTTGTCGCGCCACACGACCTTCTGCTTCACCTCGTCGGAAAGCTGGTCATAGAGGTTCAGCTTGGTGACCTTCATCTGGGTCATGTCTTCCGGACAGAGCAGCACTTTTTTGTCGGTCTCGGTCACCAGCCTGGTAATCGCCTCGCGGACTGGCTGGTGATCTTGGTCCCGCATCGCTTCGTTGCGGGCGTTTTTAGCCGGATCGAACTTGCTCCCCGGTTTCACTTCCCAGTACGGCGTGCTGCGAAGCCGCGTGATGCAGCAGAGAAACTCTCCGTGCTTCAAACCAACCTGCTTGAGGTATGCTTCCGCTTTTTCATCGTCACGCAGATCGCAGGCAAACGCACCATCAGGACCGAACTCCATGATCGCGCTTTTCATGCCATCCTGCTTCGCCTTCTTCAGCGAAACGGAATCGCGGAAGTAGACGAACCTGGCCGAGCTCATCAGGTCGATTGTGGCCTGATCGGCTCCACCGTAGGTGATGCCATAGATACCGAATGGCTTGCCGGTGTGCTCGACGAATCGCCCCACGTCCTTGCGGGCCACGAACGACGGTCCCGAGCCATGCAGCAGGAAATCGCACGAGTCGACGGCATCCTTCAGGTCGGCATTGGAAACCTTGCCGGTCTCGCCAATCGAACCCTTTACGACACGCATGTTCGGAAATCGCTTGGCTTCCATCGCGTGAACTTCTTCCGAGAAGTCGCCGGAGGCCCACAGCGTGACGTCCGCTTCTGGAAGGTACTTTTCCAGCAGTGCCATCACGCCCGGCGTGTGGGCGATGTCACCGATGTTCACCACCTGCCACGAAGAACGAAGGATAATCCTCGGCCTGCGGGCAGGAGCCGCGTAGACCTGCGAAGCCAGCGCGGCAGCGACCGAAGTTTGTAAGAACGTACGACGTTTCATAGGAAACAACTCAAGGGTGCCAAGGGAAAGACGACAGCGGCGATTACTTCTTCTCGGCCGCATTCAAGGCCTCGATATTGGCCGACTTGTGCAGCGCGAGGATCTCTTCGTCGGTCAGTGCCCGATCGAAGACCGCCAGCCCTCCGAACTTTCCTTTGGTCGATTCCTTCAGGAACGAACCGACGGCATAGCGGGCCCCCACGGTGAAATCAGACCCGCCATCGGGCTTCGTCTTGGCGTGCTTCTCGGGGTCGTACTGGAAGATGCCGCGGCCGTGATAGTAAGGATTCATCCCGCGGTCTTTGCCGTCGGGGCCTTCCTGGGTGAAGTAGCGATCGTCCCGCTTGTCCTTCTTCGGATCGAGCTCGCGCTTCTCGTAGGTTCCGTTGATGTAGGCGGTGATATACTTGCCGTCGTAAGTGAACGCCAGCGTGCACCACTCTTCCTCCGGCACCGTGCGTTTGGTCGCCGCGTAGTCGGCACACCAAGGGAAAGCCGAACCATCCGCGCGACGTGTAACGCCACCTTCGGCGCTGATATGCGGGACCAACTGATTGGGGCCGCCGTAAGTCGGCATGTTCATCAGCAGCGAGTACTGACGCGTGCCGGTGTCGTCGTCGCGACCTTTCCCTTCACTCCACATGCCGGCGATGGTGCGGCTTTGGCGAAGATCGATAATCCGCACCACGGCGAACATGCTCACCTGAGCGTTGGGCCCGCTGATGTTCAGCTTGCCAGTCTTCTCGTAATCGAGTTGCAGGTACTGCTTGCCGTTGAGATCGATACTGTGCCCCGAGTACGGACCGACGTCTGCCCGGGCAATCGGACCGTTCACTTCCTTCAGCGGATAGTTGCCTGGGGCCAGGGACTCGCGCAGCCGGCCAGGGTCTTCGTCGAACGTCCAGAACGCAACCAGGCCTGGGGTGTTCAGCACAACCGAAGGATCGCCGGACGGTTCATGGGCCTCGGCCGCGGTGGCAAAGAAAGAAAGTCCCAGCAAAAGGGAGCACGAGATCGTCGAACGAAGCATAACGATAGTTCTCAGCAGGATTGGGGCGAGCAATATATGGGAGCAGGCCGAATCGAAGCCGATTCGACCCGTTCTCGATATTAATCAATCTCAATCCGACATGGAACCTTTTCGCCTATCGAAAGAGCCTGGTGGCAGGCGAAAACCCGCGTTTACAGGTCGGTTTCGTAGTCTCTAAGGCCGGCCAGCATCGTGTCGAGCGACAGCGACGGAATCTCGACAGCGAGCGTCTGATCTACCTCGTCCATCGCACCGCAAGAGGTGCCAGCGCTGCAACCCGATGTGTGCGAACAGCAGCTTCCGTTGAAGCCCCCGACCGGTATCCCAGCCGAACAGGTTCCGCCCGAATCGGATGTGGCGAAGAGGGTGCTCTGGTACTCCTGTGGTAGGTACTGCGAAACGGCCACGGCGACCTCTGGCGAGACGACCGTAATCACCAGCGACAAAAGAACCAGGCCGGCGAACCCGTACACGGTATTCTTCGCCCAGCGTCCCATTCGACCAGAAGATGCCACCTGCGGTGAACTTTGGCCAGCATTTTCGGTTCCTTCGATATTGGACTCGGTCGTCTGATTTGCGTTATCCATTTTTCTGTTCCCTTAAGACATTCAACAGCCGAACTGATTACCATTAAGCGTACCGACATTGTGCGGCGGTTATTCACCCTTTTTCCGTGAAGACCTCCACCGTAAGGGGAACTTCCCAGAAAATTCGCGATATCCCCCAGGTTGTGCCTGCGCTTTGCCGAATTTCCATTTCCGATCCCTTGCGGTTTTGTTAGCCTCACAGTGTGAGGTTCCTTACGATAGGGACAATCCAGCCCCACTGCCCAACAAAAACGAATGCCCATGATTGTCATGCCTCCTTCGGCGCAGGAGCGCCTCGACCGGATCGAACAGGTACTTGCTCCTCAGCGGCAAGAGCTGCTGGATCACGCCGTCTACCAGCGGATAGCCAATGCGGATGCGTTGAAAGTCTTCATGCAGTACCACGTCTTCGCGGTGTGGGATTTCATGTCGCTGCTGAAGGCCCTGCAGTTGAAGCTGACCTGCACGACCGTTCCTTGGCTACCAACCGAAAACAACCTGGGCCGCCGCCTGGTGAATGAGATCGTGCTGGGCGAAGAGAGCGACGAAGATGGCGAAGGGGGCTTCAGCAGCCACTTCGAGTTGTACCAAAGCTCGATGCAGCAGATCGGTGCCGACGGCTACTTGATCGATCGCTTCCTGCAGCGGCTGGAAAGTGGCCGCGACGTGACGGCCGCCCTATACGAAGCGGACCTCCCCCGCCCGATCGTGCAGTTCGTAACCAACACGTTCGACCTGATCGCCAGCGACAACCTGTGCGCGATCGCCTCTGGCTTCACCTATGGTCGCGAAGACCTGCTGCCAGGCGTCTTCCAGAAGATCGTCGCCCAGGTCAATCAAGAGCTATCCGGCTCGGCCTCGAAGTTTGTCTATTACCTCGACCGCCACATCGAACTCGACGGCGACTCGCACGGCCCGATGGCCCACCGGTTGCTCTCGCATCTGTGCGGCGACGACGACGACAAATGGCAAGCCGCCGAAGACGCCGCCGTGCGTAGCCTGGAAGCCCGGCTACTGCTGTGGAACGGAATGCTCGACGCGTTGGCTTACTAACGGAACTTCAGTTCTATTTCTTTTACTATTAGGAATAGAGTATTTTAGAAATTTGATTCCCCTGCTTTGGGCAAAGGCTTGACTCCCTCGGCAGAGGGGCAATAATACCGTAGTCCGACTTTATAGGAAGCCGATCTATGGCCACACAATCACAACAGTTTCTCCACTACCCATTGGGGCACTGCACACAGGGAAAAACGGTTGAGGTAACACTCAGCAGTGCTGCGAATGTCCAACTGCTGGACGCAAATAACTTCGCACTGTACAAGTCTGGCTCTCAATATCGGTATCATGGAGGTTACGTGACAAAAAGTCCTTATCGCATCAGAATTCCAAGCGACGGCAATTGGCATATTGCAATCGATCTAGGTGGCGCTGCGGGGCACGTAAAAGCTTCTGTACAAGTTATCTAAATGAAGCATTATGTCTGAAGATCAGCCACCCCCCGTCTACCGAGTAGCTCCCCTAGGGGAATTGCGTGCATACACAATCTCAGAAGATGAACTAGATCAGCTTGCTCGAGGAGGCGAATTCCCTCTCGATTTGAATTTTGCTGTTGCACTACTCTCAATATTCGGAACCATCCTAATCACCTTACTAACCGTCTCTCTCACTGGAATAACATTTCTTTCTTTTCTTTGTGCAGGACTCATCACGTTAATATCTGGGCTCTACTTGCTTCTCAAGGGAGTCGGAAGTTATCGCAGTTCAAGCTCCCTTGTCGAATCGATTAAAAACCGACTGCCTCCCGCAAAAGCCTTTCAAGAGTCCGCTGTGGCTGATGAAGAATAGAAATCCGAAATTACAGTTTCAATTCAATCGATATAGAATATAGCCTGCCAGTTTAGCATCCTTAGGATTGACACTGGCGTACCCTTGCAATATTCCAAAGTCCGTCAGGCTCCCGCTCCGGTTTACCTCAGCTTCTTCTAAGCAACACCCTCTCAAGGTAATAGAATCACTATCGTAGTAGATAGGCAACGGTTGTCCTGATCACAGATCCACCGACATGGCGCGCCCCAGGCAGCTTGGCAATACGGGGAAGTTAAAAGTGCCATCCAGTATTACTAACGGAAACCGATCCGTGGACGAGCACGATGGCACCACGACGTTCCGGTTGAAGACTTCGTTTCTTTACCAGGGCGTCGGGTGTTCGCTGTTCTTCTTGATCGTGACCGGTATCTATCTCGGGGTCCTCCAGAGCCGTGAAGCTGCTCACCTGTGGGGGACGATCTTCATGTGGCCCGTGTTGATACTAGGGGTCATGCTTTTCGGAGGGGTGTTAATCGTTTCGATCTACGGTTGGGTCTCGTACAACATCGAACGATTGAGCATTCAAGAAGACGTGATTTCCCTTCGCTCGGTAACGCAAGATTATCAGTTCGATGTGGCCGACGTGCATACGCTTGTCTGGCCCGTACATCGGCCAGACAGTTTCGTGACGATTCACGTGCTGAAAATTCACGTTTCCGGGGCAATCATCAAGCTGGGCCTGAAAAACTATTCGAATGAGGATCAACTGGCGATCATTCGCTTCTTCCGCAATCGAGTCCCTGCTTCCCAGCAGCAGGACTGGCCCGCTTACTGTTTCCAGTCGGCGATTCCCTTGCGGGATAAGTATCTCCCGAACGCCGATGTCGCTGACAAAGAAAAGCTTCAGCGCGTTATGAAACGTCGCATGTGGGCCCCTATGTGGGCAGTGGTGATTTGCAGCGTCGGCGCACTCGGAATGATCACGCTCGATGGACTGGGCGTCGACAAACTGATGTCCAGTATGGTCGGAATCACCGTGATCATGGCAGGCGTGATCAGCCCCTTAATTTACCTGGCCATTTTAGGCGTGAAGTTATCGACCGAAGTAGAACAAATGTCCGCTCGGCTATGGGACGAAGGGGAAGCGGAGTTGAACGGTGTAGGTTGAACGCCTGAGGAAGTACAAAACTATTCGCCGCTCAGAAATTCCTCGATGGTTACGGGGAAGGCCGAAATGAATTCGTCCGCCTCTTGATTGGCGTTGTAGGCGTAACTTTCGTGTTCAAAGCAGAACAGTCCAGGCAAGACGATGCCTGCCGAATCGGTCAGATATCCCATGCTGTCGCCATTGGCCCAATCGATAAACGGAAAGAACCTCGCGGCGACATCCGCGTGCGTTTCGGCGAACGAACTTCGCATCGAGTCGATAAAACCGGGTAGATCTTCCAGTGGCTGAAACAACCAGGACACGTCACTAGGATCGTCCTCGGGAGCGACACCAAAGCCATTGAACGTCAGGTAAAAGTCGCGGAACTCTTCCGGCAAAGAGATCCCCAGGCGATCGGCCAATTGATCCAACTGGTCGGCACCAACGCCGGGCTTCGTCGCGAGTTCATACTCGTCTTCGGCATGTCCCATCTCGTGCTGGTGATTTACGATTTGAACCCAATCAGGCATCGCCGTGCTCCGTGATTATGGGCGACAGACAACTTGTTGATGAGAGATTAATGTACTGCCTTTCGGCTGCCCAACGAATGGCCAATTGCACAGGTTGTGAATCGATGTGGAGGGCACCTTCGTCGACAGCGACGGCAGGAAGTGGAAGATAAAAAGCAAACACGTGCGGGAGTAGGCATCGCGATAAATGGCACTGCCTGGCATTGCATCACCTTAAGATCTCAAGCTGGCCCATCGAGCCGTTTACCATTTTGTTCGGTGTTATCTCGGTGACTCGGCCTTCACGCGTTCAAACGCGCTAAATGGCTGATTGTTGAAATCGCCCCCAACAAATAGCAAATCGTTCTGCCGGTCTTCGGCAACGGTGAGCATGACATTGAAGGACTCGCCGTTGCCGAATGGGTCGCCGTCGCGTTCGAGCCAGAAGATGACGTGCGGATTGCCATGAATGTTGGTCACCACGAAAGGGCATTTTTTGCCATCGAGATCAACACGACCAGCCAGATAGACCTTCATGTTCTGCTGCTGGAAATACTCGGCGTATTTGCCTGGGATTTTTGTCGCTACGGCTGGATCGGATTTGAATGACAATCTTTTCAGCAGTAGTCCTTGCCCTCCAGTAAGCCGCTCGGTCAAAGGGGCATGCACTTGCCAATCCCCTTCAATGCGGCTGGCGACAACGTTCTCTTTGCCAGGCTCGATCTTGACTTCATCCGCTGCTACGACGTGGACCATCAATCCGACAAACGCGAACGCAAGCGTGAACGAATATTGGCTCATGAAGGGGACTCCGTAGTGATGCAGATTTTTAAACGAGGATTTTCGAATTACCCATAGGCCGTCACGCTAACGCGGCCAAGTGGCGCGGTCAAGTTTCCTATCATGCGCGACATCTCGATCGACTAGTGATGTCACCAACGACGACTACCCCATTCCCTGCGACTGGCGTACGAGCTTTTCGATGTTGATAATCCCCTTATGTGCCTGTTGCACAAGCGTCAGTTCTTTGCGGGTATGGCGAGTGATGGCGTACCGGTACGGCAGCGTCAAGATCTTCCAGGGCCGGAACAGCAGGTAGCTGAGTTGGTCGGACGTGAACTTCTTCATATCGCTGGCGACGTCATCGTGCCGAAGGAGTTCGGTCTTCAGAGTCTGCTGCAAGAACTCGGTGGCTTCGTGATGCAATCGCAGGAGATATTCGGCATCCAAACCAGGAAATGCCTGGTACATGATCCCCTGCGGTGAGGGCAGAAGCGGGCCGTCAATCGTGGTCGAAGTTGTGATAGAAATTCCCCCGGGGAACTTGCTGACCATGTCGATAATTCGCTGATCGGCTGCGAAGTAAACAGCCAACGCAATCGTGTCATCCGCGTTGGTAAAGATCGCCATTGGAATACCCAGTGGCTCGATGGCGCACTTTCCGTGAAATTCGTTGGCCTGAATCCACGTCGGATCGATCACGGAAATGGCTTTCTCGAAGATCGGAATCGGCTGCTTTACCGGCGAGAAGTCGGAGAACCGCAGCAGGACCACCGGCAACATTCCACTCGCGCAAATCAGCAGCCAGATCAACGGTATCAAGAGAAGATATTGAAGATATTCCACTGCCTATTACCTTCGGAAAAACAAGAGTGACTGATCGCTACGTCATGCTTCGTCCGCCGGCAGAAAGCATCCTTCCTCTTCCGTGTAGACAAAGTCATCGGACGAGATCGCGCGGACGACCTGGGCCACAAACTCAGTGAACGAAGAAGCCAGGCAGGCAAAGCCAGACGGGTCGTGGTTGATGGCGACGACCTGGTACTTCTGACCGATCGAAGGGGGCGCAAGATCGAGCCCAAGGCTATCGCCGGTACCAGGATCGCAGAAGATAAGGTGATTGCGATGAACGGTCACCGGGCCGACCAGTTCGACGTTGTCATCATCCGGAAAGTCGAACTCGGCGAGCTCGCGATGGGCGAGCGTGGCCTGCACAACGCCATCCAACGTCAGGAACTCGCCCCACGTACACGTTTCACTTGAGCCGCCCCCCAGCGGCATCCGTGGAACCGCAGGCACTCCCACGCCGCAGCCAAGCTCGTCGAGTTGTTGCCCATTGGCGGCCAGGTAGAACTGCTTGAACTCGGCCGGGAACTCGACACCCAACTGACGCTCGGCAGCGGCGATCTCCGCTTCGGTAGCCGGCGGATTGAATGCGGCGGTTACCGCCGGATAGCAAGCCTGGATCGTCTGCTCGATGGATTCGGGGGTTGTCGTCATGATATGGGTGACCTGGGTACGAATATCACCGGCGTGCTGCCAGCGATGTTAATTGGGGATATAAGTGTTTGCTTGATGCAATTCCTGCCTGCAGGCAGTCGTTTATCTTCTTTCGTCTTTTGGAACAAGCATGGACACTCCATACTCGTCTTGCGCGTAGTTAAACAGATTTGGATCCAGATGTTGAGCGAGACTCTCCCAGCACTCTCTCTCATCGTCCCTGCCACACATGATCGGACTCAATTTCAGCTCTGTTTTTAACGAGAGATCAAGATCGGTGTCATATCTCTCATTGAAGTAGATGTTGCATTTACCCAAAAGCTCCAAGTGGATGGCCGAGCCCCCCACGCCAACCATCGCGGAACCGTTTTGCACTAATTCATGTTCAAAGACATAAATCATTGCGTGAGGTACCACATCGTTGTCTTCGAGTTCACCCCAAGTTACGGACGTCTCGGTTAGGTCGGTCCAGTGATTAAGAGTTCCACTTCCGGTCGTAAAGAGTCCAGCCGAATCAACGCGAACGCCTGGCCAGTCAATGTCACCTTGATGAAACCTTCCAGCGATGACAGTAAAACCCCAGATCATTTCGTCGCCAAGCAGCAAGAGATCAAGCGTAGCACTTTCGATTGGTATATGAAGGTCAGCGATTCGGAGCATGAAATCAAAAGGCCTTCTTTGTTGAGTTACCTACGAAGACGGACATCACCGGCATGCAGTCAGCGATTTGATTTGGGATGAAAGTAGATAGTTGCGAACGCGACCTCGAACTGGAACAAGCTTGGCACACAACAAGGATGCAGTAGCTGTGGTGGCGTCAAACTAGCACAATCAGAAGTGCACAGCAATCTTTTCACGACTGCCAAGATAGAAGTACTGCGTGCAAAGTGCCCGTATCAGCTTACATTCGGCTAAACCTGATCGATCCATTGATTGACGACCACGGCGTTACCACTCCAAACCAGGTAGCCTACGGCAAGAACGTTCAGAGCGACCGTCCCCCAGAATACCAATAAGAATTCCTGCTTGCTCGATTTATGCCGCAAAAGGCGTTGGGCTGCCAAGGCACCAGGCCAACCACCGACCAGCCCCATCAGATGCAAGGTCGATTCTGGCGTGCGCCATTTGCCCATCTTGGCCTTCGCTTTATCCCAGCCATAGACTATGAACGTTACCAGGCTCAGCACGCCGTAGGCCCCCACTACCAGCCAAGGCAATCGATTGAATAGTGCCGCAGCAACCAGGAAACCCACGAACAGCAAAGCAAACAGCACCGGCCACGCGCCATGCGAACGCTTGCCGGCGATCGGCCTGGGGGATTCCGGCTCGTCGGTAAAACTCGCGTTTACAGCTTGAGGCTTGCCTTCTTTGTTCTTCCCGATCTCGTAGAAAACCGTATCCCCAACTTCCGGCCGCCGCGAGCTTCTGGGAAATGCCGAGATGTGAACGAAGAGATCATCCGTGCCGTGATCGCGCGAGATGAAACCGAAGCCGCGGTCATCTTCCCAGCGAGTGATAGTTCCCTGCTTACGCATGCAACGACGATTCCTTTCACGCCCAGCTATTCGTACGACCTGTACCAGGAGGCGTAAGCTCCACGCAGGGGTTAGGGTTTCAGTTTATATTTAATGACGGAGTTCTCATTTTGAATCAGCCCCGCGCTCACCAATTCTGCCAAGATCGTCTTGCCATCAACAAGGCTATCCTTACTGTGACACTGTGACGCGATCCAGTTGATAAGCGGCTTTTCCTTGCGTGGCCTTGTCCTTCCATCCGTATGACGAAGTCGCTCGACTGCGAGATCCGCACATGCGCTGAAACCGGTCTTCTTTTCACCATTAGCCGGTGCGGTCCTCTGGCACGCACGTCCTGTCTTTTTAATATGGCTGACGAGCCCGTCAAAGCCATGATCGCGCGAGATCACATGAAACTGGATATCCGCCGCAGCGGTCTCGGAAAACTTTCCCAGGTAGTACGCGATATGAAAATCAAGGTTGTTCGAGCCTGTGGATTTCAGCTTGATGACTTCAATCTTCAGGAACTCACCGACGGTTGCATCTCCCAGGTTGATATTGGGATTCTTGGGACCACAAAAGATGAATAGCTTTTGGTATTGCTTGAACGCAATGCCTTTCAGGCTGCCAAGATTTTCGTAATCGACAAAACCCCAAATCATTGGGAGCTTTACTCCTAACCCTGGACCAACAGATGCACACGCCGAGCTTCCGGAAGATCGCTCAAGAAATAAAAAAACCCGGCGTACGTTTGTTAAGCTTCAACGTACGTCGGGCTCACACCGCGGCAAAGTGCTTAACGCTCCGTGCGGTGTCCTTGCTCGGCCGCAGACGATTGGAGCAACCGTCCAGAAGGGCCCATTCGGCCGAACACTTGTAACTTAGGTTATGTTTTGGCCGTTTGCAAACTTTTTCTTGGCACATTTCCTAAGTCGCGATTTTCGTACAATAAAGGGTCCTTGCTTCACGATCCCGTCGGACCTGATTGATGTCTTTGTTTGAACAAGCCGAAGCCAAGAACTTCGATCGCGCCAAGCCGTTGGCTGCCCGGATGCGTCCGCGCAACCTGGAAGAATTCGTCGGGCAAAAGCACTTCCTCGCCGAAGGCAAACTGCTGTGGCGATTGATCAAGTCGAACCGTTTGACCTCGGTCCTCTTTTATGGCCCGCCTGGGTGTGGCAAGACGACCTTGGCCCAGCTATTGGCATCCGAAACAAAGTGTCGCTTCCGCCAGCTGAACGCCGTGACCTCTGGCGTGAAAGAGCTGCGCGAAGTGCTGCAGGAAGCCCAGCGCGAAGTCGCCACCGGCGGACGCAAGACACTGCTATTTGTCGACGAGATCCACCGCTTCAACAAGTCGCAGCAAGATGCGCTGCTGCCGGATGTCGAGAACGGGATTGTGATCCTCGTGGGAGCGACCACCAGCAATCCGTTCTTCGCGGTCAACAGCGCGCTGGTCAGCCGGAGTCAAATCTTTCAGTTTGAACCGCTGACCCCCGCAGAGATCCATGATGTGCTGCGAGGCGCGCTATCCGATACGTATCGCGGGCTCGGCAAGTTCGCCGTGAAGCTCGACGACGATGCGGCTCAGTTTCTGGGCGAGGTGTGCGACGGCGATGCCCGGCGTGCGCTGAACGCTTTGGAGATCGGTGTCCTTTCGAGTGACGAGCAGCCGATCCACTTCACCCGGCAGTTGGCTGAAGAATCGATTCAAAAGAAAGCCGTACAGTACGACCGCGACGGCGACACGCACTACGACACGGCGAGTGCGTTGATCAAAAGCATCCGCGGCAGCGATGTCGACGCGGCCATCTACTGGCTGGCCAAGATGCTCGAAGGAGGCGAAGACATCCGCTTCATCACGCGGCGGCTGATCATCTCGGCTAGCGAAGACATCGGCAACGCCGACCCGCACGCCCTGACGATGGCCGTTTCTGCGATGCAGGCCTGCGAAATGATCGGCCTGCCGGAGTGCCAACTCACCCTTTCGCAAACGGTCGCCTACCTGGCCTGTGCCCCCAAAAGCAACGCCGCCACCGTCGCGATCGGCGAAGCACGAAAAGACATCCGCGAAGGACGCGTCGAGCCAGTCCCAGTCCACCTGCGTGACGCCCACTACGGCGGAGCGAAAGAGTTGGGCAATGGCGAAGGATACGAGTACTCCCACGACTCACCCGACGGCATCGCCGCCCAAACCTACCTGGGCATCGACCGTGAGTACTATCGCCCGGTGCCAAGGGGCTTCGAGGCAACACTGCAGAAGCGGGTAGAGGTCTACCGCAAACGGCTGCGTGGGGAAGATGTTTAGCCACAGAGATCACCGAGAGAAAGAAGGACGAACCGCGGACCTGCGCGGATGGGCGCGGATGGGCGCGGATGGGCGCGGATGGGCGCGGATAGGATGAGTGAATCCAAGCAGTGGGCATGCTATCAGGTGAATCTCGTTGGATGTATTGGGTAGGTACGGTGATCATCCTCGTGATCATCGGGATCCTGGCGGCTATTCTCAGGTACGTGAGCTTGTCCGGCAACGGTAAGGAAAGCGTCGACAACGAAAGGATCACTCTTGAGACCCGCAACATCACACGCTTTCGAGCAGAGATCGAAACGCTCGTCAGCGAACGCAAGTACCATCAAGCCACCGAAGCGTTACTCACCACCGAAGTTACAACGTTGGTTGACCAGGCGGTAACTTCGAGAGACCTGCGCTGGATGGCCGTCTACGAAGATACACTCGTTTTACCAGGCCTCGCGGAAAGCATCGTGATTCAATCTCGCTCTGCCGATTACTGGGTGATTCCCGGTACGTCGGATGCGATCATCGACGCAAGATGGCAAACGACAGCCACTGATTTTGCGGAGCGGTTCAATCGTGGGCTTCAGCAGGCGAAGAAGGATTAGCCACCGAGGGTGGAAGTGCCACACGGATTCTCATTCACTTCTTATCCGCGACTTTCTGCGTAATCCGCGGTTCATCCCCTCTTTCCAACTCGCTGCGCTACTGACACCCTACTTAGGTGTGCCCTGCTTTTGAGGGCAGCTAGCAGGCTGCTGAAAACCGGCCTTTGTGCGATTTGGCTGTTTGGTTACTATCTGCGAACGCTTGTTGAACTAGACAAGCTATGGGAACAACATGACCGTTGCGACGAGTGTCGCGATGATGCCCAGGATGCCGAAGATGATCCAGGCGACCGACTTCCCCGACCAGGGGCTCGTGTCGCGGATAATCGCGTGCAGACAGATCGGGCAGACGTCGACGTCGTCGAAGATTTCGGCTCCGCATTCGGGGCAAATTATCGTCTCGTCCTGATCGTCTTCAGGCTCGTCGTCGATCCAATCTTCGTCGTAGTAATCGCTGTCGATCATGTTCCTGGGATGGGTAAAGCAAAGTTAAGAGCACACCTCGGCATTATCAATCTTCGGCAGAAGGACCTGCCAGGGATGAGCCGAAATCGTCAGGGAGGACGAAGGTGGAAACGATTAAAACCGCATGCATGGTCATCGTGCTGATGGCCATTGGTTACGGCGTCTACACCGTCTTGAATCAGCCGGAAGATGTCCCGCCAGAAGTGGCCGATGCCGGCGAAAGCATGGACCTCTCGCTGCCAGACTTCTCGCAAATGGCGATGCCTGGCGGTTCGTCGGCAACCTCCCCTGCCTCGCCGATGGGCACCTCAAGCACCGCTCCCAAGTTCGACGACAAAGGGTTCGCCAGCGGACGGTTGACCGCTCCGCAGTTGGGCCAATCCAGTGGCAACGTCCCCACGTTCGATCGTTCGATTCCCCATGAAAGCGAAGAGCTAACTCGGGCGGCCGAAGAGGCTGCACTAGCTGGAGCGAGCGAACTACCACCGCTGGGCAGCTCGGCACCTGGCAACCCGGCCAACGCCATGGCTTCCAGCGAAGCTCCCATCCCAACGTCCCCTGATACGTCGCGCACCGAACTGGCCTCGGTCTACAGCCAAGGCAACATGGGGGGCATGTCGAATCCAATGACCAGCAGCGGCGGCTCCTCGCAGTCGGCCGAACAATTTCAGGCCGATTGGGACGAAGCCCAAGTTTACCTTCGCCAAAACGACCTGGTCGAAGCGACCCGGCGGCTGACCCCGTGGCGAAATCGACCGGAGCTGAATCCTTCGCAAAAGGAAATGCTGAACCTGCTGCTGAGCCAGTTGGCCGGTACGGTGGTTTACTCAACGCAGCACTCGCTCGAAGAACCCTACACCGTGGGCAGCGGCGAAACGCTTGGCAGCATTGCTCAGCAGTTTCAAGTTCCTGAGATCCTGCTGCAGCGGATCAATGGCATTGCCGACCCCAACAGTTTGACGCCTGGTCAGAAGCTGAAAGTGCTACGTGGTCCCTTCAATGCGAAGGTCGACATGACGCACAATGAACTCACGCTGGAAATCGATGGCTGCTACGCCGGGCGGTTCCCCATCACTATCGAGAATGGCGCGGTCATTCCGGCTGGTGTACATGAAGTGCTGCGGAAGGAAGCCAACCCGCAGTTCTACGACGAACAGGCCCAAAAGATCCTGACTGCCTCCGATCCGGCGAATCCGTACGGTGGCCACGCAGTGCATCTGGACGGCGGCATCGTCTTGCACGGCAGTGGCGGCCCAGGCGGCTCGATCAGCATGAGTTCGCGCGATTCGGAAGATATCTACGGGATTCTTTCGATCGGCTCGAAGGTAACCGTTCGCCGATAATTTGATTGCAGCCACCATCGCGGATAGCTTACGGTAAAGAGGTGCCATGTTGGCACCTCTTTTCGATGGGGCCCTTATGTCGGAATCGGCGACAACTCAAAGCACCTTATTAACCATACGCTGCTCTTGGGCGTTGCGGTGGTCCTTACGTGCCTTCCTCGTTTTGATCGCGATGATAGCGATCGGAATGGGTTGGATCAGCTATCAGATGCGGATGGGTCAGATGCACGACCGCATTGCCAAGAGGATTTCCACCCAAGGGGCAGTCGTCCGGTGGAAGCTGGAACGACAGGTTCCCGTTCAGCATTCGCCAGGAATAGCTGGAGTTAATTTTGCTTCCGCTTTCGTTAAGCAAAAAGGGGGACCTGACTGGATGAAACGCCTGGGAGCCGAATCGGCATTCCAGCGAATTGAATACATTTACTTTCGCGGTCACTCCGCGAAACAACTAGATGCGCTGCTTGAGGAAATTGAGCCGCTCGGCAGACTCAAAGGATTCAGCACCGACGGTGTTCCTGTTTCGGAAGCCCAGGTCGAGCGAATTCTAAACACGCTTGAAATCGAATCGCTGGGTATCTCCGAGACGTCGATCGGACGACGGCCGATGCCTTTCCTGCGTGATAGCAAACTTACCTGGCTGAGCTTTCATCGAACGCAGCTTTCCGATGTCGCCCTGGATGATCTTCCCGAAACGCTCACTTACTTCGATGCAACCAGGACAAGGATTACCGACGAAGGATTACCGAAATTCGCAAGACTTAAAAATCTAAACACATTGATCCTGCGAAGAACACCAACCAGTCGTGAAGCGATTGAAAAGCTTCAAAGCGAAATGCCGTGGTGTGAGATCCGCTGGGCACCACTGACAAAACCATGAGTGCTTCGGAAGCCACCCACGAAACGAGCGTCACTGAAGCGACGCACTCCAAACGCCCCTGGCGGGTGCGCTGGTCGCTACGGACTTCGATCGCCGTGATCACGTTGGTCTGTATCGCGTCCGCCTGGTCGACGTATCGCTTTCGCATTGGGCAAACGCACGACGACGTGGGGCGTCAGTTGGCGACCATCGGGGAGTACGCGGCATGGAGACCAGGCGTCAATGTGCAGTGGCAGTACGAGCAATCCGTACGAACGAAGATTCCTGTGGTCTTTAAGGGAGGCGTCGCCACGATCAGCGGCGCGACCGAAATAACCCGGCAAGTGAAGCAGACACCTACCTGGATGGAACAGTTGGGCATGAACCTGATGTTCCAACGCATCAAAAGCGTACGAGTGAACGCCCTATTACCGCCGGACAAGTTTGACGAGCTCGTCGATCAGATCTGCCGATTGGATCGCGTCGAGTCGTTGTACTTCGGTTCCGCGAACACGACACAGCAACTCAGTCATCGCGATTTGGAGAGGATCCTTTCCCACACGCAAGTCGACGAGCTATATGCGATGCACTGTCCCTTGGACGTCGGGTCGATTCCGGCGCTTCGCCAGTCGCAACTTAAAATCCTGCAACTTTCCCATACCTGGTTCGACGATGCGGCCGTACGCGATTTGCCCAACACGCTAACCTCGTTGTCTTTGGAACGAACGCACGTGACCGACGCAGGCTTGCCGGAATTCGAGCGTCTTCACCGGCTAGAGTATTTAAACCTCAAACGAACGCCGACCAGTGAGGAAGCCATCGAGAACTTGCGCGGAGCGATGCCGTGGTGCGAGGTCGTCTGGGAACCGCTGAAACAACCATGAGCTCTCCTGAACCAACGACCGAAGCCCAAACGAACGAGAAGCCTCACCGGCGCTGGTTGCCGGTGCGGTGGTCGATGCGTGTCATGATTGGTTTCGTCACGCTTCTATGCGGTGTGCTCGCCTGGCTGGGGCACATTTGGCATCTGGGGCAAGTGCACGACGAAGTGGGCACGGCGATTGAAATGACGTACGCCGAAAAGATACGAAACATTGGTTCCACGGGCGTCCAGTGGAAGCTTTCCGAAAAGCTGAAGTTAAGCTTCGGTACGCCTGGTTCGATCATGACGATGCAAACCACGGTCAGGCATGTCCCTCCATGGATGCGTGTCACCAGCTTCGATTACTTCTGGCAGCGTATCGACACCATTCATCTGCATACGGACATGCAGCCCAAACAAATGGAGGTCGCCGTCGCGCAGATCCCCCGGCTCGATCATCTCTGCACGCTTAATATTGGCGGCCAAGATTTTCCCGAAGAGAAGTTAGCCGCCATGGTTGGTTCGATCCGCCTCGATCAACTCATTGCTACGCATGCATCCCTCGGCACCGGCCCCATGCCGTGGCTGCGGCACACGCGGCTGAAAGAGTTGAACCTTTCGTACACGCAGTTCTCGGACGCCGCGGTGGATGACTTGCCGATGACGCTCGAAAGGTTGGAACTGGAAGAGACCCAGATCACCGACGACGGTGTGGCCAAGCTGACGAAGCTGAAACGCCTGAAGGTGTTGATCCTTCGCGACACACATGTCAGTAAAGAGGCCTACCTGAAGCTGAAGGAAGAACTGCCCGACTGCTGGATTGACTGGGACCCTTTCGAGACGCCTGAGCAAATACAGCAGCGGCGCGAGAACCAGCGCCGCGAACGTCGCCTGGAATATGAGCGGCAGCAACGTATCTCGGTGAAGCAGAATTGAAAATGAACCAGTCCAGCGAACCTTTGCCATCCGATACCCACACGCAAAAGAAGCCGAAAGCGGGTCGCCGTTGGTTGCGGTGGTCGATGCGTACGTTCTTTGTTGCGGTGACGCTTGTCTGCATTGGCTTCGGCCTGATTGGGCGACAGTTATACATTGGCATGGTGCATGCCGATGTGGGGAGGCAGTTGACGCTGCCGCCGGTTGATTCGTCGATTCCCTACGGTTTGCCTTCAGAAGAGAGTGTCTTTATCGGCTGGACGATTCCTCAGGAACCGGTCGGACGCATTGACTTAGCTCAAACTAATACGCTCCCCACCTGGATGAAACAAACCAACAGCGACGTCTTCTTCCGACGGCTCGACCGTGTTCATATCACCGCCGACATTTCGGACCACGAATTGGAATTCGCCTTCGAGCAGATTCATCGCCTGGGTGAACTTCGTGAACTGGTGATCGGTCGGCAACTTCCGAGCTCGGAGTTGGATCGCCTGTTGTCACCGTTAAGGATTCAAAAGCTCGTCCTTCAATCTGATCCAGATTTAGAAGACCCTTATCCGTTCTTAGAAGAAATCGGCGTCGAGGAGTTGGTCATCCAATGGGCTCCGTTAGTCGCTACCTATAATCTTCCCCACTCTCTCAAGCGACTCGACGTCACAGGTTGCGAAATCGACGACGAGTCCCTCAGTAGGTTTGTTTGGCTAGAAAACCTGGAAGAGCTTGATCTGAGTTATACCCAGGTAACGCAGGAAGGTGTCGAAGAGCTACAGCAGCAGATGCCTGAGTGCAAGATAATCTGGAAACCACTGATCGATTACAGTGGGCGAGGACGACGAGTGCCAAGTAACCGCCGGTCACGATCCTCTTTTTAAGGATCGAGAGGAATCGAATTCGGTTCGAGACTGTCTTTAACAGCTAAACCGTTTCGACGCAGCCTTCGGCCAGGCGGACGATCGAGTCGGCTTCGTCCGCGATACTTTGATCGTGGGTGACCATTACGATGGTCAGGCCTTGCTCTTCGTTCAGCTTTCGCAGGATGGCCAGCACTTCCTGACCGGTTTGGCGGTCGAGGTTGCCGGTGGGTTCGTCGGCCAGCAGGACCTTCGGGTCGGAGACCAGGGCCCGGGCAATCGCCGTGCGCTGCATCTCGCCGCCGGAAAGTTCGCGCGGCTTATGATTCAAACGATGTCCGAGGCCGACCATTTCGAGCAAGTGCCTGGCTCGTTCTTTGAGCTGCTTCCGCACGCTCCAGTACTTGAAGAAGCCATGCGAGATCATCGCCGGCGTCAGTACGTTTTCCAGCGTCGTCAGTTCCGGCAGCAGGTGATAGAACTGGAAGATCAGCCCGAACTGCCCGTTACGCAGGCGATCGCGTTGGCGGATTGGCAGGTTATCGGTGCGTTGATCTTCGAAGTAGATTTCGCCCTGATCCGGCACGTCGAGCGTGCCCATCAGGTGCAGCAGGGTGCTTTTACCGGAACCGCTTTGACCGATGATCGACGTGATGCGTCCTTCGTTGGCCACGAAGTCGACACCGCGGAGCACCGGAATGATGTGCTGTCCTTTGCGGTAGCTCTTGTGCAGGCCGAGCGTGCGAAGAATCGGCTTGTCGACTTCGATGGGTGTATCGAAGCGATCGGTGTGGACGTGCGGGCCTGGCTTCTTGGACGCAGGGGTGACGGCCGGGGCGGTCGCGGTGGACGTGTAGCTATCGCTCATCGTGTTACTCATAACGGAGGGCCTCGACCGGGTGAAGTCGTGCGGCGCGAATCGCAGGCAGCACACTCGCCAGCACGGCAATCAACATCGCCCCAAACACGACCATGGCGATCGCGGAAGGCTCGACGATGGTGGGGATTTCCTGAAAGTAATAGATCGTCGGATCAAACACTTCCTGCCCGGTGATCATCTCGATCAGCTTGGCGACGTGGTTGATGTTCCAAACGAATAGCAATCCGAGAATACAGCCGACGCCGGAACCCACGATGCCCAGCGAGAGCCCGTAGCCGACGAAGATGCTCATGATCCCGCTACCGCTGGCACCCAGCGATTTGAGGATGCCGATGTCTTTGGTCTTCTCGACCACGATCATGTAGAACGTCGCCAGAATTCCGAAGCCAGCCACACCGATGATCAAAAACAGCAGGATGTTGAGGATCGTCTTTTCCATTTGCACGGCGGCCAACAGCGGCCCCTGCATGTCTTTCCAGCTTTGAATGCGGAAAGGATGCGTTTCGGCTGGGAAGGCAGCCCGCAGGTTGTTGGTGAACTTGTTCAGATCGACGCCTGGCTTCAAGCGAATTTGAATTGTGGAGACGGCGGTGCCCAGTTCCGGGTGCGTCATGTAACGCAGCGACTGAAGCTTGCTCAGCGGAACGAACGCGAAGCCGGCATCGTATTCGTTCATCTTGCTTTCGTAGAAGTCGACGACGGTGAAGGTCGCGCTGACGGCTTTGGGTGGGCTCTCGGCCGAGGGGAACGTCACGCGAACGTCGTCGCCGGGAACGGCCAGGAAGTAATCTTTCACTTCCCCTTCGGCGTCACGCTGACGAATACTGGCGACAGCCATCCCCAGAATGATGCCGGGGGCCTGATGCTTCATCGGATCGAAGGTCTGGCTCTTGGGTTGATCGTGCCGCTGGGCGAAGGGGTCGCCACCCTTGTTGGGATCGACCTGCTTGCTCCCCTGCATGGCGATGCGCGCGGCCAGGTCGGCTGGCGGTGCCCCAGGCAGTGGTGGTGCGTCCGGGTCGTCGGCGAACTTGGGAGTTACCAGCGGAGCCGGCTCGTCGGTGTTCTCTTCGAGCGGGCTATCGATCGCAGCGAGTTCGTTGGGGTTGGTGCGTCGCGGCATGTGGCCGGTTTGATGCATCGTTTCGAAACGTCGCATCTCGGCTTCCAGCTCTTGCTGGTAGGCGATCTTCTGGCGGCGATACTCCCAGCCTGAATCGACCAGGGGAGAGTTCTCGGGGCCTTCGTATCCCATTTCTTTCAGGTTGAAGTCGACCTGCTGGCGGTTGGCCGGGTGCTTCAAGTACTTCGAGAAGTCGCTGACGTTATTGTATGTTTCGTCATCGATACCGATAAGGGTGACCTGCCGCGGAAGCCATTGATCGCGA
Source organism: Blastopirellula marina (assembly GCF_002967715.1). Classification (NCBI taxonomy): domain Bacteria; kingdom Pseudomonadati; phylum Planctomycetota; class Planctomycetia; order Pirellulales; family Pirellulaceae; genus Blastopirellula; species Blastopirellula marina. The sequence goes on from NZ_PUIA01000017.1 coordinate 282,241, forward strand.
ACGCGAATGCTCATCATCGACGGCACATGCACGGTACACGTCATGTTCTCGATGTCGTCACCGGCCACTTCGCGGACGGCGGCCATGTGCTTTTCCCACTGGTAGAAACCATCCAGACTGTGGCTTTCCATGACGACGTCGGAAAGGATGCCGTGCAGGCGAACGTGCATCTCGTGCGAGAAGCCTGACATGACGGCGTTGACCACGACCATGGTGGCCACGCCCAGCGTCACGCTAATGATCGACGCCAGGGCAATCCAACGCGTCTTCAGGTAACGCAGACAGAGCATCAACTTGTACATTGCCAATCCTTCGGCAAACGCGGCACTCTAATCGGGTTACCTCTCCCGTGTGCCACTGGCCTCTGGCCAGTGCGATGGGGGAAGAAAACGTCAACCTAGGGAGCACTGGCCAGAGGCCAATGGCACCCCGATTGAACCTTCAACGGGCATGCAATTAGGTCGCTTCGTGCCGCAACAGCGGGAACAAAATGATTTCGCGAATCGTCGCGCTGTTAGTTAGTAACATGACAAGGCGGTCGATGCCAATACCAAGTCCGCCGGCTGGCGGCATTCCGTTGCGAAGAGCGCGGACAAAATCGGTGTCCATGCGGGCCATCGAGTCCTCTTCGTCCATCCCTTCCAGCTGCGTGCGGAACAGCTTTTCCTGCAGGTCGGGGTCGTTCAGCTCGGTGTAGGCGTTGGCCAGTTCCATGCCCTGGATAAAGAGCTCGAAACGCTCGGCAACCGCGGGATTATCTGCTTTTCGCTTGGTCAGCGGGCAGATGCTAGCAGGGTAGTCGATCACGAAGACCGGGCCGATCAGCTTGTCTTCGACGGTCTCTTCGAAGATCTCATTTCGCAGCACATCGGGGTGCTTGCCGTCGGTTTCCAGGTGCAGCTTTTTGGCACAAGCGATCACTTCGCCTTCGCTTTCCGGATCGATGCCAGCGTGCTCTGCTAGCAGGTCGCTGTAGCACTTCCGAGCAAACGGTGGCGTGAAGTCGATTTCCTTGTCGCCGAAGGGAACCTTGTACGACGAGCCAATCGCGTCGAGGGCATTCTTGATGATGTTCTCGGTCAGTTCCATCATCGTTTCGTAGTTGCCGAACGCCTGGTAGACCTCGAGCATGGTGAACTCGGGGTTGTGACGCGGGCTGATCCCTTCGTTGCGGTACACGCGTCCCAGTTCGAAAACCCGTTCCATACCGCCCACCAATAGCCGCTTCAGATGCAGCTCGAGCGCGATTCGCATCACCAGCGGCATGCCCAGCGCGTTGTGGAAGGTTTCAAACGGACGCGCGGCGGCACCACCGGCAATGGTGTGCAGCGTGGGGCCTTCGATTTCGTAGTACCCTTCACCCACCAGCGTATCACGGATCGAACGCACGATCTGGGTTCGCTGCACAAACCGATCGAGCACGCCGTCGCCGTAGGCCAGGTCGAGGTACCGCATCCGCTGACGCAGTTCAGGGTCGGTCAGACCTTTGTGCTTTTCCGGTGGAGCTTCGAGGGTTTTGGTCAGGAAGTGGAGCTCTTCGACAAAGACGGTCAGCTCGCCGGTCTTGGTCTTCTTCAACTCGCCGTCGACGCCGATGATGTCCCCGAGATCGAGGCACTGGGCGATGTCCCAGTTGCGCTCGCCGACCTGGGCCTGACCAAGGAACAACTGGATGGTACCGGTGCGATCGACCAGGTTGATGAAGATCAGCTTGCCGGTGGGTCGCATCAGGACGATACGCCCTGCCACGCGAACCTTGGGACCATTGTACAGGACTTGCTCGCGGCCCCCTTCACTGGTCGTCTTCTCTTCGGTGATTTGCGACTCAAGTGCCCGGACTTCGGAGATGGCCTGCTTGTTGTCGAATCGCTGGCCCCACGGGTCGATGCCGAGGCTGACGAGCTTGTCCATCTTCTGACGTCGGGCCGCTTCGATGGCATGGACCGCCGCGTTCTGATCTTCGATCCACGGACGCCCTTCGCTGGAAAGCACCTTGGTCAGGTTCTCGGCCAGCACGTCGGCGAAGGTGTCGTTCTCGCCAAACAGGCAAACGTCGTTCGGCTTCAATCCTGCGGGGAGACGTAGCAGGTCGTGGATCTCGCCCGAGACTTCTTCGCGCTGGTCGCTGCCGTTGTTGCGGTGCGTGAGGACGAACCAGATCGACTGATGAAACTTGTTCTGCTTCGCACTTTCCAGCACCAGGTCCAACTGCTGCTGGGCCTTCTCTTCGGTGTAGGGATTGAGCGAAGTCTCGTCGTCGGTACACAAACCGATGGTCAGGGCGAGGGTGTCCTTGGCCTTGGCCAACAGCTCTTCGGCCGGGACCGCGCCGGGGTGCCCTTTGTCATCGGTATCGAAACAATGATCGATGATCTCGAAGGTGACACCGAACTCTGGCTTCGCGGTCTTCTTGTTGAACTCTTTGAAGAACTTGCGGACCTCGCGACACTCTTTGACAGTGTCGTTCGACCAGAGCAGAAAGACTTGATACTTAGACGGTCGATTGGTTGGCTTGGCGGACATGGCCCCTTCCGAAGTTCGGTGCGCGGGAAAAACCCAGGGGCAAGCTTTAACACCCTCTATCAGCGTAAAGAATGTAACCCCAGTTACCGCAAGATTTTACTGGGGTTACTTCGAGGGTCAATCGGGCGGAGCATGACTATTGGGTCATAATGCTCTTGTCACGCGGGCGATATTGGTACGCTTGCAGCACACCCATGTGCAGGCAAAGGTGCTCGCAAGTCAGAGCACTCTTGTTGGAATCGTGTCGCACGATCTCCAGAACCGGGGGCGAGGTGTGCTCCATGAAGCCGACGTTGAGCAGTTTGTTGGTTCGATCGGCATTCCACGTGGAGGTCACGTGGTAATCCTCGTCGGTCACCACAACGCGGCAGGTAGACGTCCCGCCGTGGTCTTCCGACTCGAAGACGAACAAACGGTGCTTGATGCCCCCTTCGTCGGTAAAGCTGTTCTCGGAGACCAACTTGTCTCGGTACAGCAGGTTCATCGTCGGAAAGGACTCGGTCGTCAGAAAGGTAACGTAGTTTGCTTTACGGTAGAGCGACTCGCCGAAAGCGACACCCAGGATGCCGACCATGATCACCACGGTGATCGCCGACTTGGCAAACTGTGCTGGAGAGATCTTGCCCATAGCTACTAATCCTCTGTTCTCTGTTCCGGCAGGTAGGTGGGTCGTATTGCAGGTAGGTAGTTTTCTGAGCCGCAGTTGTTCAGGCTGCCGGCTCGGCCTCGTTCTCGATGGAACTGAAATCGTCTCTATGCTTTAATTCGCAACGGTCTGTGACTGATATTCCCCCATTATCGTTTTTCTTGCAATGGTTTTTCGAAGGCCTATTTTTGCCCACTTTGCTTAGGCAAAAATAGGCTCCTATAAGGGTCAGGTGGGGTTCAGTCCTCGCCGTATCGATGCAGATTTGGTGAAAACTTTATTGGCAGGATTTTTCCCTTGAGGCCTCACGCGATGTGGGCATCCGCAGCGCTAGCAGGTGGGCAGGGTCTAGCGATCACGAGAGAGAAAAAAAGGCGACTCAGGCCGGCAGGGGCAAACGTCGGGGGAAACGGGCCAACCAGAGTCGCCAATCTTGTTACTGCCGGGGAACATGTGTTTTTCCGGCGGTAGTTGCTTAGCTGTCTATATTTTCGCTCGGTACAAGAGAGAATCGATGCGGCAAACCGAGAACCAGCGAAGTGATAAGCCCAGTCTAATCCCTAGTGGCCGGTTTACTACTCCACCACATGGGGGCCGCAGTGCGTTATATCCCGGGGTTTTCGCACCTTTATATCGATCCGAATGCCTTTAAGGCCTGATTACGCGACCCGCCCACTGGGCTTGCGAGGTACCGCAATCAGCCGCTGGGTCACGAATTGGCGTAGGGACACTTAGCGCAAAAAGGGAATCGCGACGGGAATGACATATCGCTGGCCTTCGTAGGCCTTCATCGCTGGCAAGATCGTGAAGATAACTTGGATAGCGAAGGTTGCCATCGCTAACAGGATCCCGACGTAAACGCACATCAGCACACCGGAGGCCATGTAGGCCAGAATGAGCGTGATTTGAAAGTTGATGGCCTGCTTGCCGTGGAAATCGACGAACGCGGATTTGTCCTTCATCAAGATCCACAGAATCAGCGGACCGAACACGTTGGTCAGCAGCCCCAGGATATGACACAACAGGGCCATGTTGCGATCGTCTTGGGTTACTTCCTCAGAGTCCCCAGGTTCATACGGATTCGAGAAATCTGACGACATCATTTTTTTCCTTCGCGGTAAAACTGGAAGCTATTACGTCGACTTACTGAGCCTATCACTTCTGTGGTTCGGCTTCATCTTTCGGCCAATGCGTCTGGCGGTAACGATCGACCACAACCCAGACCATCAGGATCACGCCTCCTAGAAAGCCTCCGGCGTAGCTGGCATTGTGGATCCACAGATCGATCAGAAACGCATCCTGCTTCTCGGCTGGCATGACATGCTGAAAGCCCCCGGCCAGGTGAATCACATCGTTAGCAGTCAACACGTAGCTCGTCACGCCGGCGGCGAATGCTAAAGCCGCCGTGCCGGCCATCAAAACCAGCATCGGGCGGACCAGGTCTTTGGCCGACTTCTTCACCAGCGAGCCAGTCTGACTGACAAAGGCCAACGGGATGCCCAGCATCGCCCCGACCCACCAGGTGGCCAGAAAGCCCCAGACCAGCCCTAAGAGCGTGGGATCTTCCGTGCCGCCCAAGACCGGCTTGTGGCCGATGGTGAAGTACTCGACGCAGATCCTCGCGGTGATCTGATCGTGGATCACGCCGTAGATCACGCACATCAAGATCGAGAGCCCCACGATCAGCGGCGACTGCGTCATGCATTCCCCCTTGGACAAGATGCAACAGAAAAGGCCGATGGATACGTTTCCCCGAAAGGGATTCGTCAGCCATCGGCCATTCTTGGTTCTGGAGGTGAAGGTTTCTTGATTTCGCCCTTCCCCCTAATCCTCTCTCCTCAGGGGAGATGATATGTTTACTCAGCAGCAGTGAACTCGTAAATCGAGCCGTAGTCGCCGAAGATCGCACACATCAGCACTTCGCCATCTTCCGTTTCGCCAAAGCAAACGACCGGTGGGTTCGAGGGCTCTTCGATGCGATAGTTCTTGCCGACCTTTTTGGTCTCGTAGTCGTACTCGAGCGCCCAGACCTTGCCGGCCACGTAGTCGGCGTACAAAAACTTGCCGACCAGTTGGGGCACCTTCTTGCCGCGGTAAACAAAGCCGCTGGTGATCGACTTGCCGACGTTGTGGTGGTACTCGAAGATCGGATCGATGTACTTGGCACCTGGCTTGGCGAACTCATCGGAGAACGGATGCAAACCTTCTCGCACGTTCCAGCCATAGTTACCGCCGTTGGTGATGATGTCGATTTCTTCCCATAGGCCCTGCCCCACGTCGCCAACCCAGCAGGCCCCGGTTTCACGGTCGAAGGTCAAACGCCAAACGTTTCGCAGGCCATAGGCGTAGATCTCTGGCTTGGCTCCTTTGGTGCTGACAAACGGATTGTCGGCCGGGATGCCGTAGTTCTTGCCGTTCTCTTTTTTGTCGACATCAATTCGCAAGATCGAACCTAGCCAGGTACCCAGGTTCTGGCCGTTGCCATTCGGATCGTTACCACTGCCGCCGTCACCCAGGCCAATGTACAGGTAACCATCCGGACCGAACTCGATGCTACCGCCGTTGTGGTTCCAGAACGGCTGTTCGATAGTCAGCAGCACTTCTTCCGAGGCCGGATCCCCCTTGCCGTCTTTCGTCTTGAATCGTGAGACGTGCGAGACCAGCCCCTTCTTTACGGTGTAGTACAGAAAGAACTCGCCGTTCTCTTTGAAGTTCGGGTGGAACGCCAGCCCTAGCAGGCCTTCTTCGTTTTGTTTCGGGTTGAAGCGAACCGAGTCTTCGATATCAAGGAAGACTTCCGCTTCTTCCACCTGAGGATCGTTCGGCACGGCGAGGATGACGCCTTGCTGTTCGGCGAAGAAGACGCGGTTGGTGCCGTCGCCAGCATGGGTGATCGAAACCGGGCGGCGAATTCGCAGGTTGGTGAAGGTCTTCTTTGGCACCACCGGCAGGACCGGATCGTTCGGGATCGGCGGACCCTCGACCTCTTTCTTCTGCGCCATAGCAGGCACAGCCAACAGGACGATCATCGGAAGCACACAAAACAATCGAAGCAAACGATTCATGGTCGAGATGCTCTCTCACGGGGGAAACACAGAAGGACTGGTGGCAGGAACGTCGACTTATTTTAGCTGGGCAGTTGGGCCTATTCCATGCATGAGATCTCCCCCAATGCCCAGGTTTTCCAGGTTTACGCCTGGGACTTTTGGGGGGAGGAGACACCATAGATCGATGTTTGGAATGCTATAACGTGATCAGCCTTCGTAGAAAGTCTGGGCGTAGGGACTCTTAAGAGTCTCGAAGTGCATCCCAGATGGCGGTGAACCTAGACAAGCCCCTTCGCGCTCGGTCCCCAGATACATGTAATAGTCCCACCCAAAATGGACATACGTTGCGTGATCCCCTTTCAGTTTGCACCAAAGTGCTTCTCGCAACGAAAGCCGGGAGATCAATTCGATCCCTTCCAGGTCTAATTCACCTTCAATCGCAATCGCGCCTAGCTTCTTCCTCAGTTGCCACGTATCTAGCTGTTGAAGACTTCGACGCGCGTCCGGCCCCATCTTGTTTTCAAGGAGTTCGATCGCAAGACACGAGAGTCCGGTCGCCTCAAGCAATTGAAAGATTGCCGCGATGTAGGCGTCTTCCATCTGAAGGTAATCTTCAGGGGTTAGTTCTTTACCGTCGAACGTCTTGCCAATATCGCTTATCGAGGTCCACTCGTTAATATGGAAGATGCCACGCGCATCTCGTTTAGTCGGATCATACTTGGTGGCTCGGACGGCGAACATCGATTTGAATCGCCTTCTTAATGCGAAACCAAATCGCGAGCCAACTGCACCGCGTGGATCATGCTCGAGACCTTGGCCTTCCCCTGCCAGGCGATGTCGAACGCGGTGCCGTGATCGACGGACGTCCGCACAAGGGGCAGGCCCAGCGTGGTGTTCACGGCGACGTCAAACGCCAATGCCTTCAGCGGGATGTGCCCTTGGTCGTGGTACATGCAGATAACGCAGTCGTACAGCGGGCGACGTTCGGCCAGGAAGGCCGTATCAGGCGGGACGGGACCGTCGATGTGAATGCCGCGGGCGCGTGCTGCTTCAACGGCTGGGACGATGATGCGTTCTTCTTCGCGATCGCCGAACAGGCCATGTTCGCCGGCATGCGGATTGAGCCCGCACACGAGCAGGCGCGGTTCACGCTTGCGAATCTTCCGCATCGCTTCGACCGTCAGATCGATCACTTCGTCGATTCGCTCGATCGTGAGTAGCTGCGGCACATCGCGGTAGCCAACGTGCGTGGTGACGAAGCTGCAGGTCAGCTCTTCGCTGGTCAGCATCATGCAGCCAGTGTCGCGGCCGCAGCGTTCGATCAGAATTTCTGTATGGCCAGGATAAAAATGCTTGGCGGCGTGCAAAGCTTCTTTGTTAATCGGCCCGGTCGTGATGCCGTCGGCCTTGCCAGCCAGGACGAAGTCGATCGCCGAAATGAAGTACTGGTACGAAGCCTCGCCCCCTTCGGCGGTGACTTTGCCGTGCTGGAACGTGCTGGGGTCGATCGTGCCGAAGTCGACGACGGTCGCTTCTTTCAACGAGTGCAGGTCCATCGCCTCGTGGAACGGCACCACGTTCTTCGGTTCAGGGTAGCCGCAGACGTGGGCAACCTGGCGGAGGATGGCGGCGTCGCCAAAGATGATCGGCACGGTACCGGCGTACTGGTTGTGATCCAACAATAGCTGCAGGCAGACCTCAGGCCCTACCCCGCCGGGGTCTCCCATGGTGACGATAATTCGCGGATGCAACACGCCGATGACTTTCTTTCCAGTGGCAAGTGAGAAGCACCTATTCTATTGTACAACCTATCGCTATTTCGCCGAGGGAGGCGAACCTTTTGCCCCAGCTGCGGTGTCCGCCTGACGGACTGAACCACTTTCCCCATCTTTGAAACACATCCCATGCCGCGAACCCTGTATCAAGTCGATGCGTTCACATCCAAGCCCTTTGCGGGGAATCCGGCAGCGGTCTGCTGGCTGGATAAGCCTGTCGATGCCCAGTGGATGCAGCACGTGGCCGCGGAAATGAACCTGGCCGAAACGGCATTTGTTTATCCAGAAGGAGAGACGCTGCGGCTAAGGTGGTTCACACCGGCGGTGGAAGTCGATCTGTGTGGGCACGCAACCCTGGCCACGGCCCACACGCTATGGCAGCACAAAGGTTTTCCCGAAGACCAGACACTTCGTTTCGAAACCCGCAGCGGAACGCTTACCGCGGCACCCTATGGCGAGATGATCGAACTCGATTTTCCAATCGCGCCCGCCGAAGAGACACCGCCGACCGACGGCCTGCTGGAAAGCCTGGGGATCCACGATTTCACTTTTTGTGGCAAGAATGCGTGGGATTGGCTCATCGAAGTTCCCACGGCGGACGACGTGCGGCAGATGAATCCCAATCATGCACTGCTGGCACCGAGGACGTCACGCGGGGTGATGGTCACGGCGCGTAGCGACCAGCCAGAGTACGACTTCATCTCGCGATTCTTCGCCCCGGCCGCTGGCATAGCAGAAGACCCGGTCACTGGATCGGCGCACTGCGTGCTGGGAGAGTATTGGAGCAAGAAGCTCAACAAACAGAAACTGCAGGCATATCAGGCATCGCCGCGCGGTGGAGAAGTGGAAGTCGAGATTCGAAACAAACGTGCCCTCCTAAGAGGGCACGCCGTAGTTGTTGCTAAGATTGAACTGTTTGTCTAAAGCTTCCCTTCTTCATAGACCTCCTGTCGTTCAAGTTGCGGGTGTCGTGAGCACGTGGGCGTGGGCATTTCATCCCGGGGTAGTAAGTGATGCCCTCGCCAACGTGGGCATGACACCGAAGTCGTTGTTGTTTGGTTTAGTCTGGCTCGTTGAGCAGACCCACTTTGGCCAGTAGTACATGTAGGCCTTGGTCGATAGCGGACGGCTCGCAGTCCTGACACGAAACTCGCCATTGGGTCTGCGTCAGGATCGGATAGCCGATCAAGCCTGCCAACAGCAAGATACCCATCCCTTCCAGGACAATCGCTCGCATCAGGTGCATTCCTGCTTGTGCCGAGCTTCGTTTGCCACTGCGTTGGGCGTGTCGTCTTTTGGTCACTGCGTTTCCTCCGTGTGCTATCGCCCCATGGTCGCCAGGACCGAAGTTGCTCTCTGTCATGAACCTCGCCTGGGGACAAATACTGATACGGCGAGCCCCGATCGGCAGTTCGCGAAATCTTCGAATTCCGTGAAGCAGCACTGATAGCACAGCACTCGTCGATCTAACCGTGGCAATGGGGTCCTGGTTGATGTTATCTTGGAGGCTTCCTGAACTTCTCGTGAAAGCCCCATCTTCGCATGTCGCACCCAGACTTCCCCGGTCAGCCGCAACGCCCCCAGCGCGAAAGCTTTGGCATGGAAATCGGCATCGCGCTGATGTCGATCATCGTGGCCGGCGTACTGCTTTTGATCGGCGGGCTGATCTTCAACTGGGCAGCGAAACCTACACCTACGCCGGTTCACGACAACAACCAGGACCCAACCGTCAGCAAGTATCGCCGCGTTGGTTTCGAGATCGGCCGCGACAACGAAAACCGCATTCAGGTCATCACCACGCCCAACCCGCTGCTGGTCACCAACAAAGACTTGGCGTTGCTTACAGGTCTGCCAGACCTGATCGTGCTCGACCTGCGAGAAACGCAGATCAGTGACGAAGCTCTGACGCACTTGACCGACCTGCCGAGCCTTGAGCAGTTGTACCTGGGGGGCTCGGTTCGCACTGATACTGAGCCGACCTTGTTTCATGCCCGGTTCACCGACGCGGCAATCGATCCGGTGGTAAAGCTGACGACGCTTAAGATATTGAGCCTGGCCAAGACCGACATCGGCGACGAGGCCGTCCAGAAGCTGCCGGCACTGACCAACCTGGAGGTCCTCTTTCTGCTGGGCACCCAAGTCACCGACGACAGTGTCGAAGCCCTGTCGCAGATGAAGTCGCTCAAAGAGTTGTACCTGCAAGAGACGGCCGTCACGCCAGAGGGACTTGCGCAACTACGCGCGGCATTGCCTGAGACCGAGATCTTACCCTTGGACGAAAGCGATGCCGGGGACGGTTCCTAAGCCCTGAAGGAGCTTCGGAGGTTTGCAAATGCCTGCCTATTCTTACATCATCTCGCTCCCCCCTGACCTCTGTTGCCGGGATGGGGTACGATGGGTTTCGATTGGCATACGACCCTGGGATCGAGGAAAGACCGATGCAATACAGCAAAGAGAAGCTGATTGAAATTGTTCGCGACAAAGGCCTGAAATTTGGCGACTTCACGCTCGCCTCGGGCAAGAAGGCTTCGTACTATCTCGATTGCCGCAAGGTAACCCTTTCCAGCGAAGGTGCCCTGCAAGTTGGCTTGGGCATCTTGGAAATGCTTGGCGATAGCCTGCCGGATTCGGTTGGCGGGATGGCCATCGGGGCCGATCCGATTTCCGCTTCGGTCATCACCGTGGCTGCCGTCCAGGGCAAGACGCTGGCGGGCTTTATCGTTCGCAAAGAAGCCAAAGCCCACGGTACCGGGCAAGACGTGGAAGGCCCTGTCGTTGCCGGTAACACGTGCGTCATTGTGGAAGACGTCGTCACCACCGGTGGCAGTTCGCTGAAGGCCATCGAAAAGGTCGAAGCAGCCGGGCTGAAAGTGCTGGGCGTGATTGCGATCGTCGATCGCATGGAAGGTGGCAAGCAGGCCTTCGCCGATGCAGGCTACGAGCTACGTACCCTGCTGACGATCGAAGACTTCGGCATCACTCCACCGCAATAAAGATATCGACCCGATTAGGGCTGGCTTCGTCGTAGATCTCGAAGTCAGCCTCGAAGCTGCGTGTGTAGGCGGTATCTTCTTCGAAGAAGTGCCAGATCTCTTTCCACGTCTTCAGCACCGTCTGCGGCATCTCTCCCTCGCCGATGAAGTGCAGGTAACTTCCTTTGTGGATTCGCACCTTGTCGAGTTGATCGGGAATCTCGGCTTCGGGCGAAACCTCTCTGCCCAGCAGCATCGTGAACTGGCCGGACTGGTCCGATTCATAATCGGCATAAACGGCGATGCGCTTCTTCGGCTCGACCGGATTAGGGATCAGCGCGTCGATGTTGTCGGTCTCGTATTTTTCATACAGCTTCGGAAGTCGCGCGGTATCGGCGTTCATTTCCTTGCGATTGGTGGTCCGGACCGAAATACCAGCCACGTGAATCGCTTGCGTGAGTGGCTCAAGTTGAGGTGCCACGATTACCTCCTGAGAAGATTGCTGAAGCACGGTGGTCTCGAGACCAAGCCAGGCAATGCCGGTCGAGATCCATATAGGAATTGTAACAAATCCCACCACGGTCGACGCCATCACCACCCGAAGTGCCGTGCGGGGATCGCCTCCGTAGTGCTTGGTCAGCACAATTGGGAATACGGCCGCCGGCATCGCGGCTTGAATTGCCGCAACTTGCTTCAGTTCCAACGATATTGGCAACCAAAGTGCCGCTAACAAAAATAAGATGGGCAGTAGCAATAGCCGCAGCAGGACGGCCGAAACATACGTCGGCCAGGGGCTCGATTTGTCGTCTTTCACATCGGCATGAAAAATCTGATCGTAGAACGTCGCTCCGATCAGTAGCATCATCATCGGAATGGCCGCACTGGCCAGAATGCTTGTGATTTGTGTCACAAACTCTGGCACCAGGCTGGCCCAGCCCATCTCGTTAATGAACAGCGACAAGATGATCGTCAGGCTGGGGGGATTCAAAACGTTCTTCCACCAACCTTTGGTCAGTCCGCCACTGGCCAGGCTCACGCCGATCGTCCAGATGCCCAGCTCGACACCGACGTTATGCAAAAAGAGGACACCCAGGGCCCGCTCGCCAAAGATTTCCTGAATCAGCGGGATCGGAATGAACCCATAATTGAAAATGCCGATACAGATGGCAAACGTATGGACCTTGTCGGAATGATCGAAGCCAAGTCGTGCTCCGCTTCCGCGAGCCCACGAGTACGCCACCAGACAGCCGATCGCCACCGAGACAAAACCCCAGACCGGCGGCAAGTAGACGTTGGCGGCATGGTCGAAGGCCGGATTACCAACCACCTTCACAAAGATGAAGCATGGCATCAGGACGCGAATGCCCAACTTCAACAAACCAGCGTCGACTTCGCGCGTGAGCCATTTCAGATAACGAGCCGTTCCCCCAATGCCCATCACGGTGAAAACGGCTGCCGTTATGCTTAGAATCGTAATGACTTGCGTAAGATTCATCGTCCTAACTTAATCGTTAGCCCCCAAAGCAACAATTAGGCACCACGAAACTTCGTTCCCGAGAAGCATTTTGATGCGGCAGTCCACATCCAACCGAGAAAACCTGGGCATCATCATCGTCGACCACGGCTCCCGCCGGGCCGAAAGCAACGACCTGTTACTGGAAGTGGTCAAGATGTTCCGCCAGACGGCGGGGTACCAAATCGTTGAGCCGGCCCACATGGAACTGGCCGCGCCGAGTATTGCCGAGGCCTTTCAAAAATGCGCCGACCAGGGAGCCACCCAGATTGTGGTCCACCCCTATTTCCTTTCCCCCGGCAGGCACTGGCACGAAGACATCCCCCGCCTGGCGAAAGAAGCTGCCGCCAGCCACCCTGGCATTTCGCACCTCGTAACCGCCCCGCTAGGACTGCACCCTCTGATGGCGAAGGTGATGCAAGAGCGAATCGAAACGTGCCTGGCCCATTGTGAAGAAGGGGCACCGATTTGTGAGGTTTGTACTGAGGAGAGTAGCTGCCGGCTGATTGGTAAGTAGCAAATGGGGCGACGGAAACTTGCCCTGTGCTGGTGCCCCATGGCAGAAGCACGGCGAAGAAGATGCTGCTTCCCACCAAACACAACCTCTGCGCAAGAGCCGCAATTCACGGTACTTCCCCCAGATGATACTACACTTCCTTGGTGAAGCGATCTTCTTTTCCGTTACGATTCACCCCGAAGGTATCTCATGCCAACGTATGATCTCTTCAATGCTTGGTTTCGTATCGCGGACTGGTGTGCCTATACGCTTGCGAAACAAGGGTGCGAATCGGTCGTGCTTAAGCCGCTTGGCGAACACTCCCATGCCGCTGCGATCATCGTACGAGAAGCTTCTCAGTCCGGGAGTTACATGCACCGCAAGCTGGCCGCTTCCCTGGCCGGCTGGATTCGCGACCCTTCACCCCAACTGTTGGAAGAGCTCTTTAAAACCGAGGCGGACTATGATGCTTCGTTAGAACCAAGTGATTTCGGACGCCTCGAAAGTCAATCCGTTATGGAAGACATTGTGGTATCGGCCCATCGCTGGATGCGTGACACCAACCAGGGCCAACATGCGTCTCACGCATTAAAACAGATCATCGGAAGCACCATCGCTGGGCAATATTGGAATTCGGCCGGTGAAGCGATGATTGGACTCTGCAAATACCATTCAGACGACTCGGCTGAATTACTACAAGAATTCGCAGAATATGCCAATGGCCCGGCCCCCAGTCATCCAAGTCGACCGTCACTCAAGCAAGAGAAATCGATTGCCCAGAATCTGCTTGAAGGAAATCCAAAAGCACTCGATTCACTCGAACGTTTTCTGCAGGCTCAAGATGCCGCTGCCGACACGGAAATCGACCCCAATTCACGCGCCGCGATTGATCACCTTTTAGCTATGGCGAAGACCATCGAGTAACGTCATCAAACTCGTCGCAAAACGTCACCGAGACTCGCTCGCCTAATCCTTCGATTTGGCTGCGACTAAGTTTCGTTCGCTAGAACTGCAATCTCACATTCGATTCGTTCTGCGAAATCTGCTGTTGGATGGCGATGCCAATTGCTATGAAGTCGATCTGAGCTCTCCATCTCGGCTGCGGCTTCATAAAGAAAGCCGGCAAGTGCCCTAAGAGTGTCAGGCGACGCCGCAATGCTCAAGCTCTTTAAACGCTTAAGACCGTAGTCGTTGAGTGGAACTTCGTCGTCATATCCGTAGATCATGATTCCCTTCTTTCTGCCAACGAGCCGAATTACTTTTGACTGGCTCTTGGTATTTGAATCCGATGAAAAGAGGGTGATCTACAAATCCAACAGCACCGTATCCTCATGCTCGTACCCCGGAGCACAACAGCACAAAAGCCGCAGCGTATCTTCGCCCGTGTTGGTGATCTGATGAACCAGGCCTGGCGGGATGGCGATGGCATCCCCGACGCTCACATCGCGCAGCTCTTCGCCGATTTGCATGCGGCCTTGGCCGTGGGTGATGTAGTAGATTTCTTCCGTTTTGGGGTGGTAGTGGGCGGTGGTGCTGGCCCCCGGTGGCAAGCGGGCCTCGGCCAGGCTTTGGGCTTGAATCGCTGAATTGCGATGGGCCAGCAGTTCGCGGATTTCGGAGCCGTCTTTCGTGGTGAAGGGCTCGGCGTCGTTTAGATTGACGATATCCATCGGGTTTTAGCCTCCTACAGGGGTGTTCTGGCACAGCGGCACAGGCTGTGAGAGAATCTTATTGACACACTTGGGCGTTTATTGATACTTGGGCGAAAAATTAACCCAAGCCTCGCGCTTTAACGGACATCACGAAGGAATACCAATCATGCCCCGAAATAAGACGTTTAACGACGCATGCAACGCCATCGGCGATACCCCGATGATACATATCAATCGGTTGATCCCCCAGGGTGGGGCCGAGGTTTACGCCAAGTGTGAATGGTTCAACCCGCTTAACAGCGTCAAAGACCGCATCGGCTACGCCATGATCGCCGACGGCGAGAAGCGCGGCGTTGTGACCAAAGACACCCACATCATCGAGCCAACTTCCGGCAACACAGGCATCGCCCTGGCCTTTGTTTGTGCCGCCAAGGGTTACAAGCTGACGCTGACCATGCCGGAATCGATGTCGTTGGAACGTCGTGCCCTGCTGCGTGCGATGGGTGCGAACCTGGTTCTGACACCAGCTGCCGATGGCATGAAGGGTGCCATCAACACGGCCGCCGAAATGGCCGAGAAAGACCCCAACGGCTGGATGCCTGGCCAGTTCGATAACCCGGCCAACCCAGCGATTCACGAAGCGACCACCGGCCCCGAAATCTGGGCCGACATGGAAGGCAACGTCGACGTGTTGATCTCTGGCGTCGGCACCGGCGGAACGATCACCGGTATTTCGCGGTTCATCAAGAGCAAGAACCCAGACTTCATTTCGATCGCCGTCGAACCCAAGAACAGCCCCGTGATTAGCGGCGGTCAGCCGGGCAAGCACCGCATCCAAGGGATTGGTGCTGGCTTCATTCCAAAGAACCTGGACACCTCGATTGTTGATGAAGTGGTTCAAGTCGACGACGAAGACGCCTTCGAGTACGGCCGACTGCTGGCCAAGGAAGAAGGCCTGGTCGCCGGCATCAGCAGTGGTGCCGCCATCTGGGCCGCCAAGCAGGTTGCCGCTCGGCCTGAAATGAAGGGAAAGCGAATCGCCGTCATCCTGTGCAGCCTGGGCGAACGCTACCTGTCGACACCACTGTTCGGTGGCCTGGACGGCTAAGCGATTCAGTCCCCCAAGGGGAGAAAAGAAATACCCAGGGCGAAAGCCCTGGGATGAATGAGCCCAAAAAAGGCGAGCCCCAACGGGGCGACACGATCTCAACATTGAGAAAATATGTCGCCCCGTTGGGGCTCACTTGTTTCTTGTTTCTTGATCGACTTTCCCAGGGCTTGTGCCCTGGGCTATGATCTGCCGCTCCATTCGGGGCTAAGTGGCAACTACTGGTAAAGGCTCTGAAGCAGTTCCGATTGACGCTTCAGCTCTTCCAGCTTGGCCTGGGCGTTGGCCATTTCATCGGTGCTGGTTTCGACCTTTTGCTTGGTCTCGCGAAGCTGAGCGTAGACGGCCGACTTCTCTTCCATCACCTTATCGAGTTCGGCTTGCAGCTTGGCGATCTGGGCCAGCTTCTCTTCCATCTGCTTTTCCATTTCGGCCTGCTTGGCGGCGGCTTCAGCGACCTGTTGTTCCTGGGTCTTGATGCCGGTCATCATGGCCTGCTGTTCGGCCTGGAGCTTGGCAGGATACGCTGCGAAGTCATCCTTTTCCTTCTTGATCGCTTCCAGTTCGACCTTGGCGGCAGCGGCTTTATCAGCGGCGGCCTTGGCAGCGGCGGCTTGATCGTTCATAGCCTTCTCGACGTTCGGCTTGCCTTCTTCCAGCTTCTTCAACTGTTCGACCTGCTTCTTCATCTCGGCGTCATACTGCTTGATCAGGTTCTGCTGCGTACCGGTTTCCTTGTTGGCTTCGTCCTTCGCCTTCTTGGCTGCGTCGATCGCGGCTCTGGCGGATGCCAACTGGGTATCGGCGGTCTGCTTGTTCTGCTTGGCAGCGGCAATGGCCTTCTCAGCATTGGCTTTCTCGCCGTTGGCCTTGTTGGTTTCGTCCTGCAGCTTCTTCACTTCCGCTTCCGCGGCAGCGATTTGTTCGGCGTCCTTTTTCAGTTCGCCTTCCTTGCCGGCGATTGCGTCGGTCGACTTCTTGGCTTCAGCAGCCAACTTATCAACTTCGGCCTGAGCAGCGGTCTTTTCACCTGCCAGCGAATCGATTTCTTTTTGCTTCGATTCCTTCTGATCGTCCGGAGTCGTTTCCTTTTGCTTGGTCGCTTCGGCGATCTTGGCATCGAGGTCGGCAACCTTCTTCTTGGCTGCGTCGATGGCCTGCTGCTGCGAGGCGAGTTGCTTCTTCAGATCGTCCAGCTGCTTTTGGTGTTCGCCTTGGGCGTTCTTGGCGGCCGTGACGACCGAGCTCTTCGCTTGGGTCTGCTTGCCGTAATCGGCCAACTTGGCATTGGCCTGATTGAGGGCCTGCTCGGCCTTGGCAATCTCACCGGCCCACTTCTTGGCATCGGCATCCTTCGCGGCAGCTTCTTGCTCTTGCTGCTTCTGCTTGGCTTCCGATTCGGCGATCGCTTTCTTCAACGCTTCGACCTTGGCGGCAGCTGCGTCCATTGCAGCCTTGGCATCACCAGCGGCTTTCTTGCTGTTTTCCATCGCGGCCAGATGATTGTCGAAGGCCTGCTTCGCGGCAGTCGCGGCGGCGCTGGTGTCGGCGGCGGTCTTGTCGAAGGTGCCGATGTCGGCCTGGAGCGAGGCAATCATCTCGTCGTAAGTGGGAGTAACGGCTTTCAGCTTGCCGAGTTCCTGCATCCCTTCCACGCGGTAGACACGAATCTCGCCCGACCAGTCGCCAACGACGATCTTGGTGCTGTCGTGATTGAAACAGGCACGCAGCGCCAGGTCGGCGAAGCCAGGCGTCTTGGCGAGTTCTTTTCCGTCGCCGGCCCAGACCTTGGCCACTTTGTCGCGACCGGCGGTGACCATGCGTCCGTCGTGAGTGTAGCTGACCCACTCGGCACCGCCGCCATGGGCACCAAACGACTTGATGTTCTTACCATCGACCATTGCCCACAGCTTCACTTCGTTGTCAGCGGAAGCCGATGCTAACACGTTCGAGTCAGGCTGCCAGGAAACGGCATTGATCCCTTCCTTGTGCCCTTGCAAGTTCATGTATTCGCGAGCCGTGTCCGCT